>NZ_JBJHAQ010000086.1:0-561 GCF_054051115.1 Modestobacter sp. SYSU DS0904 | reverse complement strand
GCCACTGCGGAGGAAGCCGAGCTGATCCTGGCCCTGGCCGGCCAGCGGCCCTCCGCCGCGGATCCTGCGCCGGATCATCCCGGTGCGCGGCGGGCGGGGTGGACCGCCCAGCCGGCCGACGGTGAGGTGAGTGAGTTCTTCACCGCCGAGCTGGCCACCGTGCTCAACGTCGGGCGGGGGACGGCGGCGATCCGGCTCACCCGGGCGCTGGTGTGGCGGGACAAGCTCCCGGCCACCTTCGCCGCCTTGCGTGCCGGGGAACTCGACGAGCGGCGGGCGCAGGAGCTGGCCGACAAGCTCAAGCACACCAACGCCGAGGTCGCCGCCCGCGTCGAAGAGCGACTGCTCGGTGAGGCCCGCGACCTGTCGGTGACCAAGCTCGGCAAGCGCGCCACCGAGCTGATGCTGCAGCTGGACGCGGATGCGGCGGAGGAAGCGCGCGTGGAGGCGGAGAAGACCGCCGACGTGCACGTGTACCCGTCTCCGGCGGATGGGCGGGCGGTGCTGGCGGTGGACCTGCCCGCCGATGAGGCCGCCCAGGCACACGACCTGTTCGACCAG
>NZ_JBJHAQ010000085.1:0-600 GCF_054051115.1 Modestobacter sp. SYSU DS0904 | reverse complement strand
TCGACGGTGGCTGTTCGACCCAGAGCCCGCCAGCCGCCGCCGTCGGGGATGCGGCCGAGCTTCTTCACATCGACGTGCACCAGCGATCCGGCACGGTCGTGCTCGTAGCGGTTGGCGCTGCGGCGAGTAGCGCGGATGACCTGCCCGGTCACCGGGTCGCAGGCGGCCAACGGTGGGGTCTGGTGCCGGCGCAGGACTCGACCGACGGTGGAGGCGGGCACCTTCAGGTGTGCGCCGATGGCCACCGGCCCGGAGCGGGACAGGTGGCGGGAGATCCGGATCCGGGTCTCGGTGCAGGCCGGGGTGCGCCGGGGATGGCTGCGGGCGTGGCTGGGCCGGTCGACCAGGCCGGGTTCGCCTTCGGCCCGCCACCTGCCCCACCACTTGTAGGCACAGGCCCGCGAGACGCCCATCTCCGCGGCCACATGTGCTGGCGGGCGGCCAGTAGCGATCCGCTGGACCAGGATCAACCGCCCGGCCGGAGTCAGTCGGGCGTTAGCGTGGGACACGAGCGACCTCCGCGGTCGGAATGGATGCCGTCAGACAGCTCCACCCGACCCGGAGGTCGCTCCCGCGTCAACAACGGTCCTGCTCAGTACA
>NZ_JBJHAQ010000084.1:0-609 GCF_054051115.1 Modestobacter sp. SYSU DS0904 | reverse complement strand
ACCCCCCCCCCCCCCCCCCCCCCCCCCCCCCCCCCCCCCCCCCCCCCCCCCCCCCCCCCCCCCCCCCCCCCCCCCCCCCCCCCCCCCCCCCCCCCCCCCCCCCCCCCCCCCCCCCCCCCACGGCCACGTCCGGTCAGCGCTCAGCTCCCCCAGGAAGACGTCCCGGTTTCGGGTTGAGAACGCCCGCTCGGCGCCGTAACTGAGAGGGCAACACCCCGCAGCACGGATGCAGCGGTCGATCTGAAACCCACGTCCACGGAGGAACACCATGGGTCTGAGCGTCAACAACAACATCGCGGCGATGAACTCGTACCGCAACCTGTCGGTCACCGACAACCAGATGGGCAAGTCGCTGGAGAAGCTCTCCTCCGGCTTCCGCATCAACCGCGCCGCCGACGACGCCGCGGGCCTGGCCATCTCCGAGGGCCTCCGCTCGCAGATCGGTGGCCTGAAGGTCGCCGTCCGCAACACCCAGGACGGCATCTCGGTCGTGCAGACCGCTGAAGGTGCGCTCACCGAGACGCACAAGATCCTGCAGCGCATGCGCGACCTGTCGGTGCAGGCCTCCAACGACGGTGGCCTCAACGACGACGCCAAGAAGAACATCCA
>NZ_JBJHAQ010000083.1:0-764 GCF_054051115.1 Modestobacter sp. SYSU DS0904 | reverse complement strand
TCTCGGTCGTGCAGACCGCTGAAGGTGCGCTCACCGAGACGCACAAGATCCTGCAGCGCATGCGCGACCTGTCGGTGCAGGCCTCCAACGACGGTGGCCTCAACGACGACGCCAAGAAGAACATCCAGTCCGAGATCGGCCAGCTCAAGTCCGAGCTGGACCGCATCGCCAGCACCACGAAGTTCAACGGCAAGGCCCTGCTGGACGGCAGCTACAACGCCACCTTCCAGGTCGGTGCCAACGGCGGGGAGACCATCAACGTCGCCATCGGCTCCACCGGCAAGGGCCTGGACGCCACCGGCCTGAACGTCGCCGGTGTCGACGTCACCGCCCCGGCCACCGGTGCCGCCACCGGCACCGTCACCAACGCCAGCGCCACCACCGCCGGCTCGGTCGCGGTCACCTTCAACGGTGCCGGGAACTTCAGCGACACCACGACGGTGAACGACTTCACCAAGCTCAACGGCACCATCAGCTTCGGTGGCAAGCAGTTCGACCTGGGCTCGGTGGAGTACACCGCCGCCGAGGACACCAACGCCGAGCGGCTGACCAAGCTCAACGCCGAGGCCGCCAAGGCCTTCGGCCTGGCCACCGGCGCCACCCCGTTCGCGGTGGGGGCCACGAACACCGAGCTGGTGTTCACCGCCCCGGCCAGCACCACCGGCTACACCGACGCCGACGGTGCGCTCAGCGGTTCCACCACCGACATCGCCAAGGCCACCCCGAGCTTCCAGCAGGCCACCGGGGCGTCCGCGGCGATCAAG
>NZ_JBJHAQ010000082.1:0-780 GCF_054051115.1 Modestobacter sp. SYSU DS0904 | reverse complement strand
GCCGAGCTGACCCGCACGGTGCGGCATGCGGAGAGCACGCAGGCGTGTGAGCGGGATGCGCTGAAGAGCATGCGGTCGTGGTTGATCGGGCACGTGCGGGTGGCGCCGGCCGAGGCGTCGCGGATCGTGCGGGCCGGTCGGGTGCTGGAGTCCTTCCCGGTGCTGGCGGCGGGGTTCGCGGCGGGGGAGGTGAGTGCGGCGCAGGTGAACGTGGTGGCGGAGAAGGTCGGCCCCGGGGAGGTGGCGAAGGCTGCGGAGCAGGGCATCGACCTGGGCGCCTTCGACCGGGACTGGGCCACCGTGGCGGCCGAGTCCCGGCACGAGGCGCTGCCCCTGGCGGTGCAGGCCTTCGCCGATGCGCTGGATCCCGACGGGCCGGAGCCGGATCCGACGGAGGGCCGGCGGTTCACGATCGTCAAGCACGCCGACGGCAGCGTCACTGGCCGGTTCGAGCTCGATGCGGTGGGTGGGGAGAAGGTGAAGGCGGCGATCGAGTCCCACGTGCAGGCCGACCGGCCCAAGGGCGACACCCGGACGCGGTCCCAGCAGCAGGGGGACGCGTTCGTGCAGGTGTGCGACAACGCCCTGGCATCAGGGGACCTGCCGACGCTGCGGACGGTGAAGCCGCACGTGGTGGTCGGCATCGACCTGGAGGACCTGGTCGACCCCGCCACCGGCGCCGGCGCTGCCGAGCTGGGGTTCGGGGCGACGATCTCCGCCGCCCGCGCCCGCTACCTGGCCTGTGACGGGAGCATCTCCCGGATCGTGATGGGCCCCGAC
>NZ_JBJHAQ010000081.1:0-974 GCF_054051115.1 Modestobacter sp. SYSU DS0904 | reverse complement strand
CTGGGCAGCGGCCGGAGAGACCGCGCCAGCGACAACGCCGACCGACAGACCGGCGGTCAGGATGCCGACCGAGATTGAACGCTTGCTCATGGATCCTCCATCAGTCGCGCCCCGTGTTGGGCGACTGACAGAAAGTTAGCAGCACATGCGCTCTGAGCGAGCTCGCTGTTAGGCGAGCCGTGTTCATGTCGCGCTGTTTTATCGTCAATAGTTGCCGATGCTTGAGCCTCCGTCACTAATTCGATGAGTAGCTGCCTTCATGCAAGAGCGAACCAATCGACTGGCATCAGTGACCGAATTACACAGCGCCATCGCCGACGTCCAGCCGAGCCCCCTTGACGGGACGATGTAGCCCGGCACGATTTCTAGCGTCGCTCCCCGACGATCTCGGCTGACACGACAGCATCTGAACTCAGCTTCCAGCCGACCCCCAAACAGCACCCTGGGCAGCAGGCAGCCCCCAAGGGAGGCCTGCCCATTCATGAAGCCCGCTGCGACATCCCGCCCAGAATCCACCCCACGACAAACGAGCCCCCGTCCCAGGCCTGGTGGCCTGGGGCGGGGGCTCGTTCGTGGCGGGTCGGCGCGAGAACGAACACGGCGTTGCTCTCGCCGTCCCGCGCCTAGGACGAACCCCCGCCCGAAGCCTGCTGGCCCTGGGCGGGGGTTCGATTGTTCAGTGGTGCACCGGCCTCACTGTCGAGATCAGGCCGACAAGGTCAAGCGTGTGTCACTTGATGACGCGGCGCACACCCAGCCCGTCACCCTCGATGGTGTCGGCCGGCGTGGTGGAGGCGATCTCGTTGCCGAGCTTGTCGAACACCAGAGTGTCCACCGTGGCCGTGGCCGGGGTCGGGTCGGCGACCAGCGGCAGGCCGGTGGTCGGGTCGAAGACCACGTTGCCGTCGGCATCCTCGAACGTGCCACCAGCGGCGATGACGATCGACGTGCCATTGCGGTCCTTGACGGTCACG
>NZ_JBJHAQ010000080.1:0-1020 GCF_054051115.1 Modestobacter sp. SYSU DS0904 | reverse complement strand
AGCTGGGCGTAGACGATCTTGCCGTCAGCGTTCAGCTCCGGGCTGGGGTAGGAAGCGACGAACACGGTGTCCGCGGCATCGCCATAGGCGAAGACCCGGTCGGTGCTCGGGTTCTTCTCCTCGACGAACGCCGCCTCGAACTCGGTGGACTGGTAGTAGGTGAACCCGCGGCGGACGGCGAGCTGGTCGGCACCATCGGCGTCCGCGGAGACCGTGGCCTCGTCGACGCTCTTGGTGGCCTTGTCGTCCTTGGTGGCCATGTGGGCCCAGTCGCCGACCAGGATGTCGTCGCCCTTGTCGCCGAAGTAGAAGCTGTACTCCGCGACACCGCTCTTCAGGTCGTTCTTGACGAAGAAGCGGTTGTCACGCTTCACCATCAGCGTGTCGGTGTTGTTGGCCACATACTCGCCGGCATCGGTGAAGTCGATGTCACCGGACTTGATCGTGGTGCCATCAGCCTCGTAGACAGCCGGGTTCAGGTTGCGGCCAGCGCCGTCCCAGTTCCCGACCAGCACCTCGTCGCCGGCGTCGCCGTAGAAGAACTCACTGTCGGCCACACCGGACTTCAGGTTGTCGTTCTTCACGAGGAAGTGGTTGTTGCGGCGGATGGCCAGGCTGTCCTTGCCGTCGCCGTCCCAGTCACCAACCAGCACCTGGTCGCCAGCGTCGCCGTAGGCGAACACCGTCTCGGTGATGAACTGGTTGGTCTGGTTCGGAACGAAGAACAGGTTGCCGCGGCGGACCATCGGCAGGTCGGTGCCGGTGTTGTACCAGTCACCGAAGTAGACCTCGTCGGTGGCGTCACCGAAGACGTTGATCTTCTGAGCCTGACCATCGGCGTTGAGCGCACCGGACAGGA
This sequence comes from Modestobacter sp. SYSU DS0904, assembly GCF_054051115.1. Lineage (NCBI taxonomy): Bacteria > Bacillati > Actinomycetota > Actinomycetes > Geodermatophilales > Geodermatophilaceae > Modestobacter > Modestobacter sp. SYSU DS0904. The sequence goes on along the minus strand of NZ_JBJHAQ010000080.1, from coordinate 161 downwards.
AGTAGACGTTGCCCTGGCCACCCACCGGGTTGCCCTGGGCAGCGGCCGGAGAGACCGCGCCAGCGACAACGCCGACCGACAGACCGGCGGTCAGGATGCCGACCGAGATTGAACGCTTGCTCATGGATCCTCCATCAGTCGCGCCCCGTGTTGGGCGACTG
>NZ_JBJHAQ010000079.1:0-1144 GCF_054051115.1 Modestobacter sp. SYSU DS0904 | reverse complement strand
GGAAGCGGCGCAAGTCGTGGAGCTGACCGGTACTAATAGGCCGAGGGCTTGATCACACACAATATCCAGCCTCTTGCAAGACATTGTCGCGTCCACTGTGCAGCTCTGAAACGACGAGCGCCCACCCCCGGGCCACCACTCTTGGTGGCGCGGTGGGGATCGGGTTGCTGACAGTTTCACAGTGTTACGGCGGTCATGGCGAAAGGGAAACGCCCGGTCTCATTCCGAACCCGGAAGCTAAGCCTTTCAGCGCCGATGGTACTGCCCGGGGGACCGGGTGGGAGAGTAGGACGCCGCCGGACAATCTTTCAACGAACGGGGGTCGGAGCATTTGCTCCGGCCCCCGTTTCGTGCGTTCAGGGCCTCCTCTGCGCGTGCGGGCCGGGGCCACGACGTGGCCAGGTGGCCGCGATCCGTTCTGGCGACGCTCAGGCGTGCGCCGATTCTCAGTGAGGTACGTACACACCATGACTTCTCCGCGACGCGGGCCCGCAGGCTCTGACCGAGGCCGAGGCGCATCCTCCGGAGGGCGCGGAGCAGGCGGCGGTGCGCGAGGCGGCGCACCCCGGCAGAGCGGCTCCGGTGAGCGCGCCCGCCCCGCCGGCCACCGCGGCTCCCGCAGCGCCGGCCCGCAGAACGGTGACCGCCCGCAGCGCAGTGGTGGTGGGGATCGTCCGTCGTGGCAGGACCGCAAGCCTGCCGGGGATCGTCCGCAGCGTGGTGGCGGGGATCGTCCGTCGTGGCAGGACCGCAAGCCTGCCGGGGACCGTCCGCAGCGCAGTGGTGGCGGGGATCGCCCCTCGTGGCAGGACCGCAAGCCTGCCGGGGATCGTCCGCAGCGTGGTGGCGGGGATCGTCCGTCGTGGCAGGACCGCAAGCCCGCCGGGGACCGTCCGCAGCGCAGTGGTGGCGGGGATCGCCCGTCGTGGCAGGACCGCAAGCCCGCCGGGGATCGTCCCCAGCGCAGCGGTGGTGAGGATCGTCCGCAGCGCGGCGGTGGTGAGGATCGTCCGCAGCGCGGCGGTGGTGACCGCCCCTCGTGGCAGGACCGCAAGCCTGCCGGGGACCGTCCGCAGCGCAGCGGCGGTGGTGACCGCCCCTCGTGGCAGGACCGCAAGCCTGCCGGGGACCGTCCGCAGCGCAG
>NZ_JBJHAQ010000078.1:0-1243 GCF_054051115.1 Modestobacter sp. SYSU DS0904 | reverse complement strand
GTGCCTTTGAGCCGACTTGTCCGTCTGCTGCTGCCGGCACCGGCCCGGCCGGAGACGTTGGCCTGATCAGGAGCTTGACCGCCAGTTGGCGCTGGCGTGTCTCATCACAGTCCTGCCATCTCCGCACCGGACCGGGACCTGCTGCGTCCCACCGGTCAAGGAGAAGAACGCATGCCCATGCTGGCAGACCTGGTCGAGGTCGTCATCGGCGTCGACACCCACAGCCAGACCCACACCGCCGCGGTACTCGATGCCCGCACCGGTGGCGTGCTGGCTCGCGCGACGGTCACCGCCGACCCTGATGGCTACGCCCAGCTCGTAACCCTGGCCGAGCAGCACTCCGGCCTGCGGGCCTGGGCGATGGAGGGCACCGGCGGCTACGGCGCCGGCCTGGCCCGACACCTGGCCGAGGCCAATGAGCTCGTCGTCGAACTGGACCGGCCCAAGCGCCCGGCCAGGCGGGCCGGAGCCAAGTCCGACCCGATCGACGCCGAACGCGCCGCCCGCGACGCGCTGGCCCGCACCCGGCTGGCCCAGCCCAAGACGGGCGCAGAGCGGGCCGCGCTGCAGGTGCGCCTGACCGTCCGGCGGGCCGCCGTGGAGGCTGCCACCGCCGCCCAGCGGCAACTGCTGGCGATGGTCATCACCTCACCGGAGCCGGTGCGCGCCCGGTTCCGCGGCCAGACCACCCGCGCCATGATCACTACCGCCGCCAGGCTGCGCCCCGGCGCCAGCGGCGGGGACGTCGAGGTGATCACCGCGCTGAACGTGCTGCACGACCTGGCCCGACGCATCCGCTTCCTCGAGGCCGAAGCGCTGGACCACGAACAGGCCATCCGCGTGATCGTGCGGTCCTGGCGGCCGGACCTGCTCGAGCTGACCGGAGTCGGACCCATCGTCGCCGCCACCGCCCTCACCGCCTGGTCCCACCCCGGCCGCTGCCGCAACGACGCGGCTTTCGCCATGCTCGCCGGCACCGCGCCCATCCCGGCCTCGTCGGGCAAGACCGTGCGCTACCGGCTCAACCGCTCCGGCGATCGCCAGCTCAACCGCGCTCTGCACACCGTCGTCCTCACCCGCCTGCAACGCGATGAACGCACCCGCGCCTACGCCGACCGCCGCCGCGCCCAGGGCAAGACCGACCGAGAGATCAAGCGCTGCCTCAAGCGCTACATCGCCCGCGAGCTCTACCGCCGCCTCGAATCACCACCAGCAATGGCTTGACGCGTCATAGGAGCGTCGG
>NZ_JBJHAQ010000077.1:0-1639 GCF_054051115.1 Modestobacter sp. SYSU DS0904 | reverse complement strand
CCCTTTTGGCCTGGTTGCTTCGGTGATCGGGTCGGGGATTCCTTTGGTTGATTGATATCGAGAGTGCCAACTCTTGGTTCTCAGCTGTGGGTTGAATTCATCTACGGAGAGTTTGATCCTGGCTCAGGACGAACGCTGGCGGCGTGCTTAACACATGCAAGTCGAGCGAGGCCCTCCTTCGGGGGGTGCCCTAGCGGCGAACGGGTGAGTAACACGTGGGCAACCTGCCCTCAGCTCTGGGATAACTCCAAGAAATTGGTGCTAATACCGGATGTGACCGCTGACCGCATGGTCTGGTGGTGGAAAGATTTATCGGCTGAGGATGGGCCCGCGGCCTATCAGCTTGTTGGTGGGGTCACGGCCCACCAAGGCGACGACGGGTAGCCGGCCTGAGAGGGTGACCGGCCACACTGGGACTGAGACACGGCCCAGACTCCTACGGGAGGCAGCAGTGGGGAATATTGCGCAATGGGCGAAAGCCTGACGCAGCGACGCCGCGTGAGGGATGACGGCCTTCGGGTTGTAAACCTCTTTCAGTAGGGACGAAGCGAAAGTGACGGTACCTACAGAAGAAGCACCGGCCAACTACGTGCCAGCAGCCGCGGTAATACGTAGGGTGCAAGCGTTGTCCGGAATTATTGGGCGTAAAGAGCTCGTAGGCGGTCTGTCGCGTCGGCTGTGAAAACCCGAGGCTCAACCTCGGGCCTGCAGTCGATACGGGCAAACTAGAGTACTGCAGGGGAGACTGGAATTCCTGGTGTAGCGGTGAAATGCGCAGATATCAGGAGGAACACCGGTGGCGAAGGCGGGTCTCTGGGCAGTAACTGACGCTGAGGAGCGAAAGCGTGGGGAGCGAACAGGATTAGATACCCTGGTAGTCCACGCCGTAAACGTTGGGCGCTAGGTGTGGGGGCCATTCCACGGTCTCCGTGCCGCAGCTAACGCATTAAGCGCCCCGCCTGGGGAGTACGGCCGCAAGGCTAAAACTCAAAGGAATTGACGGGGGCCCGCACAAGCGGCGGAGCATGTTGCTTAATTCGATGCAACGCGAAGAACCTTACCTAGGCTTGACATGCACGGAAATCTCGTAGAGATACGGGGTGCCTTTGGCGTCGTGCACAGGTGGTGCATGGTTGTCGTCAGCTCGTGTCGTGAGATGTTGGGTTAAGTCCCGCAACGAGCGCAACCCTCGTTCTATGTTGCCAGCACGTCATGGTGGGGACTCATAGGAGACTGCCGGGGTCAACTCGGAGGAAGGTGGGGATGACGTCAAATCATCATGCCCCTTATGTCTAGGGCTGCAAACATGCTACAATGGCCGGTACAAAGGGCTGCGATACCGCGAGGTGGAGCGAATCCCAAAAAGCCGGTCTCAGTTCGGATTGGGGTCTGCAACTCGACCCCATGAAGTTGGAGTCGCTAGTAATCGCAGATCAGCAACGCTGCGGTGAATACGTTCCCGGGCCTTGTACACACCGCCCGTCACGTCACGAAAGTCGGTAACGCCCGAAGCCGGTGGCCCAACCCCTTGTGGGAGGGAGCCGTCGAAGGCGGGATCGGCGATTGGGACGAAGTCGTAACAAGGTAGCCGTACCGGAAGGTGCGGCTGGATCACCTCCTTTCTAAGGAGCACTGGCCG
>NZ_JBJHAQ010000076.1:0-2380 GCF_054051115.1 Modestobacter sp. SYSU DS0904 | reverse complement strand
CCCCCCCCCCCCCCCCCCCCCCCCCCCCCCCCCCCCCCCCCCCCCCCCCCCCCCCCCCCCCCCCCCCCCCCCCCCCCCCCCCCCCCCCCCCCCCCCACGACCGCGCCGAAGTGGCCACTTGGGCGCGGACGGTCACGGGTGGCCCAGGCGCTGCGCCAGGGTGCGCAGCAGCTGCTGGGCGGCCTCGGCGATCACCGTGCCGGGCGGGAAGACCGCGGCCGCGCCCATCTCCTGCAGCGTCGGGACGTCGTCGGGCGGGATCACCCCGCCGACCACGATCAGCACGTCGTCGGCGCCCAGCTCGGCGAGGGCGTCGCGCAGCGCGGGCACCAGGGTGAGGTGCCCGGCGGCCAGCGAGGAGACGCCGACGACGTGCACGTCGGCCTCCACCGCCTGCCGGGCGACCTCGTCCGGGGTCTGGAACAGCGGGCCGACGTCGACGTCGAACCCGAGGTCGGCGAAGGCGGTCGCGATCACCTTCTGCCCGCGGTCGTGGCCGTCCTGGCCCATCTTGGCCACCAGGATCCGCGGCCGGCGCCCCTCGGCCTCGGCGAACCGGTCGGTCAGCGCGCGGGTCTCCTCGACGGCGCCCGAGGCGCCGGCTTCGTCGCGGTACACACCGGAGATGGTGCGCACCTGGCCGGCGTGCCGCCCGTACACCGCCTCCAGCGCGTCGGAGATCTCCCCCACGGTCGCCCGCGCCCGGGCCGCGTCGACGGACAGCGCCAGCAGGTTCTGCCCCAGCCCGGGCTCCCGCCGGCCCTCGGCCGCGGCGCGCGCGGCGTCGGTCAGCCGGGCCAGCGCCTCCCGGGTAGCGCCCTCGTCCCGGGTGGCCCGCAGCTCGGCGAGCTTCGCCCGCTGCTGGGCCAGCACGTCGGCGTTGTCGACCCGCAGCACATCGACCGCCTCGTCGGCGTCGACCCGGTACCTGTTCACCCCGATCACCGGCTGGCGGCCGGCGTCGATCCGCGCCTGGGTGCGGGCCGCGGCCTCCTCGATCCGCAGCTTCGGGATGCCGTCGTCGATCGCCTGCGCCATGCCGCCGTGCGCGGCCACCTCCGCGATGTGCGCCCACGCGCGGCGGGCCAGGTCGGCGGTGAGCTTCTCCACGTACGCCGAGCCGCCCCACGGGTCGATCACCCGCGTCGTCCCCGCCTCCTGCTGGAGCAGCAGCTGGGTGTTGCGGGCGATCCGGGCGGAGGCGTCGGTGGGCAGCGCCAGCGCCTCGTCGAGGGCGTTGGTGTGCAGCGACTGGGTGTGCCCCTGGGTGGCGGCCATCGCCTCCAGGCAGGTGCGGACGACGTTGTTGTAGACGTCCTGCGCGGTCAGCGACCAGCCCGACGTCTGCGAGTGCGCGCGCAGCGACATCGACTTCGGCTGCTGCGCGCCGGCCTCGCGCACCAGCCGGGCCCACAGCAGCCGCCCGGCCCGCAGCTTCGCGACCTCCATGAAGAAGTTCATGCCGATGCCCCAGAAGAAGCTCAGCCGGGGGGCGAAGACGTCGACGTCCAGGCCTGCGGCCGTGCCCGCGTTCAGGTACTCGACGCCGTCGGCCAGCGTGTAGGCCAGCTCCAGGTCGGCCGTCGCCCCGGCCTCCTGGATGTGGTAGCCGGAGATGGAGATCGAGTTGAACCGCGGCATCCGCTGGGAGGTGAAGGCGAAGATGTCGCTGATGATCTGCATCGACGGCTTCGGCGGGTAGATGTAGGTGTTGCGGACCATGAACTCCTTGAGGATGTCGTTCTGGATCGTCCCCGTGAGCTGGTCCGGGCTCACCCCCTGCTCCTCCGCGGCGACGACGTAGAGCGCCAGCACCGGCAGCACCGCGCCGTTCATCGTCATCGACACGCTCATCCGGTCCAGCGGGATGCCGTCGAACAACTGCCGCATGTCCAGGATCGAGTCGATCGCCACCCCGGCCATGCCGACGTCGCCGACCACGCGCGGGTGGTCGGAGTCGTAGCCGCGGTGGGTGGGCAGGTCGAAGGCGACGCTCAGCCCCTTCTGGCCGGCGGCCAGGTTGCGCCGGTAGAAGGCGTTGGACGCCGCGGCCGTGGAGAAGCCGGCGTACTGCCGGATGGTCCACGGCTGCGTGGTGTACATCGTCGGGTAGGGCCCGCGCAGGTAGGGCGCGATGCCCGGGTAGGTGGCCAGCGAGTCGAGCCCGGCGAGGTCGGCCGGGGTGTACAGCGGCGGGACGGCGATCCCCTCCGGGGTCTGCCAGGCCGCCTCGGCCGGGGTGCGCCCGGTCGCCTCCTCGAACGCCGCGGCCCAGTCCTCGGCCGTCGCCGCCGTCGCCGGCCGGCCCAGCTCCAGGCTCCCGAAGTCGGGGATCCCGCTCATCGCTGCCCTCCGTCGGCGCCGAAGTGGCCACTTCGGC
>NZ_JBJHAQ010000075.1:0-3539 GCF_054051115.1 Modestobacter sp. SYSU DS0904 | reverse complement strand
GGACCTGGTCGACCCCGCCACCGGCGCCGGCGCTGCCGAGCTGGGGTTCGGGGCGACGATCTCCGCCGCCCGCGCCCGCTACCTGGCCTGTGACGGGAGCATCTCCCGGATCGTGATGGGCCCCGACAGGGTGCCGCTGGACCTGGGGCGGGACCACCGGGTGGTCACCCCGGGGTTGCGCAAGGCGGTGGAGCGCCGGGACAAGAGCTGCGTGTTCGCCGGCTGCGGGGCGCCGACCTGGTGGTGCGACGTCCACCACCTCATCCACTGGCTCTACGGCGGCGAGACCTCGTTGGAGAACTCCGCGCTGTTGTGCGAGCGGCACCACACCAAGGTCCACCACGGCTCCGGGTCGAGCGACAACCCGACGGCCGATGGCGCACCTGGCGACCCGACGGCACCGAGATCCTCCTCGGACCACTGCTCACCTGACTGCCCGAGCCCGGCAGCCGGCCACGGATCCACCGTGGCCGGCTGCCGCTGCGCGCGCGAGGCCCTGGCATGACCGCGGGCGTCCGGAGGTGGCGGCGGGCCATCCCTGCGACCGGGCGCACCCCCGCGGGTGACGCGGTGGCGACCGCCGTTTCCCGTCGGATCCGCCGGTTACGGTCTCTGCCGTGAGCAGTGAGGCAGGGGTGGAGCAGCGCGCGGGAGACGAGCCCGTGGTGGAGGCGGCCGTCGACCGGGAGGACCTCACCGAGGTCCCCGACGACGCGCGCACCCGGCACCGCGATCTGTCCGAGGAGCTCGACCGGTACGCCTTCGCCTACTACGTGCAGGATGCGCCGCTGGTCAGCGACGGCCAGTACGACGAGCGCATGGCCGAGCTGAAGGCCATCGAGGCGTCCCACCCCGCGCTGGTCACCCCCGACTCGCCCAGCCAGAAGGTCAACGGTGGTTTCTCCGCCACGTTCGCCCCGGTCCAGCACCTGGAGCGGATGCAGAGCCTGGACAACGCCTTCTCCTCCGACGAGCTGTCGGCCTGGGCCGCCCGGGTCGAGCGCGACGCGGGCACCGGCGTCAGCTGGCTCTGCGAGCTGAAGATCGACGGTCTGGCCGTCGCCCTGCTCTACGAGAAGGGTCGACTGGTGCGTGCGGCCACCCGCGGGGACGGCGTCACCGGCGAGGACGTCACCGCCAACGTGCGCACCATGCGCGACGTCCCGCAGCAGCTGAACGGGGATGACCTCCCCGACCGGCTCGAGGTGCGCGGGGAGATCTACTTCCCGGTTGCCGCCTTCGCCGACCTCAACGCCGCGATGGTCGAGCAGGGCAAGGCACCCTTCGCCAACCCGCGCAACGCCGCCGCCGGCTCGCTCCGCCAGAAGGACCCGAAGGTCACCGCCTCCCGTCCGCTGCAGCTCATCGTGCACGGCATCGGGGCCCACGAGGGCTGGCAGCCCGCGCGCCAGTCCGAGGCCTACGTCCGGCTGCGCGAGCTCGGCCTGCCCACCAGCGGGCGGTACCAGGTCGTCGACGACCTGGAGTCCGTCTGGGCCTACATCGAGCGCTACCGCGACCAGCGGCACTCGGTCGAGCACGAGATCGACGGCGTCGTCGTCAAGGTCGACCAGGTTGCGCTGCAGCGACGGCTCGGCTCGACCAGCCGCGCCCCCCGCTGGGCGATCGCCTTCAAGTACCCGCCGGAGGAGGCCACCACGACGCTGCTCGACATCCGGGTCAACGTCGGCCGCACCGGCCGGGTCACGCCGTTCGCCTACATGGAGCCGGTCAAGGTCGCCGGCTCCACCGTCCAGCTGGCCACCCTGCACAACGCCAGCGAGGTCCAGCGCAAGGGCGTGCTCATCGGCGACACCGTCGTCATCCGCAAGGCCGGCGACGTCATCCCCGAGGTGCTCGGTCCGGTGGTCGCCGCGCGCACCGGTGCCGAGCGGGCGTTCGTGATGCCCACCCACTGTCCCGAGTGCGGCACCGAGCTGCGGCCGGAGAAGGAGGGCGACGCCGACATCCGCTGCCCGAACTCCCGCTCCTGCCCCGCCCAGCTGCGCGAGCGCGTCTTCCACGTCGCCGGCCGCGGCGCCTTCGACATCGAGGTGCTCGGCTACGAGGCGGCGGTCGCGCTGCTCGAGTCGCAGCTGCTGCAGGACGAGGGCGACATCTTCTTCCTCGACGAGGAGGCGCTCTGCCGCACCGACTTCTTCACCAAGAAGGACGGCACCCTCTCGGCGAACGGGCAGAAGCTGCTGGCCAACCTGCAGACCCGCAAGGACGTCCCGCTGTGGCGGGTGCTCGTCGGCCTCTCCATCCGGCACGTCGGCCCCACCGCGGCCCAGGCGCTGGCGCGGGAGTTCCGCTCCATCGACCGGCTGATGGCCGCCGGTGAGGAGGAGCTGGCCGCGGCCGAGGGTGTCGGCCCGACCATCGCCACCGCCGTCCGCGACTGGTTCGCCGTCGACTGGCACCGCGACGTCGTGGAGAAGTGGCGCTGCGCCGGGGTCCGGATGGCCGACGAGGGGGAGGACGCCGGGCCGGGGCCGCTCACCGGGGTCACCGTCGTCGTCACCGGGTCGCTGCGCGACCTCAGCCGCGACCAGGCGATCGCCGCGATCCAGGAACGCGGCGGCAAGGTCACCGGCTCGGTGTCGAAGAAGACCGGCTTCGTCGTGGTCGGTGCCGACCCGGGCAGCAAGTACGACAAGGCCGTGCAGGTGAAGGCGCCGATCCTGGACGACGACGGGTTCCAGGTGCTCCTCGAGCAGGGCCCGGACGCCGCCCGGGAGGTCGCCACCATCGGCGACGCGGGCGACGCGGAGTAGGTCCTCCGGCCCCCTCGCAGGGCCCCGCCGCGAGCTCGCGAGTGGTGGGGGGCGAGGGGGTCCTTCGACTAAGCCGGGGGCATCCGGGCGACGGTCGCGGCGAGGCCGGTCAGGTGCGCCAGCCGCAGCAGCTCCGAGCGGCGGAACGCCGGTCCGCCGGAGCGACCGAGCAGCACCGCCTGACCGCCGTCCAGCGGCGCGGCCATCATCTCCACCGCCAGCTCCTGCCAGCGGGCCGGCACCCACTCCGCCTCGCTGGGCAGCAGCAGCGGCCCGCTCAGCGGCAGCCACGGCATCGTGACCAGGTCCAGGGAGGGCGCGGCGTCCGAGGCGGCGAGCACCCGCACGTCCTCCGCCGAGCCGGTGAGGACCGCCGCCCAGCCGCTGCGGAAGACCCGCGGCAGCTCCGCGGCCAGCATCTTCGCCGTGTCCTCGCCGCCCGGCGCGAGCGCTTCCAGCAGGTTCAGCTCCCGGTGGGTGTCCAGCGGCCCGGCGAACGGGCGCAGCGACTCCACCTGCACCCCCTGGACGGCGATCACCGCGGTGATCAGGCTGTCGGCCACCCGATCGGGCGGGAGCTCGACCACGATGTCGTCCACCGCGACACCGTTGCCGCGTTCCAGGACGTCGACCGAGACGATGTCGATGCCGGCCTCGCCCAGGGGGGGGGGGGGGGGGGGGGGGGGGGGGGGGGGGGGGGGGGGGGGGGGGGGCGCGCGGGGGGGGGGGTGGTGGTTCGTGTGTGGTGGAGGGTGGGGGCGG
>NZ_JBJHAQ010000074.1:0-3615 GCF_054051115.1 Modestobacter sp. SYSU DS0904 | reverse complement strand
AGGGTGGAACACTGACTAGTTCGGCTGGTGGCCTGGTGCTGCCCCTGGTACGGCCTGTTGATCCCGCGTTCGCGTGGGGGAGGGTGTGGAACGGGGTGGTGGTGGGTGGCTGGTCGTAGGCACGCTGTTGGGTCCTGAGGGAACGGGTGCCCCCCTGCCGGTAGGTGGTGGGGGTGGTTGTTCGTCTCTGGTGGCAGGGCCTCGTGCTCGTCATACCGCTGATGGTCGCGTCCGTTGTGGGCGGGGTTGTTGGGTCTGGTGGTGGGTGGAGCGGGGTGACTGTTCGTCGTTTGAGAACTGCACAGTGGACGCGAGCATCTTTGTAGGTATCTGGATACCCGCACTGGTCCATCACTTCTTGCTGTCTCCTGGGTTCGCCTGGGGGGTGGTGGTGTGGTGGGTGGGTGTGGGTGTTGTTGTGTGGTCAAGTTGTTAAGGGCACACGGTGGATGCCTGGGCACCAGGAGCCGATGAAGGACGTAGGAGGCTGCGATAAGCCTCGGGGAGCTGCCAACCGAGCGTTGATCCGAGGATTTCCGAATGGGGGAACCCCGCACCAGTCATGTGGTGTGACCCGCGCCTGAACACATAGGGCGCGTGGAGGGAACGTGGGGAAGTGAAACATCTCAGTACCCACAGGAAGAGAAAACAACCGTGATTCCGTGAGTAGTGGCGAGCGAAAGCGGATGAGGCTAAACCGATCGCATGCCAAGCCGGCAGGCGTTGTGCGGTCGGGGTCGTGGGACGATTCAGATGGTTCTGCCGAACTGTCAGGGAGTCAGAAAGAACTGTGTTAGTGGAAGGCCTCTGGAAGGGGTCGCCGTAGAGGGTGAGAGCCCCGTACACGAAAACACTGTTCCTCCCGAGTTGTATCCCAAGTAGCACCGAGCCCGTGAAATTCGGTGTGAATCTGGCGGGACCACCCGCTAAGCCTAAATACTCCCTGGTGACCGATAGCGGACAAGTACCGTGAGGGAAAGGTGAAAAGTACCCCGGGAGGGGAGTGAAATAGTACCTGAAACCGTGTGCCTACAAGCCGTGAGAGCCTTACGCATCTTCGGGTGCGGGGGTGATTGCGTGCCTTTTGAAGAATGAGCCTGCGAGTTAGCGGTACGTGGCGAGGTTAACCCGTGTGGGGTAGCCGTAGCGAAAGCGAGTCCGAACAGGGCGTTGAGTCGCGTGCTCTAGACCCGAAGCCGAGTGATCTACCCATGGCCAGGTTGAAGCGCGGGTAAGACCGCGTGGAGGACCGAACCCACTTCGGTTGAAAACGGAGGGGATGAGCTGTGGGTAGGGGTGAAAGGCCAATCAAACTCGGTGATAGCTGGTTCTCCCCGAAATGCATTTAGGTGCAGCGTCACGTGTTTCTTGCCGGAGGTAGAGCACTGGATGGCCTAGGGGGCCCACAAGCTTACTGAAGTCAACCAAACTCCGAATGCCGGTAAGTGAGAGCGTGGCAGTGAGACTGCGGGCGATAAGGTTCGTAGTCGAGAGGGAAACAGCCCAGATCATCGGCTAAGGCCCCTAAGCGTGTGCTAAGTGGAAAAGGATGTGGGATCGCAGTGACAACCAGGAGGTTGGCTTAGAAGCAGCCACCCTTGAAAGAGTGCGTAATAGCTCACTGGTCAAGTGGTTCCGCGCCGACAATGTAGCGGGGCTCAAGCACACCGCCGAAGCTGTGGCATTCACATTCTGCCTGTCGTCACTTTCGGGTGGCGGCCAGGTGTGTGGATGGGTAGGGGAGCGTCGTGTGGCGATTGAAGCGGCGGAGTGATCCAGCCGTGGACGCCACACGAGTGAGAATGCAGGCATGAGTAGCGAAAGGGGAGTGAGAAACTCCCCCGCCGGATGACCAAGGGTTCCTGGGCCAGGCTAATCCGCCCAGGGTGAGTCGGGACCTAAGGCGAGGCCGACAGGCGTAGTCGATGGACAACGGGTTGATATTCCCGTACCCGCGAAAGAACGCCCATGCTGAACCCAGCGATGCTGACCGTCTGAAGCCGGTGACTGACCTTCGGGTCTGATCCGGTGGAACACGGGACCCAGACTGGTAGTAGGCAAGCGATGGGGTGACGCAGGAAGGTAGTCCTACCGGTGAGTGGTAGTACCGGGGCAAGGGTGTGGCCCGTGGTGTAGGTAAATCCGCACCACAACAGGGTGAGGCCCGACGCATAGCCGAATGAGGCGAATTGGATGGTCCTATGCTGCCGAGAAAAGCCTCTAGCGAGTTCTTAGCGGCCCGTACCCCAAACCAACTCAGGTGGTCAGGTAGAGAATACCAAGGCGATCGAGCGAACTGTGGTTAAGGAACTCGGCAAAATGCCCCCGTAACTTCGGGAGAAGGGGGGCCATCTGCTGTGAACCGCCTTGCGCGGGGCAGCGGTGGGTGGCCGCAGAGACCAGTGAGAAGCGACTGTTTACTAAAAACACAGGTCCGTGCGAAGTCGAAAGACGATGTATACGGACTGACGCCTGCCCGGTGCTGGAACGTTAAGGGGACGGGTTAGCTCTTCGGGGCGAAGCTCAGAACTCAAGCGCCAGTAAACGGCGGTGGTAACTATAACCATCCTAAGGTAGCGAAATTCCTTGTCGGGTAAGTTCCGACCTGCACGAATGGCGTAACGACTTCTCAGCTGTCTCAACCACAGGCTCGGCGAAATTGCACTACGAGTAAAGATGCTCGTTACGCGCGGCAGGACGGAAAGACCCCGGGACCTTCACTATAGCTTGATATTGGTGTTCGGTTCGGCTTGTGTAGGATAGGTGGGAGACTGTGAAGCGGGCACGCCAGTGTTCGTGGAGTCATCGTTGAAATACCACTCTGGTCGAATTGGATGTCTAACCTCGGTCCGTGATCCGGATCAGGGACAGTGTCAGGTGGGTAGTTTAACTGGGGCGGTTGCCTCCCAAAATGTAACGGAGGCGCCCAAAGGTTCCCTCAGCCTGGTTGGCAATCAGGTGTCGAGTGCAAGTGCACAAGGGAGCTTGACTGCGAGACTGACGGGTCGAGCAGGAGCGAAAGCTGGGACTAGTGACCCGGCACCGGCATGTGGAAGCGGTGTCGCTCAACGGATAAAAGGTACCCCGGGGATAACAGGCTGATCTTCCCCAAGAGTCCATATCGACGGGATGGTTTGGCACCTCGATGTCGGCTCGTCGCATCCTGGGGCTGGAGTAGGTCCCAAGGGTTGGGCTGTTCGCCCATTAAAGCGGTACGCGAGCTGGGTTTAGAACGTCGTGAGACAGTTCGGTCCCTATCCGCCGTGCGCGTAAGAGACTTGAGAAGAGCTGTCCCTAGTACGAGAGGACCGGGACGGACGAACCTCTGGTGTGCCAGTTGTTCCGCCAGGAGCACTGCTGGTTGGCTACGTTCGGCAGGGATAACCGCTGAAAGCATCTAAGCGGGAAGCTCGCTTCAAGATGAGGTCTCTCACCGGGTCAACCGGGTAAGGCCCCCGCCCAGACCAGCGGGTTGATAGGCCGGAAGTGGAAGCGGCGCAAGTCGTGGAGCTGACCGGTACTAATAGGCCGAGGGCTTGATCACACACAATATCCAGCCTCTTGCAAGACATTGTCGCGTCCACTGTGCAGCTCTGAAACGACGAGCGCCCACCC
>NZ_JBJHAQ010000073.1:0-5088 GCF_054051115.1 Modestobacter sp. SYSU DS0904 | reverse complement strand
CCGCGCCGCCCCCCCGGCGCCCCCCCCCCCCCCCCCCCCCCCCCCCCCCCCCCCCCCCCCCCCCCCCCCCCCCCCCCCCCCCCCCCCCCCCCCCCCCCCCCCCCCCCCCCCCCCCCGCCGGTACACCCGTACCCGCAGTGGGCCGGTCTGCCCGGCCGCGGTCGCGTCGGTCAGCTCGGCCTCCGGTGCCACGGCCCCGAGCAGCAGGTCGGTCACCGGGTTGCGGGGGAGCCTGCCCTGCTGGGCCTTGCGCACCCGGGCGTCGTCCATCCGGCTGATCGAGGTGACCCGGGTGACCCGGCCGAGCAGCCGGACCCGCAGGTCCATCCCGGTCAACGGTTCTTCAGGTCCTTGCGCAGGATCTTGCCGGCCATCGACTTGGGCACCTGCTCGATGAACTCCACCAGGCGGACCTTCTTGTGCGGCGCCACCCGCTCGGCGACGAACGCGATGACGTCGTCCTCGCTCAGCGCCGAGCCGGGCGCCCGGACGACGAACGCCTTGGGCAGCTCGTCGCCGGTGTCCCGCTCCAGCACCCCGATGACCGCGGCGTCGGTGATCTCCGGGTGGCCCAGCAGCACGGCCTCCAGCTCGGCCGGCGCCACCTGGTAGCCCTTGTACTTGATCAGCTCCTTGACCCGGTCGACGACGGTGTAGCGGCCCTCGTCGTCGACGATCGCGACGTCCCCGGTGTGCAGCCAGCCCTCGGCGTCGAGCGTGTCCGCGGTGGCCTGCGGGTTGTTCAGGTAGCCGGCCATCACCTGGGGGCCGCGCACCCACAGCTCGCCGCGGTCGCCGGGGGCGCAGTCCTCACCGGTGGCCGGGTCGACCAGTCGGCACTCGGTGTTGGGCAGCGCGTACCCCACGGTGCCCTTGGGGGTCGGGCTGGCCCCGGCCGGCTCGAGGCCGGGCCGGGGGGAGGTGTGCGAGACGGGGGAGAGCTCGGTCATCCCGTAGCCCTGCCCGACGTTGACGCCGTCCGGCGCGCCCTTGCGCAGCCGGTCCTGGGCGGCCTGGGCGAGCGATTCGTCCAGCGGTGCTGCGCCGGAGGTGATGTCGCGCAGCGAGGAGAGGTCGAAGGAGTCGACCAGCGGGTGCTTGGCCAGCGCCAGCACGATCGGTGGGGCCACGAAAGCCCGGGTGATCTTCTGGTCCTGGATGGTGCGCAGGAACTGCTCCAGGTCGAACCGGGGGAGGGTCACCACGGTGCCGCCCCACTGCAGGCCCTGGTTCATCAGCACGGTGAGGCCGTAGATGTGGAAGAACGGCAGGACGGCGATGATCCGCTCGTTGCCCTCCTCGACGCCGGCCAGCGGGCGCGACTGGGTCACGTTGGCCACCAGGTTGCGGTGGGTGAGCATGACGCCCTTGGGCAGGCCGGTGGTGCCGCTGGAGTAGGGCAGCGTGACCAGGTCGGTGGCCGGGTCGATCTGCACGTCGACGGCGGGTGCGTCGGTGGTGAGGAGGTCGCGCAGCGAGGCGTGCCCCTCGGCGCCGTCCATCACCACCACCTCGTCGACCGGCGCCTGCGCCACCGCCGCCTGCGCCCGGTCCAGGAACGCGGAGATGGTGATCAGCACCTTCGCGCCGGAGTCCTTCAGCTGGAAGGCGATCTCGTCGGGGGTGTACAGGGCGTTGATCGGGGACACGACGCAGCCGGCCGCGGCGATGCCGTGGAAGACCACCGGGTACCAGATGGTGTTCGGGCTGAACACCGCGACGACGTCGCCCTTGCGCAGCCCGCGGGCGGCCAGCGCGGCGGCCAGCCGCTGGACGTAGAAGGTCAGCTCGCCGTGGGCGATCGTCTCGCCGGAGATGCCGTCGACCAGGGCCGGGGACTCCCGGCGCTCGGCGGTGCCGGCCAGCACGAATTCCGGTACGGACAGCTCGGGGATCTCGACGTCCGGGTAACGACTGGCCAGCGCCACGGGGTCCTCCTCGACTCGGGGTGTGGCGCAAGTCTCACACCCGGCGTGTCGCGAGTCACCCCCGGGGGTTACCGGCGGGTACCGGTCAGCTCCGCGGCCAGAGCACCGACTGGGTGCAGCGGAACAGCACGATGGTCTTCCCGGTGGCCGGTGCGGTGACCACGGCGTCCCACACCTGCGTGGTGCGACCGGCGTGCGCGTTGCTGGCCACCACCTCGATCCGACCGTCCCGCGCGGTGCCCAGGTGGTTGCTCTTCAGCTCGATCGTGGTGAACCCGCTCGCCCCCTCGGGCAGCAGCGCCCGGGTGGCCAGCCCGCAGGCGGTGTCGGCCAGCGCCACCACGCTCGCCGCGTGCAGGTAGCCGTTGGGCGCGAGCAGGTCGGGGCGGACGTCGAGGTGCGCGGCGAGCCGACCGGGCTCGTGGTCGTCGATGACGATCCCGAGCAGCCCGGGCAGCGTGCCCGGCAGCAGGTCGTTGAGCTCGGCGGCGGTGTGGAACCCGGTGGCGGCCATACCCGCAACGTAGCGATCGGCGGTGGAGGCAACGCGACCAGCTGCCGGCCCCGCTGCAGGGGTCCGCGCCGAGCTCGCGAGGCGTGGGGGGCAGCGGGGTCCTTCATCAGGCGAGGCCGCGGATGCTGCGCACCGGCGGCCGGTCGCCCTTGATCGAGGCCACCATGTCCAGCGTCTGGCGGGTCGCGGCGACGTCGTGCACGCGGAACACCCGGGCGCCCAGCCAGGCGCTCACCGCCGTCGCCGCGAGCGTGCCGGTCAGCCGCTGGTCGACCGGCACGTCGAGGGTCTCCCCGATGAAGTCCTTGTTCGACAGCGCCACCAGCACCGGCCAGCCCGTGGCCACCAGCTCGTCCAGCCGCCGGGTCGCCGCCAGGGAGTGCCGGGTGTTCTTGCCGAAGTCGTGCCCGGGGTCGACCAGCACCCGGTCCCGGTCGACGCCCGCCGCCACGGCCGCCTCGGCCAGCGCCGTCGTCCGGGCGACGACGTCGGCCATCACGTCGTCGTAGCTGACCCGGTGCGGCCGGGTGCGCGGTGGCAGGCCGCCCGCGTGCGTGCAGACGATCCCGGCGCCGGCCTCGGCCGCGACCACGGCCAGCTCCGGGTCGACCCCGCCCCACGCGTCGTTCACCACGTCGGCGCCGGCGGCCAGCACCTCCCGGGCGACCTCGGCGCGGTAGGTGTCGATGGAGATCGGCAGCTGCGGGTGGGCGGCGCGGATGGCGGCGACCAGGTCGACGGTGCGCCGGACCTCCTCCGCCGGGGAGACCTCGACGCCGGGAGCGGCCTTCACCCCGCCGACGTCCACCATGTCCGCGCCCTCGGCCACCACCCGTTCGACCCGGGCCAGCGCGGCGTCCAGCTCGTAGGTGGAACCGCGGTCGTAGAAGGAGTCGGGGGTGCGGTTGACGATCGCCATCACGACGAGTCCGCCGTCCGGCACGTCGAGGGCACCGATGCGCAGCACGGGCACACTCAACCAGCCCCGTCGAGCGCGCCGTGGCAGCGTGCGGGGGTGCCGACGAACCCCACTGACCTGCCCGACGACCTCACCGCCGTCCTCGACCGGGTGGCCGCCGAGGCCCGCCCGCTGGCCGAGGACGACCAGGTCGCCCAGGCCGGGGAGGGACCCGAGCGGTTCGCGCTGGCGTTGTGCGAGCTCGACGGGACCGAGCACGTCGCCGGCGACGCCGACGTCGGCTTCCCGGTGCAGAGCGTGGTCAAGGTGTTCACGCTGACCGCGGCGCTCCGCCTGGTCGGCGAGGACGTCTTCCAGCGGGTCGGCCGGGAGCCGTCGGGGGACCCCTTCGACTCCCTGGTCCAGCTCGAACGCGAGCACGGCGTGCCCCGCAATCCGCTCATCAACGCGGGCGCGGTCGTGGTCTGCGACGTGCTGGTGGGCGCCACCGGGTCGCCGGAGGCAGCGGTGGCCGAGGTCACCGACCTGCTGTCCGACCTGGTCGGCGAACGGCTCGAGCCCGATCCCGAGGTGCTCGCCGAGGAGCGCGCCGGCGCCGACATGAACACGGCGATGGGCCACCTGATGAGCTCGTTCGACAACTTCACCCACCCGGTGGCCGCGGTGGTGGACGCCTACGCCCAGCTGTGCGCGCTGACCGTGACCACCCGGCAGCTGGCCCGAGCCGCGCGGTTCCTGGCGCACGACGGGGTGGACCCGCGGACCGGCGACCGGGTGCTGACCGAGCCCCTGGCCCGGCGGGTCAGCGCGGTGATGCTGACCTGCGGCACGTACGACGCGGCCGGCCAGTTCGCCTACGACGTCGGCTTCCCGTGCAAGAGCGGGGTGGCCGGCGCGGTGATGGGCGACGTGCCGAACCGGTTCGGGGTGTGCGCCTGGTCCCCACCCCTGGACCGCGCGGGCAACTCCCGGGCCGGCCGGGCGGCGCTGCACCTGCTCAGCGAGGAGCTGGGGTTGTCCCTGCTGTGACGCCGCTCCCGGGACTGCGGGGCGGGGCCGACCGGCAGACTGGCGCGGTGACCCAGTTCCCCGCCGCCCCCGACCGCATCGACCCGCCCTACCTCGACGGTGAGCGCGCCGCCCTGGACGCCTGGCTGGAGTTCCACCGCGGGACCCTGCTGCACAAGTGCGCCGGGCTCACCCCCGAGCAGCTGGGTGAGCGGTCGGTGCCGCCGTCGTCGCTGAGCCTGCGCGGCCTGCTCCGGCACATGACCGAGGTCGAGCGCGCCTGGTTCCAGCGGGTCATCGCCGGCCGCGCGGACGCAGGCGACATCTACTGCGGCCCGGACGACGAGGACGGCGACTTCGACGGGGTGGGCCGGGACGGCGACGACCCGGCGGCCGCCGTCCCGGCGGAGCTGGCCGCGTTCACCGCCGAGGTCGAGGCCAGCCGCGCGGTGGCCGCCGCCCGGGAGTCGCTGGACGAGCTCAGCGTCGGGCGCACCCGGCGGAAGGGCGAGCAGGTGTCGCTGCGCTGGGTGTACCTGCACATGATCGAGGAGTACGCCCGGCACAACGGCCACGCCGACCTGCTCCGCGAGCGCATCGACGGCGCCACCGGCCAGTGACCGCCCCGGGGGGGGGGGGGGGGGGGGGGGGGGGGGGGGGGGGGGGGGGGGGGGGGGGGGGGGGGGGGGGGGGGGGGGGGGGGGGGGGGGGGGGGGGGG
>NZ_JBJHAQ010000072.1:0-5714 GCF_054051115.1 Modestobacter sp. SYSU DS0904 | reverse complement strand
GTTCACCGCCCCGGCCAGCACCACCGGCTACACCGACGCCGACGGTGCGCTCAGCGGTTCCACCACCGACATCGCCAAGGCCACCCCGAGCTTCCAGCAGGCCACCGGGGCGTCCGCGGCGATCAAGTCGATCGACGAGGCGATCAAGTCCGTGTCGACCACTCGCGCCGACCTGGGTGCCATCCAGAACCGGTTCGAGCACACGATCAACAACCTCAACGTCGCCGTCGAGAACCTGTCGGCGTCGGAGAGCCGGATCCGCGACACCGACATGGCGCAGGAGATGACCAACTTCACCCGCACGCAGATCCTGACCCAGGCCGGCACCGCGATGCTGGCCCAGGCCAACCAGGCTCCGCAGGGCATCCTGAAGCTCCTGGGCTGATCCACCCGCACCACCTGAGCACCACCCGGTGAGGGGGGAGGCCCCCGGGCCTCCCCCCTCACTGCTCCACCCACCCCGAGACCGGAGGAACCGACATGGCAGGCATGAGCGTGAGCACGGGCCTGATCTCGGGCATCGACTACGACACGATGATCACCCAGCTCATGCAGGTCGAGGCGAACCCGCAGACGCTGCTGAAGAACCAGCTCGTCGCGGTCCAGGCCGACGCCACCGCCT
Source organism: Modestobacter sp. SYSU DS0904 (assembly GCF_054051115.1). NCBI lineage: Bacteria > Bacillati > Actinomycetota > Actinomycetes > Geodermatophilales > Geodermatophilaceae > Modestobacter > Modestobacter sp. SYSU DS0904. The sequence goes on along the minus strand of NZ_JBJHAQ010000072.1, from coordinate 5,092 downwards.
ACCGCGCGGTCAACACCCGCTTCGAGGCGCTCCGCTCGGCCGCGGCCGCCCTGCAGGCGGACACCACCTGGAGCGCCACCAAGGCCTCGAGCAGCAGCACCGACGTCACCGCGTCGGCGGGCGCCACCGCGGTGGCCGGCAGCGGGGTGACCTTCGCGGTCAAGCAGCTGGCCGCCACCCAGACCATGGTGAGCGGCGCGAAGTGGGCCTCGGCCACCGCGCCGGCGTCCGGCTCCGGCCTGGAGTGGCCGATCACGATCACCCGGGGCACCACGACCGTCGGCACCGTCGACGTCGCCGCCGGTGCCACGCTCGCCGACGCGGTCACCGCGATCAACGCCAAGTCGACCGAGCTCGGCGTCAAGGCGTCGCTGATCCAGGTGGGCACGGACGACGTCCGGCTGCAGCTGACCGCCACCACCGGCGGCAAGGCCGGCGTCTTCGGCGTCAGCGGCGCCGGCACCTCGACCGCCTTCCTCACGACCGCCGCCGGCCAGGACGCCGAGCTGAGCCTCGGCGGTGGGCTGGTGGCGACGTCGTCGACGAACACCTTCACCGACCTGCTCCCCGGCGTGACGATCACCGCCGCGAAGGCCGACCCGACGGGGAGCGTCACCGTCACCGTCGCCGACGACACGGCCGCTGCCGCCGCCAAGATGCAGAGCCTCGTCGATGCCGCCAACAGCCTGTTCGAGTCGATCACCGCCTACACCAGCAAGGACAGCCAGACCGCCAGCCTCAAGGGTGACACCACCCTGCGCAGTCTGGGCACCCAGATCCTGAGCATCGTCTCCTCCGGCGTCGGCGGGAAGTCCGCGTCCACCATCGGCCTGGAGCTGACCAAGACCGGCACGTTGACCTTCGACAAGGCCGCCTTCACCGCCGCGCTGTCCAGTGACCCGGCCGGGGTGCAGGACATGCTGGCGAAGAAGACGATGGTGAACCCCGGCGTCGACGGGATCGCCGGCAACGCCGACGACACGACCCTCCCGGTCGGCCTGGCCGCGCAGCTGGAGGTCCTGGCCAAGAAGGCCTCGGACAGCGCCACCGGCACGCTGACCATGCTGGCCAGCAGCAGTGACTCGACCGCCAAGGACCTCACCGCGCGCATCGAGAGCTGGGACACCCGGCTCGCCCTGCGCAAGGACGCGCTGACCCGGCAGTTCACCGCGATGGAGACCGCCCTGAGCACCCTGCAGAACCAGGGACAGTGGCTGAGCTCGCAGCTCGCCGGCCTGCCCTCCTGGTCCCAGTCCAAGTAGTCCCGCTCGCCCTCCGACGCGCTGATCCCCCAGGAGCATCTTCCCGATGAGCACCGCTTCCCTCCGCGCCCGCTACCTCGGCGACACGGTCACCACCGCGTCGCCGCAGCGGCTGCTGGTGATGCTGTACGACCGGCTCGCCCTGGACCTCGAGCGCGGCCAGACCGCCCTGGAGAACGGCGACCGGCAGGTTGCGCAGGAACAGCTGCAGCACGCCCAGGACGTCGTCTTCGGCCTGCTGGAGAGCCTGCAGGTGGATGCCTGGGAGGGTGCGCCCCGGCTGGCTGCCCTCTACAACTGGCTGATCACCGAGCTCGGCCAGGCCGCCCTCAAGGGCGACCTGCGCCGCGTGGGCGACTGCCGCAAGGTCGTCGAGCCGCTGCGGGACGCCTGGCGGGAGGCTGCGGCCTCCCTCGCGTCCGCACCCGCATGATCGGCGACCGGGCGGGGGACGACCCGGCCCGCAACCGGGTCGGGGACTTCCCCGCGCTGGTGGGCGAGGCCCGCACCTGGCCCGCGGTGCTCGATGCGCTCGAAGGCGACGTGCAGAACGCCGAGGAGACCCTCGCCCGCGACCGGGCCGAGGAGATCGCGGCCTGGGGACGGCGGTCCACGGACTGGATCCCGCCGAGCAACCTCGGTCCGCTCCCCGACGACCTGCGCGAGCGCGCCGCCCGGCTGCTGCAGCACCAGCTCGCGGTGGCCGAGGCCCTCGTCGAGCGGATCACCCAGTCGCAGAAGCAGCGCGACGTCGCCGCCCGGATGAGCTACGCCCCGTCACGCCCGGTGGCCTCCTTCATCGACCGGGCACTCTGACCGCTCCTCCCCCACGCACCTCCCCCGTCCCCCGGGGCAGAAATGGCCATTTCTGCCCCGGGGGACGTGTGCGTTGTGTGACTGGAGGTGCACGAACGGGTGCACGTGGTCATGGCAGCGGTCTCCGCTGCCGATGACTCCTCTGCACGGAACGCACCACCTCGCCACGGATCGGCGGCCCCCACGCTCGCAGGCACCCCTGCGCGCGCGTCCCGCCGTACCCGGAGGTATCTCGTGCTCCGTCGCTCCACGCTGGGCGTCCGGTGATCACCGACTCGACCATGACGGCGCTGCACGCCTCGCTCACCGGCCTGCAGCAGCGCCAGCGGGTGACCGCCGACAACATCGCCAACCTGCAGACGCCGGGCTACCTCGCCGGCCGGGTGGACTTCGAGTCCACCCTCCGCACCGAGATCGCCAACGGGGAGTCCGCCCGGGTCGGGCAGGGCTCCGTGACCCGCTCGATGGACCCGACCCGGATGGACGGCAACAACGTCAACCTGGACACCGAGACGGTGATCGCCCAGGAGACCGGCCTGCGGTACCAGCTGGCGATCAACGCCCTCGACGGCAAGTACGCGCTGCTGCGCTCTGCCCTGCGGACGCAGTGATGAGCGTCTTCGACACCCTGCGCATCGGCGGCTCGTCGCTGTTCGTCCACCGCAAGTGGATGGACGCCGTGGCGGACAACATGGCCAACATCAACACCGTCCGGCCGGCCGGCGAGGACGCCTTCCAGGAACGCATGATCGTCGCCGAGGCCGTGCAGTACGGCTCCGGCGTGGGCGGCGTGCGGGTGGCCGGCACCGAGCTCGGCAGCGCCGAGGGCCGGCTGGTCCACGAGCCGGACAACCCGCTGGCCGACGCCGACGGCTACGTCCGCTACCCCGACATCGACCTGGGCGACCAGATGTCCCAGCTGCTGATGGCCCAGCGCGGCTACCAGGCGAACCTGGCCACCATCCGCAGCGCCACCGAGGCCTACCAGCAGGCCCTCCAGCTCGGGAAGGGCTGACCGTGACCGCCCCCATCGGCCCGATCTCCTTCGCCATGCCCACGGCCGGGCTCCCCGGTGTCCAGGAGCTCACCGGCACCGCCGGGATCGCCTCGGCCGCCGGGGTCCCGTCCACCAACGGGGCCGGTGGCTTCGCCGCCGTCCTCACCGGTGCCGTGGACAACCTGCAGGCCACCCAGTCGACCGCGGACTTCCTGGCGCTGCAGGCCGCCACCGGCGACCTGCAGGACGCGCACGACTACATGATCGCCAGCACTGAGGCGAAGCTCGCCACCGAGACCGTCGTGACGCTGAAGAACTCGGCGGTGGCCGCCTTCACCGAGATCATGCGGATGCAGATCTGATGCCCGCCGCCCTCGCCGGCCCGCTGGAGCGGGTCCGCTCGATGCTGTCGACGATCAGCCTCGGCCAGAAGATCGTCATCGGTCTGCTGCTGGCCGGGCTCGTCCTCGGCGGGTTCGTCTTCACCCGCTGGGTCACGGCGTCCACGCTGTCGCCGCTGTTCAGCAACCTGTCCTCCACCGACGCCTCGGCGATCGTCGAGGAGCTCAACGCCCAGGGCGTCGCCTACGAGCTGGCCGACGGCAACCAGACGATCATGGTGGCCCAGGACAAGGTCTACGACCTGCGGCTGGCGATGAGCGGCCAGGGCCTGCCGGCCGGCAACGAGACCGGCTACGCCCTGCTGGACGAGCAGGGCATCACCACCAGCGAGTTCCAGCAGCAGATCTCCTACCAGCGTGCGCTGGAGGGCGAGCTGTCCAGCACGCTGAAGGCGATCAGCGGGGTGCGGACGGCGGTGGTGCACGTCGCGCTGCCCAAGGACGAGGTCTTCGCCACCGACGAGGGCGAGCCGACCGCCTCGGTGCTGCTGGACCTCAAGCCGGGCACGACGCTGTCCGGCGAGCAGATCCAGGCGGTCACCCACCTGGTCTCCTCCAGCGTGCAGGGCATGGCCCCGGAAGGGGTGACCGTCGCCGACTCCAACGGCGCGGTGCTCTCCGCCGCCGGCGAGGTGACCGGTGCCGGCGGCGACGCCCGGACCGAGATGGAGCAGGCCTACGAGACCCGGCTGGCCGCCAACGCCCAGCAGATCCTCGACACCGTGGCCGGCCCCGGCAAGGCGGTGGTCAAGGTCCGTGCCGACCTGGACCTGGACAAGCGGGACGCCACGACCGAGCGGTACGAGTACAACGAGGGCACCCCGGCGCTGTCCGAGCAGCGCACCGTGGAGAACTACGCCGGCACCGGCGGCGCCGTCGGCGGGGTGCTCGGCGCCGAGGACCTCGCGGTCAACGGGCAGGGCGAGTCGACGTACGAGAAGGAGTCGACCACCTCCAACAACGCCGTGGACAAGACGGTGGAGACCATCGCCGGTGCACCCGGGGCGATCAACCGGCTCACCGTCTCGGTGGTCATGGACGCCGGCATCGCCGCCGACCAGGCCGCGGTCCAGCAGCTGGTCGGCAACGCCGTCGGCCTCGACGTCGCCCGCGGCGACGCGATCACCGTGGCGGCGATGCCGTTCGACACCACCGCCGCCGACCAGGCGGCCGCGGACCTCGCCGCCGCGGAGGAGGCGGAGCAGACCGCCGCCATGTGGTCGATGATCAAGACCGGCGGCATCGCCCTCGGCATCGCCCTGCTGGTGCTCGTCGTCTGGCTCCGCTCCCGCCGCAACCGCGAGGAGTACGAGGAGTTCGACGACGAGGTGGACCCGCTGGAGCGGGCGCGGATCCAGGTGGAGAGCATCCGCGACCCCGAGCTCGACGACCGCCAGGCCCAGCTCGAGTCGGCCAAGCGCGAGCGGGTGCGCGGCGAGATCTCCGAGATGGTCAGCGAACGCCCGGACGAGGTCGCCACCATGCTGCGCGGCTGGTTCGCCGACTCCAAGTGACCCACCCTCCCGGGGGGGGGGGGGGGGGGGCCGGGGGGGGGGGGGGGGGGGGGGGGGGGGGGGGGGGGGGGGGGGGGGGGGGGGGGGGGGGGGGGGGGGGGG
>NZ_JBJHAQ010000071.1:0-6741 GCF_054051115.1 Modestobacter sp. SYSU DS0904 | reverse complement strand
GGGGGGGAGCTCTACTACGATGTCGTCAACAGCTAAACGGTAGCGGCGTTCAAGGACGTCGACAGATAGTTTTTCGAGGCCGGCCTCGCCCAGCGCGGTGCCCACCCCGCCGAGGATGCCGGGCCGGTCGGGCACGACCAGCCGCAAGAGGTAGGACACGTCGATCCTCCGGTGTCGTCCAGGTGCAGGCCGATCTCCGTCGATCGCGGGCACGTGCAGCCTCCCGTACGGAGGGCCCGAGCTCCAACCCGGCTCGCACGGCCGCCGACCGCCCCCCACGTACAGTGGCTGGGTCGTGGACGCGGGCCTCCAGCGGGCCGGCCGGCAGACGGAGTGGGGTCGCAACAGAGCATGAGCAGCATCTCGCGGGACGACGTCGCGCACCTGGCGCGCCTGGCCCGGTTGGCGGTGACCGACGAGGAGCTCGACCGCTTCGCCGGTCAGCTCGACCAGGTGCTCGCAGCGGTCGCCCGCGTGGGTGAGGCCGGAGTGGGCGACGTCCCGCCGATGACGCACGCCGTGCCGCTGACCAACGTGCTGCGCGCCGACCAGGTCACCCCGAGCCTGCCCCGCGAGGCCGCGCTGGCCGCGGCGCCGGCCACCGAGGACGGTCGGTTCCTCGTGCCGCGCATCCTGGGGGAGTCCGAGTGACCGCCGAGCTCACCACGCTGGACGTCGCGGAGCTGTCCCGCCGGCTCACCGCCGGTGAGGTCAGCGCCGCGGAGGTCACCCGCGCCCACCTCGACCGGATCGCCGCCGAGGACGGCGCCCTCGGCGCCTACCTGCACGTCGACGGCGACGCCGCGCTGGCCGCCGCCACCGCCGTCGACGAGGCGCGCGCCGCGGGTGCCCAGTCGGGCCCGCTGGCCGGCGTCCCGGTGGCGCTGAAGGACCTGGTGGTCACCGAGGGCGTGCCGACGACCAGCGGCTCGAAGATCCTCGAGGGCTGGCGGCCGCCGTACAGCGCGACCATCGCCACCCGGCTCGCCGAGGCCGGCACCGTCCTGCTCGGCAAGACCAACATGGACGAGTTCGCCATGGGCTCCTCCACCGAGAACTCCGCCTACGGCGTGAGCCGCAACCCGTGGGACCACGACCGGATCCCCGGTGGCTCCTCCGGCGGGTCCAGCGCGGCCGTCGCCGGTCACCTGGCGCCCTGGGCGATCGGCACCGACACCGGCGGCTCGATCCGCCAGCCGGCCGCGGTCACCGGCCTGGTCGGGCACAAGCCCACCTACGGCTCGGTCTCCCGCTACGGCCTGATCGCGTTCTCCTCCAGCCTCGACCAGGCCGGCCCGATGGCCCGCACGGTGCTCGACGCGGCCCTCCTGCACGAGGTCATCGGCGGCCACGACCCGCGGGACTCGACCAGCATCGACGCCCCCGCGTCCGGGCTGGCCGACGCCGCCCGCGCCGGCGCCGCCGGCGACCTCAGCGGGGTGCGGGTCGGCGTCGTCCGCGAACTCGGCGGTGACGGCCACGCCGAGGGCTACGACCCCGGCGTGCTGGCCCGCACCCGGGAGGCGATCGAGCTGCTGGCCGGCCTCGGCGCCGAGGTCACCGAGGTCTCCTGCCCCTCCTTCGACCTCGCGCTGCCCGCCTACTACCTGATCGCCCCCAGCGAGGCATCGAGCAACCTGGCCCGCTACGAGGGCGTCCGGTTCGGCATGCGCGTCGGCGACGACGGCAGTCACGACCTCGACGAGGTGATGGCGCTCACCCGCGAGCAGGGCTTCGGCCCCGAGGTCAAGCGCCGGATCATCCTGGGCACCTACGCCCTCTCCAGCGGTTACTACGAGGCCTACTACGGCCAGGCGCAGAAGGTCCGCTCGTTGATCGTCCGCGAGTTCACCGCCGCCTTCGCCGGCTGCGACGTGCTGGTCAGCCCGACCAGCCCCACCGTCGCCTGGCCGCTGGGCGCCCGGGTCGAGGACCCGATCGCGATGTACGCCGCCGACCTGTGCACCCTGCCGGCCAGCCTGGCCGGGCTGCCGGCGATCTCGGTGCCCAGCGGGCTGTCCGACGGCCTGCCCGTGGGCCTGCAGGTGATGGCGCCGGCCCTGGCCGACGACCGCTGCTACCGGGTGGCCGCCGCGCTCGAGGCCGCCCAGGACGCCGCCCGCGGCCACCGGCTGCTCGACGAGCTGGGCACCCCGGCGGGTGCCGCGTGAACGGGCCCATGAAGGCCGCCTGGGGGCTGACCGCCTTCGTCATCGTCGCCGGCGCGGTGCTGTGGGCCGTGACCGGGCAGGCGATCTTCGCCGCGTTCATCGTGCTGGGCGTGCTCACCGCGATCGGGGCCTGGTTCACCGGTCGCACCGCACCGAAGCAGGCAGGGCCCACCAGCAACCCGTCCTCTCCCGAGGAGACCCCGTGACCACGACCCACACCGGCGACCGGCTGGTCGAGTTCGACGACGCCGTGACCCGCTACGAGCCGGTGATCGGCCTGGAGACCCACGTCGAGCTGGGCACCGCCTCCAAGATGTTCTGCGGCTGCTCGACCACCTTCGGCGCCGAGCCGAACACCCAGACCTGCCCGGTCTGCCTCGCGCTGCCCGGCTCGCTGCCGGTGGCCAACGCCGCCGCGATCGAGGCGACCATCAAGATCGGGCTGGCGCTGGGCTGCCGGATCGCGAGCTGGTCGCGGTTCGCCCGGAAGAACTACTTCTACCCGGACATCCCCAAGGGGTTCCAGACCAGCCAGTACGACGAGCCGCTCTGCACCGCCGGCCACCTCGACGTGGAGGTCGAGGGGCAGACGTACCGGGTGGAGATCGAGCGGGTGCACCTGGAGGAGGACACCGGCAAGAACCTGCACGTCGGTGGCGCCACCGGGCGCATCCACGGCGCCGACCACTCGCTGGTCGACTTCAACCGCGCGGGGATCCCGCTGGTCGAGATCGTCACCCGCCCGGTGCCCGGCGCCGGCCGGTTGGCGCCCGAGGTCGCGCGCGCCTACGTCACCGAGCTGCGCGAGATCGTCCAGGCCCTCGGCGTCTCCGACGTGCGGATGGAGCAGGGCAGCCTGCGCTGCGACGTCAACATCTCGCTCAACCCGGTCGGCGACCTGGAGTGGGGCACCCGCACCGAGACCAAGAACGTCAACTCGCTGCGGTCGGTCGAGCGCGCCGTCCGGTTCGAGATGCGCCGGCAGGCCGCCGTCCTCGACGAGGGCGGCCGGATCGTGCAGGAGACCCGGCACTTCCACGAGGACACCGGCACCACCTCCTCCGGGCGCAGCAAGGAGGAAGCGACCGACTACCGGTACTTCCCCGAGCCCGACCTGGTGCCGCTGGCGCCGGACGCCGACTGGATCGAGCGGCTGCGCGCCGAGCTCCCCGAGCTGCCGGCCGCCCGGCGCACGCGGCTGCAGCAGGAGTGGGGCATCTCGGGCACCGAGATGACCTGGCTGGCCAACGCCGGTGCGCTCGGTCTGGTCGAGCAGACCGTCGCCGCCGGCGCCACCCCCGGTGACGCCCGCAAGTGGTGGCTGGGTGACCTCGCCCGCCGGGCCAACGAGCTCGGCGTCGAGCTCGGCCAGCTGGCGATCACCCCGGCGCAGGTGGCCGAGCTGATCGGGCTGATCACCGCGGGCACCGTCAACGACGGGCTGGCCCGGCAGGTGCTCGACGGCGTGCTGGCCGGCCAGGGCGACCCGGCTCAGGTCGTCGAGGCCCAGGGGCTGGCGGTGCTGGGGGAGTCCGACGAGCTCGTCGCCGCCGTCGAGGCCGCGATCGCCGGCGCCCCCGACGTGGTCGAGAAGGTCCGCGCCGGCAAGGTGCAGGCGCTGGGTGCGCTCGTCGGGCAGGTCATGAAGGCCACCCGCGGCAAGGCCGACGCCCCCACCGTCAAGCGCATGCTCGAGGAGCGGGTGCTCGGCTCCTGACCGGCCTGCCCTGACCGGCCTACCGTGGCCGGGTGGCACTGCCGGCCGTGGAGCTGCGCCCGCTCACCCGGGCGGACTTCGGGCTGCTCGGCCGCTGGCTGGCCGAGCCGCTGGTCGCCCGCTGGTGGCACCACGAGTGGGGGCCGGACGCCGTCGAGCGGGACTTCGGCCCCTGCGTCGACGGCACCGAGCCCACGCAGGTCCACCTGGGGGTGCACGGTGGCCGGCCGTTCGGTCTCGTCCAGCTCTACGCGATCGCGGCCTACCCGCCGTCGCCCGCGGGTTCGCCGACCACCCGGAGGCCGCGGACGTCCTGGTGCCGGTCGCGGTGGGCAACGCGTCGTCCTGGCGGGCGCTGCAGCGGGCCGGCGCCACCTGGTACGCGGCGGGTGAGCTGGCGCCGGACAACCCGGTCGACCCGCCCGACCACGTCGTCTACCGCTTCACCCGTCAGCCCGTGGGCGGCCCCCTTGCAAGGGTCCGCCGCGAGCTCGCGAGCGGTGGGGGGCAAGGGGGTCCTTCATCAGAGCGGGGAGGTGGCCTCCGACGACGGCGGGGTCACCCGGAGCACCTTGTCGTCGTCCTCGGCCGGGTCACCGATGCCGTCCCGGTTGAAGGTGGTGATCCACAGCGCGCCGGCCGGGTCGACGGCGACGCTGCGCAGCCGCCCGTACCGGCCCTCCAGGAACGACTGCGGCTCCTCGACGGGGCGGCCCGCCTGGTCCAGTTGCACGATGGTCACCCGCTCGCCGTCCAGTGCGCCGAGGAACACGTACGGCCCGCTCACCGCGCAGCCACCCAGCCCGCCCTCGGCGGCGGGCACCTCGAGCACCGGGCGGGTGCGACCGGGCCCGACGTCGCCGTCGGGGCGCACGACGTCCAGCGCGTCGGGGCCGGTGACGGCCTCGTCGGTGGCGTACACCCGCTGGTCGGCGCCGGTGCACAGCGCGGTGACGTCCCGGTGGCCGCGCGAGGTGACCGGCCCGTCGCCGACCGGCTGGCCGAAGACGTCGATGGCGAGCACCTTGCCGGCCAGCGAGGCCGGGTCGGTGGCGAGCGCCGGGTTCCCGGTGTCGCCGGTGCCCACGTAGAGCGTGCCGTCCGGGCCGAAGACCAGGCCGCCGCCGTTGCCCATCTCCCCGCGGGGGATGCCCGTGAGCACCGGGTTGGGCGTGCCGCCGATGGGGAACCGCAGCACCCGGTTGTCGGTGGCCGTGGAGACGTAGGCGTAGAGCAGCCCGTCCTCGGGGAAGGTCGGGGACAGCGCGAGGCCGAGCAGCCCGCCGTCGCCGGCGGTGTCGACCGGCAGCACCATCAGCTCCTGGGCCGGTGACCGGTCGGGGAAGACCTGCAGCAGCCGGCCGGTGTCGCGCTCGCCGACGACGGCGGTGCCGTCGGGCAGCACCACCAGGTCGGTGGGCAGGGCGAGCCCGGTGGCGACGACGTTCGGGTCGCCGGCCTGCTCCTCCCCGGTGCCGGGCGTGGCGGGCTGGCCGGGAACCGGGGCGGGGGCGCTCTCGGGCGGCGGGCCGACCCGTGGGGGCTGTCCCTGGGGGATCTCCCGGAACGGCCCGGACGGGGTGTACCCGCCGCCGCACGCGGTCAGCGCGGGGCCGGCCAGCAGGGTGCCGGCGAGCAGGGCACCGGCAAGCCGGGTGCGCGTGCGCGCCGTCCGCCGTCCCACGCCTGCCACAGTACGGCCCGCCGGCCACCGGTGCGGCCGACCGGACGAGCCGTCGGAGCCGCCCGGTCCTAGGGTCGGCAACCGTGCCGAACACGCCGCCGCCCCTGCTGGAACTCGGTCCCGACGAGACGCTGCACGTGCTGGTGCCCTCCCGCGCGATGGCCGAGGCGGTCGAGGAGCTGTCGCCCCGCGTGCGGGCGCACCGGTGGCACCCGGACGACGGGCTGCCCACGGGCGCGGCCGCCCGCGCCCAGGTGCTGGTGCCCCGCGGGGGCGAGACGTTGTCCGACGAGCTGCTCGCCGCGCTGCCGGACCTGCGCCTGGTGCAGCTGCTCAGCGCGGGCGCGGAGAAGTTCGCCGGCCGGCTGCCCGGCCGGGTGGTGCTCTGCAACGCCCGTGGCGCGCACACGCCCGCCACGGCCGAGTGGGCGGTGGCCGCGACGCTGGCCGCCCAGCGGGGGATCCCCTCGTTCACCCGGGAGCAGGACGCCGGCCGCTGGGCGCCCGCGACGCACCACTCGCTGGTCGGCGCCCGGGTGCTGATCGTCGGTGCCGGCGACATCGGCCGGACCATCGGCGCGATGATGGCCGGTTTCGACGTCGAGCTGACCTACGTCGCCCGCACCGCCCGCGACGGCGTGCACGCGATGGAGGAGCTGCCCGACCTGCTGCCGCGGGCCGACGTCGTGGTGCTCATCGTGCCGGTCACCCCGCAGACCACCGGCCTGGTCGACGCCGGGTTCCTGGCCGCGATGAAGGACGACGCACTGCTGGTCAACGCCGCCCGCGGCGTCGTCGTGCACACCGATGCCCTGCTGGCCGAGCTGCACCGCGGCCGGCTGCGTGCGGCGCTGGACGTCACCGAGCCCGAGCCGCTGCCCGACGGGCACCCGCTGTTCGCCGCCCCCGGGCTGCTGCTCACCCCGCACGTGGCCGGCGACGTGCCCGCCACCCTGGCCCGGGCGACGGCGGCGGTCACCGAGCAGCTGGCACGCGTGCTGGCCGGCCGCCCGCTGGCGAACGTCGTCGGCGACTACTGAGCGGACCCGGCACCGGACCCGGGGGGCGGGTCGGCGGACCCGGCACCGCCGGCCCCGCGTGGGGGGGGGGGGGGGGGGGATAAAAGCGGTCCGGTCAATAAACAGGAAATTTCATTTAATCCCGTCACT
>NZ_JBJHAQ010000070.1:0-7016 GCF_054051115.1 Modestobacter sp. SYSU DS0904 | reverse complement strand
ACGTCCGCGCCCTCGACGTCCGCGCCCTCGACGTCCGCGCCCTCGACGTCCGCGCCCTCGACGTCCGCGCCCTCGACGTCCGCGCCCTCGACGTCCGCGCCCTCGACGTCCGCGCCCTCGACGTCCGTGCCATCGACGTCCGTGCCCTCGACGTCCGCCACCGGGGCGTACGTCCACGCGGTGGGGTCGCCCGCGCCGCCGTCGGCGGCGCTGGCGCCGCCGCTCCCGGCGGCGACGAGCAGGCGCGACTCGAGCGAGCCGGGCTCCGTCCGGCTGATCAGCCGGACGTCGGAGGCACCGCCACCACCGGCACCGGAGACGTGCCCCGGGACGCCGAGCGCGCTGCCTCCCCGGGCGCCGCCGTTGAACCCGCCGGCTCCACCGGGCGTCGGGACGCCCTCGGTGGACAGCGTGGGAACGCCACCGTCGCCTCCGACGCTGACGACGAGGGTCTGGCCGGGCTGCACCGGCAGCTCACCGGCGACCCGCACCGGCCGGGCCGCCGAGCTCGCACCCAGCGCGCGTCCGCCGGTGCCGCCGATCGCGGTGACGTCCAGGAGGCTCACCCCGGCGGGGACGACGAACACCTGCTCGCCGCCGGTGAAGGAGTACGTGCAGGTGACCGTCGCGGCGTCGCGCTGGCAGGCGTCGTCGGCCAGGGCGGGAGCCGTGGTGCCGAGCACCAGCCCGGCGCTCAGCAGGCCGGTGACCCCGGTGAGGCCGAGCGTCGAGCGCAGGGCAGAGCGGAACACGGGAACTCCTCGGTGCAGGTCGGACGCCGCACACCCGGCCGACCGTCGAGCGGCCGCGGACAGCGCGTGACTGCACGTTATGAACCCGATACGCGGCGTCGGCTCAAGACACGCACGACCGCGGGGCCACCGGGAGCCGCGTGACAACTGTGGCCGCTGGGTTCACCAAAGTGGCCACTTCGGCGCCCCAGTCGGCCCATCTTCCGCCCACGTGGCCGCCTGGAGGCCGACTTCTCCGACAAGTTCTGCCACAGTGCGGCGCGTGACCGAGGACCCCCAGTCGCCAAAGTGGCCACTTCGGCGATACAGCGGGCGCGGTCAGAAGGCGCGGTAGTCGGTGGGGGCCATCCGGGGTCCGCGCTTGGGCGGCATCGAGCCGCCCACCTCGAGCAGCCGCACGACCCGCTGCCGGTGCCCGCGGAACGGCTCGAGCAGTTCCAGCATCCCGGCGTCGTCGGTCTTGCGGCCGGCCAGCGACCAGCCGACGAGGTTCTTCAGGTGGTAGTCGCCGACGCTGACGGAGTCCGGGCAGCCGACGGCGCGCTGGGCGACCTCGGCCGCCGTCCACACCCCGATGCCGGGCACCGACTGCAGCCGTCGCCGTAGGTCCGCGCAGTCGTCGTGCAAGGCGGCGTCCAGCCGGTGCGCGACGGAGGCGACGGCGCGCAGGGCCCGGCGCCGGGCACCGTCGAGTCCGCAGCGGTGCCACTCCCAGTCGGTCACCGCCAGCACCCGCTGCGCCGAGGGGACGACGCGCATGCCCTCCGGCGCGGGCCCCGGGGCGGGCTCACCGGCCAGCCGCAGCAGGTCCCGCCAGGTGCGGTGCGCTTCGATGCCCGTCACCTTCTGCTCCAGCACGGCGGGGACCAGCGCGTCCCAGGTGCGCCCGGTGCTGCCCAGCCGCAGCCACGGCGTGCTGCGGTGCAGGCGGGCCACCAGCGGGTGGGCGTCGGCGGGGAAGTCACCGGGCCGGTCGTCGGCCCCCAGCCAGCGCGGCACGGCGGCGCCGGCCCACTCCGCGCCCGGGCCCCAGGCGGTGATCCGCACCTCGGCGGGGCTCCCGGTGAGCCGCACGGTGGCCGGGCCGTGCGGCGTCGTGGTGGTGCGCCAGACGCCGTCCTCGGCGTAGCGGAGGGTGGGGTCGCCGGTGCCCCGCCGGTCGCGGGAGAGCACCCGGCGGACGTCGAGCGGCCAGTCCGGCCGCCAGGACGCCGAGTGGTCGGCGATGCGGTGCGGGGTGGTGGTCAGCGGAACTCCAGGCACGAGCGGGTGGATCGACTGCGCACCCGAGTGTCCCCGCCCGATTTCGCCAGAGTGGCCACTTGGGCGACAAGGCGGCGGGCAACCCTTTCGCCGAAGTGGCCACTTCGGCGAAAGGGGACCTCAGCGAGGAGGCATGCGGAGGGCGCCGTCGAGCCGGATGACCTCGCCGTTGAGGTAGCCGTTCCGGATGATGGCGAGGGCGAGCTCGGCGAAGTCCGCCGGCTGGCCGAGGCGCTTGGGGAAGGGCACCCCCGCGGCCAGCGCCGCACTGGCCGCCTCCGGCAGCCCCGCCAGCAGCGGGGTGTTCAGGATGCCGGGGGCGATGGTGCACACCCGCACCCCCACCGAGGCGAGGTCGCGGGCGGCGGGGAGGGTGAGGCCGACGATCCCGCCCTTGGACGCGGCGTAGGCGGCCTGCCCGATCTGCCCGTCGTAGGCGGCGATCGAGGCGGTGTTGACGACGACGCCGCGCTCGCCGTCCTCCCCGGGCTCGGTCTGCGCCATCGCCGCGGCCGCCAGCCGCAGCACGTTGAAGGTGCCGACCAGGTTCACCGTCACGGTGCGGGCGAAGGCGTCCAGAGGGTGCGGGACGCCGTCCCGGTTGAGCAGCCGCGCGGCGTAGCCGATGCCGGCGCAGTTGACCGCGATCCGCAGCGGACGCCCGGCGCCGGTGGCCACCTCGATCGCCGCCTGCACCGAGGCCTCGTCGGTGACGTCGGCGCGGACGAAGCGGGTGGAGCCGCCGAGCTCGTCGGCGAGCGCCGCCCCGCGCTCCTCCTGCAGGTCCAGCACGGTGACGGCGGCACCGGCCGCCGTGAGCGCCCGGACGGTCGCCTCCCCCAGGCCGGAGGCCCCTCCGGTGACGACAGCGGCGACGTCGAGTTCCTTCATGCGCGCGACGCTACCGAGGCCGTCGCCCGCATCACACGCTCGGCCGCATCGACCGGTGACCCCGCGGGTACATCGCGTCTCGGACCTCCCGGTACGTACCCCGTTCGCGGGCTCTCGGAAGGAATCGAGCCCGGCCAGTTCCTCAGGTCGCGGCAGACCGTCCCGCACCACACGACCGCCGAGCAGCTCGGCCACGGAAGGACCGGCCGGCATGGCGAGTGCGATCACCCGCGAGGACGTCACGTTCGAGTCCAACACCGTGCAACCTCTGCCCCCGCAGCGGAACCGGTGGCCGATCGCGGGCTGGGCGCTGGTCGGTGCCGTGGTCGGCGCAGCGCTCGTCTGGATGGCGCACCGGGCGCTGATCGACGACGCCTACATCACCTTCTCCTACGTGCAGAACCTCGTCGCGGACGGCCACTGGGGTCTGATCCCCACCGAGGAGTCGAACGCGGCGACCTCCCCGCTGAACGTGCTCCTGCTCGCCGCGGCGACCTGGCTGGTCTCGCTGGTGACCGGCGAGGTGCGGCCGGTCGCCGGGTTCAGCCTGCTCACCATCGCGCTGACCGCACTGCTGACCGGCTGGGCCGCGGCCACCGCCCGGCGGCTCGGCCGCTCGTCGGCCTGGTCGCTGGCCGTACTGGCCGTGGTGCTGGCCAACCCGTTCGTCAACGCATCACTGGGCATGGAGGTCGTGCTCACCGCGGCCCTGCTCATGGGCCTGGTGCAGGCCGCCGTGCGCGGCAGCTCCGTGGCCTTCGGCGTGCTGGCCGGGCTGCTGGTGCTCACCCGACTGGACCTCGGCGTCATCGTGGCCGCGGTCTTCCTGCTCAGCCCGTCGATCCGCCGCCCCTTCTGGCGGGCCCCGGTGATCGCCGCTGCCGTGTCCCTGCCCTGGTACGCGTTCAGCTGGTGGCACTTCGGCTCGGCGATCCCGGACACGTTCGTGATCAAGACGCTGCAGGAGTCGTTCGGGGACGCGACGTTCGCCAACGGGCTGTGGAGCTTCTGGGCCGGACGCGGCGAGCTGGCGATGTGGCTGGGCGTCGCGCCGGCGCTGGTCGGGCTCGTCGTCGTGGCCGGGCTGCTGGTGGCCGGCGTCCGGCGCCGGGTCACCGCCGCACAGTGGCCGATCGCCGGTCTGGGACTGGGCGGGGTGGCCTACTTCGCGGCCTACTCGCTGCTCGGCGTCCCGCCGTACCAGTGGTACTACGCGCCGAGCACGGTGGCGCTCGGGGTGGCCGGGGTGTTCGGTCTCGCCCTGCTGGCCGGCCGGTCGAGGCTTGCGGTCGCGGTGCCGGTGGCCGTCGCGGTGGCGCTGACCGCGCTGACCGTCGTCGCACTGCCTGAGCGCACGCTCAGCTGGGAGCGGCCGATCTACTTCGGCAACTGGGCGCTGCCGGCGCAGTACCTGCAGGTCGGTGAGGACGTCGGCCGGCTGGTCGGCGATGCGACGGTGATCGCGCCGCCGGAGATCGGGACGCTGGCCTACGCGTGCGAGTGCTCGATCGTCGACGCGTTCTCCGACCCGGGGCGCACCCTGCCGCTGATCGAGGAGCGCATCGACCAGTCCGGGTCGGTGGGCACCGCGCTGCTCGAGGCGAACTTCGTCCGGCGCGACGAGTCGGTGCAGCCCCGGGAGGCGGAGTTCGAGCTGGTCTACACGAAGGACGCCCCGCCGCCGGACCTGCCGTCGTGGCAGGTGTGGTCACCCGCGACCGGCGACGGGACGCTCTTCCTGCAGCCGCTGGGCTGATCTCACCTCGTTCTCGCCGAAGTAGCCACTTCGGCGAGAACGAGGGGGATGCGGTGCCGGGCCGGGTGAGCCGGGCCCGGCACCGCGCGGGTCACTCGGAGCGGCGCACCCCGAGGCCATCGCCCTCGATGACGGCGTCGGCGTTGTCGAAGTCCTCGGTGACCTGACCGTCGGCGTCCAACGCGGTGGGCAGGGAGGCCACGAACACGGTGTCGCCGGCGTCGCCGTAGCCGAAGACCCGCATCGTCGCCGGGTTCACCTTCCGGGCCGCCGCGTCGGCGAGCTCGGCCGACAGGTAGTAGGTGTAGCCCCGGCGAACGGCGAGCTGGTCGGCGCCGTCGCCGCTCTCGACGACCTCAGTGCCGTCACCGTTGTCGGTGATGGTGGCCCAGTCGCCGACCAGCACCCGGTCGCCCGGGTCGCCGAACGTGAAGACGTAGTCGGCCACGCCGGTCTGCAGGTCGTTCTTGACGAAGAACTTGTCGCTCCGCTGGACCATGAGCGTGTCGCCCTTGCCCTCGACCAGCTCCCCATTCCAGTTGCCGACCAGCACGATGTCGCTGGCGTCGCCGTAGGAGAACTCGGTGTCGGCGGTGCCGGAGACCTCATTGTCGTTCTTCACGAAGAAGCGGTTCCCGCGGCGGACGGTGAGGCTGTCGACGCCGTCCCCGTCCCAGTCGCCGACGAGCACGGTGTCGCCGGCGTCGCCGTAGAAGAAGCGGTTCGCGGTGATCGACGGGTCGTCGAGGTCGGGCACGTGGAATTCGTTGCCGCGGCGGACCAGCGGCAGGTCGACCCCCACCCCGTACCAGTCGCCGAAGTACACCTCGTCGCCCGCGTCGCCGAAGGTGAAGACCGCCTGCGCTCGCCCGTTGTCGTTCAGCGCGCCGCTGAGGTAGTAGGTGTTGCCCGTGCCACCGACCGGGTCGCCCTGGGCGGCGGCTGGGGAGACGGCGCCGGCGACCAGGCCGGCGGAGAGACCAGCGGTGATACAACCGGCGGTCAGCGTGCGCTTGTTCATGGAGCTTCCTCATC
Organism: Modestobacter sp. SYSU DS0904; assembly: GCF_054051115.1. Classification (NCBI taxonomy): domain Bacteria; kingdom Bacillati; phylum Actinomycetota; class Actinomycetes; order Geodermatophilales; family Geodermatophilaceae; genus Modestobacter; species Modestobacter sp. SYSU DS0904. The sequence goes on along the minus strand of NZ_JBJHAQ010000070.1, from coordinate 1,319 downwards.
CGCGAGACGCCCTGCCGGGCGAGACCTCGGGAAGTGAACCGCACCAGGCCGACTGATCCGACGATCGAAGGCTGGTGGCGCACCACTGTTCCCAGCCGCCACACGGGTTCACCCGGCCGGGTGAACCCGCCGTAGCCTCGCCGACGAACGGGCGGCCTCGGCCGTCGACGAGACGGGGAGGAACCACGTGTTCGAACAGCAGCTGACCGGTGACGTCCAGGGGCCACTCGAGGTGACGGGATCCGTCGCCATCAAGGGCACGCTGCACGGCGGCGCCGTCGTCACGGGCCAACTCGATCTGGACGGCACCGTGAACGGACCGATCGAGGTTCGCCTGGACGGCCGGGCCGACATCAAGGCGATCGTGCACGGCGACGTGCACGCCCGCGGCGGCACGCTGCGGATCAGCGGCATCATCGACGGACGGCTGGGCGTCAAGGAGGGTGCGGACGTGCAGGTGGCCGTGGGCACGGTGCTGAACGGCCGGCAGCTGCTCCCGGACGGGACCTTCACCCAGCTGAGCGGACACGGGCAGTTTCGCATCCCGGAGGACGCGGCGATGCTACGGCCGCAGGAGGACGGGGCCTGGATCCCGGCCTGAGCCGAGGCCATCACGCACAAACGAGCCCCCGTCCCAGGCCTGGTGGTCTGGGGCGGGGGCTCGTTCGTGGCGGGTCGGCGCGAGAACGAACACGGCGTTGCTCTCGCCGTCCCGCGCCTAGGACGAACCCCCGTCCGGGACCTGCTGGTCCCGGACGGGGGTTCGATTGTTCAGTGGTGCACCGGCCTCACCGTGGAGGTCAGGCCGGCTGGGTCAGCCGGTCGTCACTTGATGACCCGGCGAACGCCCAGCCCGTCACCCTCGATGATGTCGGCCGGCGTGGTGGAGGCGATCTCGTTGCCGAGCTTGTCGAACACCAGGGTCGGGTTCGTGGCGTCGACGACATTCGGGGTCGGGTCGGCGACCAGCGGCAGGCCGGTGGTCGGGTCGAAGACCACGTTGCCGTCGGCATCCTCGAACGTGCCACCAGCGGCGATGACGATCGACGTGCCATTGCGGTCCTTGACGGTCACGGCCACGCCGCTGCCGTTGGTGCCCTTGGTCGGGCCAGCGACGATCGGCACACCGACAGAGGTGTAGTAGATCGCCTTGCCCTCAGCGTCGGTGATCGGGGTGTTGGCGGGGATCTCAAGCTGGGCGTAGACGATCTTGCCGTCAGCGTTCAGCTCCGGGCTGGGGTAGGAAGCGACGAACACGGTGTCCGCGGCATCGCCATAGGCGAAGACCCGGTCGGTGCTCGGGTTCTTCTCCTCGACGA
>NZ_JBJHAQ010000069.1:0-7260 GCF_054051115.1 Modestobacter sp. SYSU DS0904 | reverse complement strand
CCGCCCCGCCCACCTCCCCCCGCCCCCCCCCCCCCCCCCCCCCCCCCCCCCCCCCCCCCCCCCCCCCCCCCCCCCCCCCCCCCCCCCCCCCCCCCCCCCCCCCCCCCCCCCCCCCACGGCTCGGCCGGCGGCCCGCTGACCCCGCGGCCGGCTGACCCCGCGGCCGGCTGACCCCGCGGCCCGCTGACCCGGTGGGCCGCCCGGTCAGACAGGCGTGCCGCCGTCCCGGTGGTGCCAGGGGATCGGCGCACCTTCCTCGAGCCAGCGTGCGGTCGTCTCGGGTTCCCGCCGCAGCAGCTCCTCCAGCAGCGCCGAGCGCAGCTCGGCGAGCTCTGCCCGGGTGGCCGGGGACACCGACCGGCGCAGCTGCTCCCCGGTGGCCGACCACGCGGTGAACAGCTGCTCGGTGGTCAGCTGGTCCACCGGGCGGCGCAGCGGATCCGGCAGCGCCTCGCGCGGCGACACCTCCCGGGACGGGGCTTCCCACGACGGGGCTCCCCAGGACGTCGCCCCCCACGACGAGGGCCCCGCGCCGGGGCCCGTGGTCGTGTCCAGGTCGGCGAGCCACCCGGCGGCCGCCACGGCGCAGAGCACCAGCAGCAGCGGCACCACCAGCACGCCCGCGCCGCCCAGCAGCCCGATGCCCGTCGCGAACGGCAGCAGCAGCGCCCCTATGCCCGCGGCGTACAGCGCCCTGCGGCGGGCGGCCGGGGACGCCGGGAAGCCGGGGTCGGCCAGGCCGATCGTCACACCGACGGCGGCGCCGGCCAGGAGTCCGACGATCAGCAGCGACGGCAGCGCGGTGGCGGTGGCGCCCAGCAGGGCGGTGCCCACGTAGAGCGTGGGTGCGGCCAGCCGGCTGGCCCGGGTCACCCCGCGCCAGAGCCGGGCCGACGGTCGGGACGAGGGGGTCGGCATCTCGGGCCTCCTGGAGTCGGCGGGCAGTGCTGCTCAGGGTGTGGCTGCCGGAGGTGTGCTCGCGCACACGTCGGAGGTCACCTCCGCGGGCCGATCGTCACGAGATCTCCACGTGCCCACCCGGCATGCGCCGGTTGCCGGGCGGCCCCGTACCCCTCGTGGTTCGCTGTCGGGGTGATCACCGAACCGGTGCCGCACTGGACCCGCAGCTACGCCCCCGGAGTGCCTGCCCGGGTGGACGTGCCCGAGCAGACCGTGGGCGACCTGCTGGCGGAGGCCGCGGCGCATTTCCCCGACCGCACGGCGCTGGACTTCTCCGGTGCCGCCACGACCTACGCCCAGCTGCGCGACCGGGTGGCCACCGCCGCCGAGGCGCTGCGCAGGCTCGGCGTCGGCCCCGGTGACCGGGTCGCGCTGGTGCTGCCCAACTGCCCCCAGCACGTGGTCGCCTTCTACGCGGTGCTGCGGCTGGGCGCGGTGGTGGTGGAGCACAACCCGCTCTACACCGCCGAGGAGCTGCGGACCCAGTTCCTGGACCACGGGGCCACCGTCGCCGTGGTCTGGGACAAGGTCGCGCCGCTGGTGCAGGGGCTGGAGCTCCCCGACCGGTGCACCGTCGTCGCCGTCGCCCTGCCCCGCGCCCTGCCGTGGACCAAGCGGCTGGCGCTGCGCCTGCCGGTGCCGAAGGCGCGGGCCACCCGGTCGGCGATCACCGGACCGGCGCCCGGCGCGCTCAGCTGGGAGCACCTGGTCGCCGAGGCGCCGGCGCTGGACCCGGCCCACCCGGGGCCGGCGCACACCGACGTCGCGCTGTTGCAGTACACCGGCGGCACCACCGGAACCCCGAAGGGGGCGGTGCTCACCCACCGCAACCTGCTGGCCAACGTCACCCAGTCCGTCGCCTGGGTTCCCGGGCTGCGGGAGGGCGAGGAGGTCTTCTACGGCATCCTGCCGCTCTTCCACGCCTACGGGATGCTGCTGGGCCTGGTGGCCGCCGTCCGGCTCGGCGCCACGCTGGTGCTGTTCCCGCGCTTCGACGTCGACCAGGTGCTCAGCGCCGCCCGCCGGCTGCCGCCGACCTTCCTGCCGGCGGTGCCGCCGGTCTACGACCGGCTGGCCACCGCCGCCGCCGAGCGCGGCGCCGACCTGTCGAGCACCCGGTTCGCCCTCTCCGGTGCCATGCCGTTGCCGGCCGCGACGGCGCAGCGGTGGGAGGAGGTCACCGGTGGCCTGGTCGTGGAGGGCTACGGGATGACCGAGACCTCACCGATCGTGCTGGGCAACCCGGTGGGCCCGACCCGCCGGCCGGGCACCGTCGGCCTGCCCTTCCCGTCGACGGAGATGCGGATCATCGACCCGGAGGACCCGGCCGTGGACCGGGCCCCGGGGGAGCGGGGGGAGCTGCTGGTCCGCGGGCCGCAGGTCTTCTCCGGCTACTGGAACCGGCCCGGGGAGACCGCCGAGGTGCTGCTGCCCGGTGGCTGGCTGCGCACCGGCGACATCGTGGTGGCCGACGACGACGGCTTCGTCACGGTGGTCGACCGGATCAAGGAGCTGGTCATCACCGGCGGGTTCAACGTGCACCCCTCGGAGGTGGAGGCGGTGCTCAAGGCGGTGCCAGGCATCCGGGACGCCGCCGTGGTGGGCCTGCCCGGGCCGGACGGCGGAGAGGAGGTCGTGGCCGCCGTGGTGCTCGACGACCCGGACCTCGACCTGGACGCGGTGCGCGCCCGTACCCGCGAGCAGCTGGCCGGCTACAAGGTGCCGCGGCGGCTGGTCCCGGTCGAGGACCTGCCCCGCTCGCAGATCGGCAAGGTGCTGCGCCGCCAGGTGCGCGAGCAGCTGCTGGCCGACTGACCGCTCACGTCGCGGGCTCCCGCAGCGTGCCGGCGATCGCGGTGGCGACGGCGAGCAGCACCGCGACCACGGTCAGCGCGCGGAGCACCGACAGCTCGTGCCCGAGGAAGCCGATCAGCGGCGGGCCGGCCAGGAACGCGCAGTAGCCGATCGAGGCGACCACGCTGACCCGGGTGGCGGCGTGCGCCGGGTCGTCGGCGGCGGCGCTCATGCCGACCGGGAAGCCCAGCGAGGTGCCGGCGCCCCACAGCAGGGCTCCGGCGAAGGCGACGCCGGTGTTCGGGCCGAAGACGAACAGCAGCAGCCCGACCACCGCGAGCCCGGCCAGCGCCCGGACCAGCGGCACCCGGCCGTACCGGTCCAGCAGCGGCGGGCCCACCCAGCGGGCCGCGGTCATCGCGGCGAGGAACACCGCGAAGCTCAGCGTGCCCACCGCCGGGCTGGCGCCGTACCCGTCGATGAGCGCGATGCTGATCCAGTCGTTCGCCGTCCCCTCGGCGAAGGCGAAGGCGAGCACGAAGAGCCCGATCAGCAGCGTGCGCGGCTCGCGCCACCGGGCGAGCACCCCGCCGGGCTCGGCCGGGCGTTCCCCGCCCGGGGTGTCCTCGACGTCGGGGACGAAGCCGCGCACGGCCGGCGGCACGACCACGGCGACGACGACGGCGACGCCGAGCAGGTGCGCGGTGACCGGCACGTCGAGCGCGACCATCGCCGCCCCGCCCAGCGCGCCGATCACGGTGCCGAGGCTGAAGCCGGCGTGGAAGCGGCTCATGACGGCCCGGTCCAGGTGCCGCTCGACCACGGCGCCCTGCACGTTCATGCCGACGTCCCAGGCGCCGTTGGCGAACCCCATGACGAACAGCCCCAGCACCAGCGGCAGCACGCCGATCAGCGGCGCCACGGCGACGATGACCAGCGCGACGGTGAGCAGCCCGGCCATCAGCGTCACCGTGCGCCGGGAGCCCAGCCGGGCGATCACCGGCCCGGACAGCGGCAGCGCGATCACCGACCCGGCGGCGATCGCCAGCAGCACCAGGCCCAGCCCGGCCGGGTCGAGGTCCAGCCGGGTGCGGACCTGCGGGATGCGGGCGGCCCAGCTGGCGAAGGCGAAACCGGCGCCGATGAAGGCGACGTAGGTCGCCCGGGTGGCGGCCCGCACCTGCGCGGCCGACGGTCCGGTCGCGTCGGTGGTGGTGGTCATGCGTGCTCCTCGGGGGCGGTGCTCGGCCGCACGACGCGGGCGATGATCTCGGTGGTCTGCGCCCGGTCGACGGGGCTGGTGGCCAGGACCTTGTGCATCACCAGGCCCTCGATCAGGGCGTCGACCCCACGGGCGGTGGTCGGGTCGACGAAGCGCTCCAGCACGCTGCGGCTGCGGCGCATCCAGGACTCGGTGACCGCGCGCAACGACGGGTCGCGCAGGGCCGCCAGGTAGAGCTCGTAGGCCACCGCCCAGTCGCGGTCGTCGGCGCCGGCGTCGCCGTGCACCAGCTCGGTGACCGCCGCGACGACGTCCGCGCGGCTGCGCACCTGGTCGAAGTGCGCCTCGTAGGTGGCCGCCATCCGCTCCGCGTGCCGGGTGAAGGCCTGGGCGAGCAGGTCGTCGAGGCCGGTGAAGTGGTAGGTCAGCGACCCCAGCGGGACGTCGGCGCAGGCGGCGATGAGCCGGTGCGTGGTGTTCGCGACGCCGTGCTCGGCGATCACGTCGAGGGCGGCGTCGACGATCCGGTCGGCCCGCTGCGGGTCGTGCCGTCGGGTGTTCACCCGAGGGCGCGGACGACGCGGGCCGGATTCCCCACGGCGACCACGTCCGCCGGCAGGTCGCGGGTGACCACGGCGCCGGCGCCGACCACCGTGTTCTCCCCGATGGTCACCCCCGGGCAGACGATCACGCCGCCGCCGAGCCAGACGTTGTCGGCGATGGTGATCGGCCGCGACCCCTCCCACTTCTCGCGGCGGGGGCCGGCCTCGACGGGGTGGGTGGCGGTGAGCAGCTGGACGTTCGGCCCGATCTGCACGTCGTTCCCGATGGTCACCCGGGCGACGTCGAGCACCACGAGACCGAAGTTGGCGAAGGTCCGCGCGCCCACCGACGTCCGGTACCCGTAGTCGCAGCGGAACGGCGGGCGCAGCTCGCTGCCGGGGCCGAACGCGGCCAGCAGCTGCTCGAGCACCTCGCGGCGCGCGGCTCCGTCGGTGGGGTCCATCGTGTTGTACCGGTGGGTGAGCTGCTGGGCACGGGTGCTGTCGGCGGCCAGCTGCGGGTCGTCGGCGATGTACAGGTCACCGGCGAGCATCCGCTCGCGCATACTGCGCCCGTCGTCCATGTGTACAACTGTACACAACAGCGTGGCGGACGGATCGGTGTGTCACCGGTGCGCTGCTGGGCACCGGTGCGGGCATGGGTGGTGAGGGCGTGGGTGGACCGAGCACCGATCAGCTGCCGACCGGGGAGACCTGGCTCGTCGACGTCGGTGGGGTGCGGCTCAACGTCTGGACGGCGGGGGAGTCCGGCCCGCCGGTCCTGCTGGTGCACGGCATCCCCACCAACCACCGGCTGTGGGAGGACGTCGTCCCGCCGGTGGCCGCCCGTGCCCGGGTGTTCGCCGTCGACATGCTGGGCTACGGCGGGTCGGCCGCCCCGGACGGGCACCCGGTCGACCTGGCCACCCAGGCGTCGCTGCTGCTGGGGTTGCTGGACGCCCTCGAGCTGGACCGGGTGGTCGTCGTCGGGCACGACCTCGGCGGCGGGGTGGCGCAGATCCTGGCCACCACCGCCACCGACCGGGTCGCCGGCCTCGGCGTCGTCGACGGGGTCAGCTACGACGGGTGGCCGGTGCCGCTGGTGCGTGCGCTGAAGGCCGCCTGGCCGCTGGTGCGGCAGCTGCCCCCACCGGCCCTGGCCACCGCGCTGCGCCCGGCGCTGCGCACCCTGTTCGCCGATCAGGACCGGGCCGGCCCGTTCATCGACCGCTTCGTGGCCCCGTGGGCTCACCCCGGTGGCCCGCGGCTGCTGGCGCGGCACCTGCGGTCGCTGGACTCGGTCTACACCCAGACGGTGGCCCCGTTCCTGCCCCGGCTGATCATGCCCGCCGAGGTGGTGTGGGGCCGGCTGGACCACCAGATGAAGCCGCGCTACGGGCAGCAGCTGGCCGACGACCTGCCCGACGCCCGGCTCACCATGGTCGATGGGGCGAGCCACTTCGTGCCCGCCGACCGCCCCGAGGTGGTCGCCGCGGCGGTCCTGCGGCTGCTCGACCGGACATGACCCGCCCGCCGGCCGGGCCGGCTCTCGACCGCCGGCGACTGTTGGCCCTCGCCGGCCACCTGGTCGTGGGCGGTGTCCTCGCCGGTTGCGCCGGTCGGGTGGTCACCTCGCCGGGCGGCCCGGACGGCACGGGTGGCTCGGACGGCGGCGACGACGCGGCCGCGCTGACCGCCCGCCCCGGGGAAGCCTCGCCGTCGGCGGAGCCGACCGGCACCCACCCGCTGGGGGTGGAGAGCGAACGGGACGCGCTGCTGCACGTGCCACCGGGACTCGACCCGCAGCGACCGGCGCCGCTGGTGGTCTCCCTGCACGGGGCCGGCGGTGATGCCGCCGGGGGCATCGGCCTGCTGCGGCCGCTGGCCGACGAACGCGGTCTGGTGCTGCTCGCCCCTGCCTCGCGCGGCTCCACCTGGGACGCCGTCCGCGGCGGGTTCGGCGAGGACGTGGCCGCCGTGGACCGGGCGCTCGGCGAGGTGTTCTCGCGGCTGCGGATCGACCCCGGGCGGGTGGCGGTCGCCGGGTTCTCCGACGGCGCGACGTACGCCCTCGGGCTGGGCCTGGCCAACGGGGAGCTGTTCGACCGCATCCTCGCCTTCTCGCCCGGCTTCGTGCCGCCCGGTCCGCGCTCCGGGCAGCCGGCGGTGTTCGTCTCGCACGGCACCGACGACGAGGTGCTGCCGATCGACCGGACCAGCCGGGACCTGGTCCCGGAGCTGCGGGACGACGGGTACGACGTCATCTACCGCGAGTTCGACGGGGGTCACGCGGTGCCGCCGGAGATCGCGCAGGAAGCGGTCGACTGGCTCGGCTGGTGAGCGGACCGGCCGTTGCCTGCTCCTGGACCTGGTGCGGATCGACTCAGCCGTGAGCCCGCGACTCCGACCTGTCAAAATCGTCGTACCTCGAACGTATGTTCGGGTGCATGACGGAGACCGCGGCCCTGCCCCCGCCGTCGGTCCCGTCTGCCCGGTCGGCCAACGTGGTGATCGAGCTGCACTACCCGGGGTCCCGGGAGCCGTCGCCGGCGTCGCAGTGGCCCGATGAGCTGCTCGCGGCCCGGCTGCAGGGCATCCAGCGCCAGCGGGCGCGGGCCACTGCGGAGGAAGCCGAGCTGATCCTGGCCCTGGCCGGCCAGCGGCCCTCCGCCGCGGATCCTGCGCCGGATCATCCCGGTGCGCGGCGGGCGGGGTGGACCGCCCAGCCGGCCGACGGTGAGG
>NZ_JBJHAQ010000068.1:0-7357 GCF_054051115.1 Modestobacter sp. SYSU DS0904 | reverse complement strand
CGCCCCCGCCCACTGTGCCACGAGACCGGCCTACCCCCCCCCCCCCCCCCCCCCCCCCCCCCCCCCCCCCCCCCCCCCCCCCCCCCCCCCCCCCCCCCCCCCCACGCCGATCCCCGAGGAGCTCCCCATGGACGCCGTCACCCAGGTCCCCGCGCCGCGCAACGAGCCGGTCGGCGACTACGCCCCCGGCTCGCCGGAACGGGCCGCGCTCCAGCAGCGGCTCACCGAGCTGGCCGCCTCGCCGGTCGAGCTGACCGCCACCATCGGCGGGCAGCAGCGGATGGCCGGCGGCGCCGCGTTCGACGTCGTCGCCCCGCACCGGCACGCCCAGGTGCTCGGCACCTCGGCCGCCGCCACCGCCGCGGACGCGCAGGAGGCGGTGCGCTGCGCCAAGGACGCCGCACCCGGCTGGTCGGAGCTGTCCTTCGACGACCGAGCCGCGGTCTTCCTCAAGGCCGCCGACCTGCTGGCCGGGCCGTGGCGGCAGACCCTCAACGCCGCCACGATGCTCGGGCAGAGCAAGACCGCGTTCCAGGCCGAGATCGACTCCGCGTGCGAGCTGATCGACTTCTGGCGCTTCAACGTGCACTTCGCCCGGGAGATCCTCGCCGAGCAGCCGGTGTCGGGCCCCGGGGTGTGGAACCGCGTCGACCACCGCCCGCTGGAGGGGTTCGTCTACGCGGTCACCCCGTTCAACTTCACCGCGATCGCCGGCAACCTGCCCACCGCGCCGGCGCTGATGGGCAACACGGTCATCTGGAAGCCGGCCCCCACCCAGCAGTTCGCCGCGCACTTCCTCATGCGCCTGCTCGAGGCCGCCGGCCTGCCGCCGGGCGTGATCAACATGCTGCCGGGCGACGGCGTCGCCGTCTCCGAGGTCGTGCTCGCCGACCGCGACCTGGCCGGCATCCACTTCACCGGCTCGACCCCGGTGTTCCAGCACCTGTGGCGCACCGTGGGGGAGAACATCGCCGGCTACCGCGGCTACCCGCGGATCGTGGGGGAGACCGGCGGCAAGGACTTCATCGTCGCCCACCCCTCCGCCGACCCCGACGTGCTGCGCACCGCGATGATCCGCGGCTCCTTCGAGTACCAGGGGCAGAAGTGCTCGGCGGCCTCGCGGGCCTACGTGCCGCGCAGCCTCTGGGGGCGGATCCGCGACGACCTGATCGGCACCGTCGAGGAGCTCCCGATGGGCGACGTCACCGACTTCTCCAACTTCATGGGCGCGGTCATCGACCGGAAGTCCTTCACCAAGCTGTCGACGGTGCTCGAGTCGGCGAAGGACGACGACGCGCTCACCGTGGTCGCCGGTGGCACCGCCGACGACAGCGAGGGCTTCTTCGTGCGGCCGACCGTCATCGAGGGCACCGACCCCGGGCACGAGGTCTTCACCACCGAGTACTTCGGTCCGGTGCTCGCGGTGCACGTCTACGACGACGCCGACTACGACCGGGTGCTCACCCAGATGGAGTCGGTCGCGCCCTACGCGCTGACCGGCGCGATCATCGCCCAGGACCGGACGGCGATCGACCACGCGCGCCGCTTCCTCCGGCACGCCGCCGGCAACTTCTACGTCAACGACAAGCCGACCGGGGCCGTCGTCGGCCAGCAGCCCTTCGGCGGCGGCCGCGGCTCGGGCACCAACGACAAGGCGGGGGCGAAGCAGAACCTCCAGCGCTGGACGTCGACCCGGTCGATCAAGGAGACGTTCGTCCCCGCCACCGACCACCGCTACCCGCACATGTCCTGATCGCGCCCCTCCGGGCCGCACCGCGGCCAGGAGCCGTGCCCGGCTCGTGCTGAGCCGCTCGCGCGGCGGCCCGGTGCCGTTCCCGACTCTCGCCGGGGCGGGGATGGCACCTGGCCGCGGTCGGAGGCCGGTAGGCCGACCAGTGTCAGGGCAGCTGGATCTCCCGCTCGGCGCAGAGCTCGGCGAGGAAGTCGGCGACCGTCTCCTCCACGGAGCCCTCGCCGGGCACCACCGCGCCGGGCTCGTCCTCGCCGAGCGGCTCGAGGGTGTCCAGCTGGCTGCGCAGCAGGCTCGGCGGCATGTAGTGCCCCTGGCGCTTGGCCAGCCGCTCGGTGAGCACCTCCTCGGAGGTGTTCGCGTGCGCGAACCACACCGACGGGTTGCCCTCGCAGAGCACGTCGCGGTAGCTGCGCTTGAGCGCCGAGCAGGTGAGGATGAACGACTTCCCGGCCTCCTCGTGCTCGCCGATCAGCTCGGCGATACGGCGCAGCCACGGCCAGCGGTCCTCGTCGTCGAGCGGCGTGCCGCCCCGCATCTTCTCGACGTTCTCCGGCGGGTGCAGGTCGTCACCTTCGATGAACTCCCACTGCAGCCGCCGGGCGAGCTCGGTCGCGATGGTCGACTTGCCGGAGCCGGAGACCCCCATGACGACGATGCTGGTGGTCGCCGGGATGCTGGACGCGGATGCCATGCCCAGACCGTAGGGACTCGGAGCAGGACTTGGGAACCGGGGGCGGAGGAACGCAGGCGTGACCACGACGGAGCCGCGGAGCTCGCTGTGGCAGATCCCTGCCGTCCGGTCGCTGTTCTCCCTCAACCTGCTGGGCTTCCTCAGCTACTCGCTGCTGCTGTCGGCGCTGCCGGCGCACGCCGCGGCGGTCGGCTACGGGCTCACCGCCGCCGGGTCGGTCACCACGGTCTTCCTCGGGGTGACCGTGCTGGGCCAGCTGGCGGTACCGGCGCTGGTGAACCGGCTGGGGGTCACCCCGGTGCTCATCGGCGGGCTGCTCGCCATCGGGCTGCCCTCGCCGTTCTACCTGCTCTCCGACGACCTGGGCTGGTTCGCCGCCGTCTCCGCCGTCCGGGGCCTGGGGTTCGCGGTGATCACCGTGCTCGGCTCGACGATCGCCGCCCAGGTCGTGCCGCCCGAGCGCCGCGGGGAGTCGATCGGCCTGTACGGGCTGGCGATCGCCGTCCCGATGCTGGGCGCGGTGCCCGGCGGCACCGCGCTCACGCTGGCCGGCCACTTCGGGTGGGTGGCCGCCCTGGCCGCGGCCCCGGCCCTCGCGTGCGTGTTCGTGCCCGCCCTCGGGCGGGCGATGGCGAAGGTCGAGACGCCGAGCACCCGGCCGGGCTCCGCACGCCGGGCGGTGCGGGCGTCCGTGGCGCCGTCGCTGGTGCTGCTGGTGGTCACCTTCGCCGCGGCCGGGTTCTTCACCTTCCTGCCGATCGAGCGGCCCGACGGGGCACTCGCCCCGGTGGCGCTGCTCTGCTACGGACTGACCAGCGGGCTCGCCCGGTGGCGGGTGGGGGTGCTGGTCGACCGGCTGGGCGCGCGGGCGCTGCTGCCCGGCACGCTCGCGGTGGGGGTGGCCGGGCTGCTGCTCATCGCCTGGGGGCTGGTGGCCGGTGGCGCGGCCGGTGCGGCGGCGGTGCTCGGCGGCTCGCTGCTGCTCGGCGTCACCTACGGCGCGGTGCAGAACCTCACCCTGGTGGTCGCGCTGGCGCGCGCCGGCAGCGGGCCGCCGGCCACCGTGAGCGCGGTGTGGAACGCCTGCTACGACAGCGGGACGGCGACCGGCGCGCTGCTCGTCGGCGCGGTCGCCGCCGGGGTCGGGCTGCCCTGGACCTACGTGCTCATCGCTGCGCTGCTGGCCGCAGCGCTGCCGCTGGCCACCGTGCTGGGCCGGACGCCGGTGGGCGCCGCACCCCGCTGAGCTGTCGGATCCGGCTCAGCTGTCGAACGGGCTCAGCTGCCGGAGCCCAGCCGCTGCCGGGCGACCTCGGCCAGCCGGGTCACCGTGCGGACCTCCTCGGCGGCGCTGCGCAGCCAGCCCCGCAGCCCCTCGACGTCGCCGCGGTTGCGGTCGCGCAGCTGGCCGAGGAGCACCTGCCGGGTGCTCGCCTGGGCGCGCATCGCGGTGGGCAGCGTGCGCCCGGCCTGGCGGGCCAGGACGGTGAAGCCGGCGCCGACGTAGACCAGCTCACGGGTGTCGGTGAGGCCGGCGAGCAGCCGCTCGGCCTCCTCGGTGCGGCCGGCCTCCACCAGCTGCAGGTACTCGCGGGCGCGGGCGGCGCCGAGGTCGGCGGGTGAGTTCGAGGGTGCGGTCACGCCCTCCACTGTGCCTCGCCGGCTCACTCCCGGCGCAGCTCGCCGGTGTCGACGAACCGTTCGGCGATGTCGCGGACCTTGGTGTTGGTGTCCATCGACACCTGGGCCAGCGCCGAGAACGCCTGGTCGGCGGTGAGCTTCAGGCGCTCCATCAGGATGCCCTTGGCCTGGTCGATGACCGCCCGGGAGTCCAGTGCCGCGCGCAGGTGCTCGGCGCGGGCGACGGCGCTCTCGTAGAGGTACATGTTCGACACCGGGACGACGGCGTAGGCGGCGAACCGGCCGGCCAGGGCGAGCGTGCGCTCGTCCAGCGGGCGGTGGCTGCGGGCGTAGACGTTCAGCCCGCCGGAGATCAGCTCCTGCGGCGGCAGCGGGTAGGACAGCAGGCTCCGGCAGCCTTCCTCGGCGGCGAGCCGGGGGAAGGGTGCCCAGCGCGGCTCGGCGTCCATGTCGGCCACCTCGATCGGCCGGCCGGTGGTGGCGGCCTCCAGGCAGGGACCGGCGGAGTGGGCGTACTGCGCCTCGTCCAGCGTCCGGGCGAGCTCTCCGCTGGCGGCGACGGTCGAGGGGCGGTCGGCGGTCACGATGGTCACCGAGATGACCGGCTGCCCGGGGAGCACCCGGGCGGCGAGGTCGGTGACCTTCTGCAGGACCGACTCCAGCGAGTGGTCGGCGAAGGACATCCGGCCGAGCTCGTCGAAGGCGAGCTGGGCGAGGGCCTCGTCGGGATCGGGGGAGGGGGGTGTCACGGCGGAACTCCGGCAGGGGTCGGCACCGGGCAGCGCATGTGCCGGCGGGATGCGAGCTCCCGGGATCCCGGGGGCTCGACAGGGCTGGGGTGAGGAACCCCGTGCCGCACGCCGGCTGTGTGACGTGCACTCGTTGGGGGCAGCATAGCCGGGCCGCGGTCGGGCTCCCCAGAACGAGGGCCGGGCCTCCGGCGCCGGACGTCGGGGGCCGAAACCCGGTACCGCGCTGCTCATGCCCTCCCGGGTCGCCCGGGAGCGATCAGCAGGCGGGTCCAACCACGGCACGCCTGCGTGCGGGGCCTCAGTGCGGGGCTCCTGCCGAGGTCGACACCCCGGTGCACCGCGGACCGGAGCGACGCGTGTCCCCTGCCGCCAGTCCCCTGAGCGACACGACCAGCCCCGTGAGCGACACCGCCCGCGCCGCCCTGGAACGGCTCGGGAGCATCACGCTGCGCGACCAGTCGATGGAGTCGCTGCTGCAGACAGTCGTCGATCTGACGACCGAGGTCCTCCCGGGGAACCCGGAGGCGTCGGTCTCGCTGGTGCTGCACGACAAGCCGATGACCACGTCCGCGTCCGGCCGGCTGGCCGTGGAGCTCGACGAGAGCCAGTTCGGCCGGGGGTACGGACCGTGCCTGCACGCGGCCGCGACGGGCGAGCTGACCGTCATCCCCGACAACGGCACGGAGCAGCGGTGGCCCGACTACGTCCGGCGCGCCTGGGAGCAGGGCTGCGGCAGCTCGCTGTCGGTGCCGCTGCGCCTCGAGGAGCCCGGCCTCGTCGGTGCGCTGAACATCTACGCCCACGAGCCGCACGCCTTCGACGACGCGGTGCAGGTCGCCGCCACCCACATCGCGCCCTACGCCGCGGTGGCGGTGGCGGTGGCCAATCTGTTCGCCTACCGGAGCGCGCAGGAGCGGGCCGAGAATCTGCAGGCGGCACTGGAGTCCCGCGCGGTGATCGACCAGGCCAAGGGCGTCCTCATGGAGCGGTACGAGCTCAACGCCGACCAGGCGTTCCAGACGCTGGCGGCGGTCTCCGTGCACACGAAACCCCGGGTCCGGGAGATCGCCGAGCGGCTCGTGACCACCGGGGAGTTCGACCTCCGGTCGCTGACCCGCTGACCAGTCGTCCGATTGCCGGAGCGGGCTCCGGGGCAGGACCGCTGGCACGACCGGTCGGGCGCCGGCGCGCGAGCGGTCGAGGTTCGGCGGTCGAGAAGACGGCCGCCGAGCCGCCTCGCCCACCTGCCGGGCTGGGTAGCCTCGGGCCATGACGACGTCCGAGGTGCACGGGGGACTGGGCGACGTGCTGAGCCAGGTCGCCCGCCGGCTCCAGGAGGAGCACGGCGACGTCGAGGCGACGCTGCGGGCGATCGCGACCGCGGCGGTCGACACCGTGCCGCATGCCCACGACTGCGGGATCACCTACGTGACCGGACGGGCCACGGTCGAGCCGCGGGCCTGGACCAGCGAGCTGCCGCGATCGGTCGACCGCCTGCAGCAGGAGCTCGGGGAAGGGCCGTGCATCGACGCGGTCTGGGACCAGGAGGTCATCCTGCTCGATGACGTCGGCACGGAACAGCGCTGGCCGCGGTTCGCCGCTCGGGCGGCGGAGCTGGGCGTGGGCAGCATCCTGTGCTTCAAGCTCTTCGTCGAGGGCGGGCAGATGGGCGCACTGAACCTCTACGCCCGCGATCCCCACGCCTTCGACGACGAGTCGTGCGAGGTCGGCCGGCTGTTCGCCAGCCACGCCGCCGTGGCGCTGGCCGGCGCCGAGCACGAGCAGAACCTGCGCGGCGGGATGGCCCACCGCGACGTCATCGGCCAGGCCAAGGGGATCCTGATGGAGCGGCACAAGCTCACCGCCGACCAGGCGTTCGCCGTGCTGGTGCAGACCTCGTCGCTGACCAACCGCAAGCTGCGCGACCTCGCCGACGAGCTCACCGCGACCGGTCAGCTCCCGCCGGCCGAGCGCCGATCCCGGCCCGGGCCGGCCGGGTACCAGCTGCCACAGTGATCGCCCTCGGTGCAGATCCAGCGCAGGGTCCACACCAGCCCCCGGCGGGTTCGTGAAGCCGTAGCTCCCGAGGTCAGGCCCCATCAGTCGAGCCCACTGGCTGCTGGAGTCGCCTCGCTGCAGCGGGGCTCCGCCTGTCCGCCGCTGGCGAGCGCGGCAGGCAGCCGCGGGATCAGCCGTCCTGATGGACGACGGTGCCGCCGGATGGTGTCCAGGTGATGTGACCGTTCTCGAAGTCACTGCGCCGGCCACCGTCGACGCTGTACTCGTCCGACGTGGGGAAGCCGAGGGCGGACTTCTCCCAGCCCAGTGCGGCCCAGGTGCTGCGGATGGCGCCGCGGACCTCGTGGGCGCCGGTGGCCGGTGACCAGTAGATCGAGCCGTTCTGGAAGTGGTTGTAGGCGCCGGTCTTCTCCGGGGTGGGCGTCTCGTCGGTGGTGGGGAAGCCGAGGGTGGAGTTCTCCCAACCCAGTGCGGCCCAGGTGGCGCGGATGGCGCCGCGGA
>NZ_JBJHAQ010000067.1:0-9247 GCF_054051115.1 Modestobacter sp. SYSU DS0904 | reverse complement strand
CCCGCCCCCCCGCCCCCCACCCCCCCCCCCGCCCCCCCCCCCCCCCCGCCCCCCCCCCGCCCCCCCCCCCCCCCCCCCCCCCCCCCCCCCCCCCCCCCCCCCCCCCCCCCCCCCCCCCGCCGTGCCGGCTGGACCAGCGGTCAGTACTTCCGGCTGACCCCCACCGTCGAGGGGCCCCGCGCCTTCCAGGCAGCCACCAGGGGGCGGTCGCCCACGTCACCGAAGGGCACCGTCGCCTCGGCCAGTCCCGGGTTCAGGGCGTTGCGCAGCAGGAAGGTGCCGTTGCGGAAGACGCCGACGGTGTCGGTGCCGTTGCCGTCCCAGTCGCCGACCGCGGGGAGGTCGCGCACGTCGCCGTAGGGCAGGACGACGTCGGTGGTCGGGCGCAGGTTGCTGTTGGTCAGGTAGAACACGCCGGAACGCCAGACGCCGGGCGTGTCGTAGCCGTCCCCGTTCCAGTCGCCGGCCACCACGGTGTCCCCGGTGGCGCCGAACCAGTACTGACCGTCGGCGATCCCGGTGGTGAGGCTGTTGCGCAGGAAGACCTGCCCGGCGCGGTAGACGCCCACGGTCTCCTTGCCGTCGCCGTCCCAGTCGCCGCAGAACGGCTGGTCGCCGCCCTGACCGAAGCCGAAGACGACGTCGGCCGAGCCGCCCTCGCCGTTGGACAGCAGGAACAGGCCGTTGCGGAAGACCCCGGAGGTGTCCAGCCCGTCGCCGTTCCAGTCGCAGGCCAGCGGCACGTCGCCCGGGTCACCGAAGTTGATCCCCGAGGCGCTGGGCGCCCCGGCGTTGCCCGACCCGCGGTAGATCGTCGGCAGGTCGGGGTTCACCGGCACCTGCGGGGGCTGGGGCGCGGGTGCGGCGCCGGCGCCCTGGATGACGAACCAGTCGGACTTGAGCCCCAGCTGCACCCGCACGTTCGCGCCGGTGACCGAGACGGTCTTCGCCGTGCCGACGACGTCGACCTTGGTCACCCGGCCGCCGTCGGCGCCCAGGCCGTTGCGGGCGGTCACCTTGATGTCGATGAGCGTCCCGACGCCGAAGGCGTTGCCGATCGTGGTGGCCGGGACGGTCTGCGACCAGTTGTGGTGCGGGGAGATGGCGTCACCGTCGTCGACCACCGCCGGGAAGGTCCCGCCGGCCGACCAGCCGCCGGTCGAGGAGCTGAACTCCGTGCGCTGGATCGCCCCCTTGGCGTTGCGGAGCACCACCCCCGCGGTGGCGGCGATGGCCGAGTCGGTGCGCCGGTCCTCCAGCGACGCGTGGTTGGACCCGGCGCCCAGGTAGACCTGGCAGGACGTCGTCTCGCACGTCTTGGCCCAGCTCCAGCGGTTCTCCGACCAGGCGTAAGAACGCGCCGCGACGGCCTGGGCCTTCAGCGCCTCCATGCCCTTGCCGCCGCCGCCGTCGCCCCAGCTGGCCGGCGACTCGCGCGGCACGACGCCGCGCAGGTAGTCCTCCATCGCCAGGGTGTTCACCGTGCGCTGGGCGTTGTTCGCCCAGACGACCGAGAGCTCGCCCCGGTACTGCTTGAGGCCCGCCGCGGTGCACAGGCTCAGCATCGCGTGCAGGTCGTTGCCCGGGTCGACGGTGGAGACCACGCGGGAGTTCGGCACCACCGTCTGCCACACCCCGGGCTGGTCGCACCCGTAGCTGGTGGTGAGCAGGTAGCTGCCGTCCGGGCGCGCCTGCACCCGGGCCGCCGACCCGGCGCCCACCGCGACCCCGCCGACGACGAAGTCGCGGCCGGAGGTGACCAGCAGGTCCTGGTTGTCCCGGGCGGTCAGGGCCACGGTGATCGGCCCGTTGGCCTGACCGCCGAGCGTCGTCCCGCCGTAGAAGTGCCCGACGATCTGCTGGTAGGACCAGCCGTGGTTGGTCGCGTACCCGTACGCGCCGTACTGGCCCATCCCCCGGCCGTGCCCCCAGCCGTGCCCGGTGATGACGACGTCGCCGGTGAGCTCCGCCGAGGCCGTCGCCGGCGCGACCAGCGAGGCCCCGCCCATCAGGCCCACCCCCACGAGTGCGGCGGCGCCCCAGCGGCGCAGCCGGCTGCGCCCGGTCGGCGCGGTGTGCGCGTGGTCAGTAGTCACGGATGATCCCCACCGTCGTCGTGCCGTCGCCGTTCCAGTCCGCGGTCACCGGGGTGTCGTCCCGGTCGCCGTAGGAGAACCTCAGATCCGCCTGGGCCCGGGCGAGCGAGGTGGCCAGGAGGAACTTCCCGGCTCGGAACACGCCGAAGGTGTCCCGCCCCTTGCCGTTCCAGTCACCGACGACGACGACGTCGCCGCGGTCGCCGAAGGGCTGCTGCCCGTCGGCGTAGGGCCGCAGGTTGCTGTCGGCCCAGTAGAAGGTGGCGTTCTGGTAGACGCCGACGGTGTCGTAGCCGTCGCCGTTCCAGTCGCCGACGACCGGCTGGGCGTCCCGGTTGCCGAAGGGGAAGACCCCGTCGGCGATCCCGGTCGTGTTGGCGTTCTTCAGGAAGAAGACGCCCTGCCGCCAGATGCCGATGGTGTCCTTGCCGTCGCCGTCCCAGTCCCCGCACAGCGGGGTGTCCCCGGCGTCGCCGAACCGGAACGAGTACTCGTGGCGCGCGGTCGAGGCGTTGGAGTTGAACACGTAGACCAGACCGGCGCGGAAGATGCCGATCGTCTGGTTGCCGGTGCCGTCCCAGTCGCAGGCGAACGGGATGTCGCCGGCGTCGCCGCGGGTCGTCGTCCACTCCGCGAGCCCCCCGCCGGCGCTGTTGCGCAGCAGCGTCCGCGGACCGGTCGGGGAGACCGCGGCGGCCACGGTGGTCCGCTCGGCGACCAGGCTGCGCAGCTCGCCCATCCGGCTGAAGCCGTAGCGCCCCGGGCATGCGGTCGACCCGACGTCGCGGTGGGCGAAGAGGGTGGGCAGCGTGACCGACTGGCCCTTGGCGTACTTGGCGGTGCCGCCACCGCCCGAGGTCAGCGTGACCGTCCCCCGCGGGTCGATGCCGTAGAGGGAGAACTTCCAGGCGACCACGTTGGCCACGGTCTCGACCACCGCCTGCGGGACGGCGGTGACGTCGTAGTTGCCGAGCATGGAGATGCCGAAGGTGCCGGTGTTGAACCCGCCGGCGTGCGCGCCGACGACGGTGCTGGCCAGCCCGCCGGCGCGGCCCTCCCAGGCCCGGCCGAACTTGTCGACGACGACGTTGTAGCCGATGTCGCCCCAGCCCAGGGTCACCGCGTGGTAGGCGTAGATCGAGCGCAGGATCCGGGGCACGTCCTCGGCCGCGTAGCTGTTGCTGTCGGCGGTGTGGTGCACGGTCGCCGCCTTGAGCGTCGGGGCGTACTCGGCGCCCCAGCCCATCAGGCGCTCGTCGGCGCCCCACTGCGCCCGGGAGTAGATGGCCGGCATCGCGTTGTCGGCGTGCGCCTGGTCGGTCGCCGCCGGCGCGCCCGGCACCGCGTCCGCCCGGCTGGTGCCCGGGTCGATCAGCGTCAGCTGCACGTCGCGCGGGGTGCTGCCGTCGGCGGCCTGGACGACGGTCTCGATGCCGTACGCCTCGTCGGTCCAGTACGGCGCCGTGCCGGCGCGCAGGTCCGCGTCCGGGTCGCCGCCCTGCGCGTCCTCCACCTCGAGCGCGGTCCAGTCGCTCCAGGTGCCCCCGGAGTCCTGGGTGCGGATCTGGACGGTGACGCCGGTGGCCGCCGGGTCGGCGGCCCAGGTCACGCCCACGGTGGAGAAGCGCCGGGTGGCGGACTGGGACACCGTCAGCGCCGGCACGCCCTCGACCTCGGCGCCGGAGCTGGCCACCGCGTCCTCGTCGTCGGCCGGGTCGACCGGCGCCCCGGTGGGCACGGGCGCGGGCTGGCTGGGCGAGGCCGGCGCACCGGCCGCGGCGGCCGGGCCGGCGTCGACGACGACGCCGTCCGTGGTGACGACCGCCTCGTCCTCCGGGCGGTCGACCGAACCCAGGTCGACGGTGTCGATGGAGGGCGCCACCGGCGTCGCCTCGGGCTGCGGAGCTGCGTAGACGGGCAGGACCAGGAAGGTCCCGGTCAGGACGATGAAGGCCAGCACGACCCCGGCGATGCGGCGCACGAAGAGTTCCTCCGGTTGGTCGACGAACGCCCGTCGACCGACCACGGTGCGGACGACAGGCTCGTACGACTCGGATCATCGGCACCCGGACCGGCGCGGTTGAACCCCCGGCGCGGGCAAATGTCGCCAAAACCGGGCGCAGATCTCTCAGCCGACCCGCGCGTCACAGCAGCCCCGGTGGGGTCAGCCCGCGGACATCGCCTCGGTCAGCGCGGCCCGCCAGGGGCGCGGCGTGCGCAACCCCGCGCCGGTCCACGCCGACACGTCGAGCACCGAGTACGCCGGCCGCGGCGCGGGACGGGGGAACTCCGCGGTGGTGAGGGGGCGGACCCGCTCGGGGTCGGCACCCAGCTCGACGAAGACCGCCCGGGCGAACCCGTACCAGCTGACCTCCCCGGAGTTGGCGAAATGCAGCAGCGGCGGTGGCGCGGGGTGCGTGCCCAGCTCGACCAGGCCGGCGCCGAGGTCCGCCGCCCAGGTGGGCGAGCCGACCTGATCCTCGACCACGGAGACGGTGTCCCGTTCGGCCTCCAGCCGGGTCATGGTGCGCACGAAGTTCGCCCCGTGCCGGGCGTACACCCAGGCGGTGCGGACGACGACGGCGTCGCCCCCGACCGCGGCGACCGCCCGCTCCCCGGCCAACTTGGTGCGGCCGTAGGCGGTGCGGGGCGCAGGCTCGTCGTCGACGCCGTAGGGGGTCTGCGCGTCCCCGGCGAAGACGTAGTCGGTGGAGACGTGCACCAGCCGCCCGGCGCCGGCGAGCTCCTCGGCCAGCCAGCCGGGGGCCTCGCCGTTGACCCGCTGCGCGGTCGCCTCGTCGGTCTCCGCGGCGTCCACCGCCGTGTAGGCGGCCGCGTTGAGCACCACCGGCCGGGCACCGCGGGCCACCGCGTCGTCCCGCCAGCGGCCGACGACGCTGCGCACCTGGGCCTCGTCGGTCAGGTCGAGCATCGTCCGGCCCAGCGGGGTGAGGTCCTGCCCGGAGAGCAGCCGCTGCAGGTCGGTGCCCAGCTGGCCGGAGGCGCCGGTGACCAGCCAGGCGGTGGGCTGCGCGCCGGGGGTGCTCATGCCCGCGCGGCGGCAGCGGTGGCCGGGGCGGCCGGGGCGGCCGGGGCGGCCTTGAGCGGCTCCCACCACGCCCGGTTGTCGCGGTACCACTGCACGGTGAGCGCCAGGCCCTCCTCGAAGGGCATCCGGGGCGCGTAGCCCAGGGCCGCGGTCTTGGAGAAGTCGACGGAGTAGCGCAGGTCGTGACCGCCGCCGCGGGGGTCGACGATCTGCTCCACCGCGCTCCAGTCGCGGCCGGTGGCGGCGAGCAGCTGCTCGGTGAGCTCCCGGTTGGACAGCTCCCGGCCGCCGCCGATGTTGTAGATCTCGCCCGGGGCGCCCTTCTCCAGCACCAGCTGGATGCCGCGGCAGTGGTCGTCGACGAACAGCCAGTCGCGCACGTTGGCGCCCTCGCCGTAGAGCGGCACCGTCAGCCCGTCGAGCAGGTTGGTGACGAACAGCGGGATGACCTTCTCCGGGAAGTGGTACGGCCCGTAGTTGTTGCTGCACCGGGTGATGGAGACGTCCAGGCCGTAGGTCTTCGCGTAGGCGCGCGCGATCAGGTCGCTGGCGGCCTTGGACGCCGAGTAGGGCGAGTTCGGCTCGAGGATGTGCTCCTCGGTCCAGGAACCCTCGTCGATCGAGCCGTACACCTCGTCGGTGGACACGTGCACCACCCGGCCGACGCCGGCGCGCAGGGCCGCCTCGAACACCTGCTGCGACCCGAGCGCGTTGGTGACCACGAAGTCCGCCGCGCCACCGCCGATGGAGCGGTCGACGTGCGACTCGGCGGCGAAGTGCACGACCGCGTCGTGGCCGGGCAGGGCGGCGTCGAGGTCGCCGGCCGAGCAGATGTCGCCCTGCACGAAGCGGTAGCGGGGGCTGTCGGCGACCGGCGCGAGGTTGGCCAGGTTGCCGGCGTAGGTGAGCTTGTCGAAGACGGTCACCTCGGCGTCCTCGAACCCGGGGTAGCCGCCGGAGAGGAGTGTCCGGACGTAGTGGGAGCCGATGAAGCCGGCTCCTCCGGTCACGAGGATGCGCACAGCGGGCCCTTCGGGTCGGGAGTGAACGCTGGTGTCCCAGCGGTCACAGTGTCCCGTACGTCCGGTCGGTTGCCCTCGAAGTACAGCCGAACGACGTACATTCGCCCGGACCGCGCCGCTGGACGGCGGAGCTCGGGCCGCGGAACGGCCGTCGCCCCCCGCCGCCGAGGAGGACTCGTGACCCGAGGAGACGACGAGCGCCCGGACACCCCGGCGCTGCCGCCCCGCCTGGACCCCCGGCTGGGGCGCCCGCCCGGGGCCCGCACCAGCACCGCGGACACCGACGCGCGCCGCCGGCTGACCTGGACCGGGCGGGTCGCGGCGCTGGTCGTCTCCATCGCCATCCTGGCCACCAGCGGCTGGGGCTGGTACCTGGGCCGGGTCGCCGACGCCACGGTGAACCGGACCGACGCGATCCCCACCGACGGCAACGACGAGACGGTGCGCACCGGCGAGGCGATGAACCTGCTGCTGGTCGGCAACGACAGCCGGGCGAACCTGACGGAGCAGCAGCTGGCCGAGTTCATGGCCGGCGAGGACTCCGGCATCAACACCGACACGATGATCCTGGTGCACGTCCCCGCGGACGGCTCGAAGGCGTCGTTCGTCTCCTTCCCGCGCGACTCCTGGGTGGACATCCCCGGCCACGGGGAGGACAAGCTCAACGCCGCCTACGCCTACGGCCGGATGAACGCCCCGGACGGCGCGTCGGAGGACGCGAAGAACGCCCAGGGTGCCCAGCTGCTGGTGCAGACGATCAGCGGGCTGACCGGGCTGCGGATCGACCACTACGCCGAGGTGGACCTGCTGGGCTTCTTCGAGCTCTCCAGCGTCGTCGGCGGCGTCGAGGTCAACCTGTGCAACGCCGTCGACGACCGCGAGTGGTCCGGCGCCTACTTCCCCGCCGGGGTGCAGACCATCACCGGCGCCGACGCGCTGAAGTTCGTCCGGCAGCGGCACAACATCGGCACCACGAGCAGCGACTTCGACCGGATCGTCCGCCAGCAGGTGTTCATCGCCGGCGTGCTGCGCAAGATGCTCTCCGAGGACGTGCTGCTCGACCTGGGCAAGCAGCGGGAGCTGGTGCAGGCCGCCTCGCACGCGCTGACCGTCGACCAGAACCTCAACCTGCTGCAGCTGGCCCAGCAGATGCAGTCGGTCACCGCCGGGAGCATCGAGTTCCAGACGGTGCCCAACCTCGGCGACGACCGCGAGGAGGGCAAGTCGATCATCCGGCTGGAGGACGAGGACACCCTGCACGCCTTCTTCGCCGAGCTGAACGCCGCCCCGCCGGCGGCCGACGCGCCCGCCCCCGAGGCCGTCGAGCCGGTGGACCCGGCCGACGTCACGGTCGACGTCTACAACGGCTCGGGCCGGTCCGGGCTGGCCGCGAGCGCGGCCGCGAGCCTGCAGCAGGCCGGCTACGGCGTCGGCACGACCGCCAACGCCGACTCCAGCGGCTACGACGTCACCGAGATCCGCTTCGCCGCCGGAGACGAGGCGCTTGCCGCGACCGTGGCCGGCTCGATCCCGGGCGCGGTGACCAAGCTGGTCGACGACGCCACCGCCGGCACCGTGCAGGTCGTCCTCGGCTCGGACTTCAACGGCGTCGGCCAGCCGGTCACCGCGCAGCCGGCCGCCCCGGCCCCGTCCGCCGAGAACGCCCGCACCGCCGCCGACACCGGCTGCATCAACTGACCGGGGCGCCGGCGGTGGGACCGACGACCGACCGGACGGCCGGGCCCGGGGCCGACGCACCGGCGCACCCGCGTCCGGGCGGGTGGCCGGCCGGCGGGCCGGGGCTCGCCGTGCTCGCGTTCGTGCTGACCAGCGGGCTGCACGGGGCGCGGCTGCTGGTGAGCGGCTGGCCGTTCGACCGGCTGTGGGCCGAGGACGGCGCCGTCTTCCTGGCCGACGCCGTCGACTCCGGCTGGGGCTCGGTCGTCTGGTCCTACGCCGGCTACATGCACGGGCTGCCCCGGGTGCTGACGCTGCTGGGCAGCCAGCTGCCGCTGGTCGACTTCGCCCGGTTCGCCGTCCTCGCCGCCCTGGTGGTCAGTGGCCTGGTGGGCGTCTGGGTGCTCCACTCCGCCCGGGCGGTCACCGGCAGCCGGGGCTGGGCGCTGCTGGCGGCGGTGACCACGGTCGCCGTGCCCGCGCTGCGCGTGGAGTCGCTCGGCTCGCTGGCGAACCTGCAGTGGTTCCTGCTCTACGGCGCGCTGTGGGCCTGCCTCCGCGAGCCGCTGCGCGGCCGGGGCTGGTGGGCGACCGCGGCCGGGGCCCTCGTCGTCGCCGTCACCACGCCGCTGGCCGTGGCGCTGGCGCCGGTGCTGCTGCTGCACCGGCGCGGCGCGCTGCGCCACCCGGCCACGGCCGGGATCGCCTCCGGGCTGGTGCTCCAGGCGCTGTCCCGGCTGTTCGCCCCCCAGACGGCCGGCCGGGTGCTGGACCGCGCGCCCGGCGTGCCCGACGGCCTGGCCCGCAGCTACCTGGACAGCGTCGCGGGCGTGCCGGTGACCCCGGCGGCGACCGCGGCCGCCTTCGGGGTCCTGCTGCTGCTGGCCGGCGCCGCGGCGCTGGCCGGGGCGCACGGTCACCGGCTCGCCGTGGCGGTGGTCGCGCTGGTCGGCGCCGCCCTGTACGCCGGGACGTCGGTGATCACCGACGCCCTCACCGGTCGCTACGCCGGCCTGGGCGCGCTGTTCCTGTGGGCCGCCCTCGTGCTCGCCGCGAGTGCCGTCCGGAACTGGGCCGCCCCGGCGGTGGCCAGCCTGCTGGTCGCCGCCGCGGTGATCGGCTTCCCGGCCGACCCCTACCTGCTCTCCGGCCCGTCCTGGTCCGCCGAGGTCCAGCAGGCCACCGACCGCTGCGCCGGCCCGGGCGCGCCGCAGCGCGTCGCACTGGAGCTCAGCCCGGCGGGCTGGGGCACGGTGACGCTCCCCTGCGCCACCCTCCGCTGACCCGACTTCGCCGAAGTGGGCCCATAGGGGGCACGGGCGGGCCCCCCCCTTACACCCCACGGGGCCCCTCGGGGGGCCCCGCGGGGGCGGTGGGGGGGGGGGGGGCCCCCCGGCCGGGGC
>NZ_JBJHAQ010000066.1:0-9963 GCF_054051115.1 Modestobacter sp. SYSU DS0904 | reverse complement strand
CACCCCGCGCCCCGCGCCCCCCCCCCCCCCCCCCCCCCCCCCCCCCCCCCCCCCCCCCCCCCCCCCCCCCCCCCCCCCCCCCCCCCCCCCCCCCCCCCCCCCCCCCCCCCCCCCCCCCCCCCCCCGGGGGTGGGTCAGAAGCCGGGCAGGCCCAGGCCGCCGCCACCGCCGAGGCCGCCGGCCAGCGGTCCCATGGTGGAGGCGGTCAGGTCGCTGACGGCGCGCTGCGCGTCACGCACGGCGGCGACGACGAGGTCCTGCAGGGTCTCGACGTCGTCCGGGTCGACCGCGGCCGGTGCGATGGTCAGCGCGGTGATCTCGCCCCCACCGGTCATCGTGGCGGTCACCAGGCCGCCACCGGCGGACCCGGTGACCTCGGTCTGGGCGAGCTCCTCCTGCGCGGCGGCGAGCTGCTGCTGCATCTGCTGCGCCTGCTTGAGGATCTGCTGCATGTCGGGCTGTCCACCGGGTCCCATGCCCCCGAGAGTAGGTGCTCGGCGCCGGGTGCGACGGCCGGACCGGCACCGGGCAGGCTGACCAGCGTGCCGGCCGATCCCTCCCACGAAGCGCGCACCGGCCCCCGCCGGCAGCTGGCGCTGATCGCGCTCACCCAGGTGCTGGCCCTGGCGGTGTGGTTCTCCGCCTCGGCGGTGCTGCCGCTGCTGCGCGCCGACTGGCAGCTGGGCACCGGCGGCGGGGTGGCGCTGACCGTCGCCGTGCAGCTGGGGTTCGTCGCCGGGGCGCTGACCTCGGCGGTCACCGGGCTCGCCGACCGGGTGCGCCCGGAGCGGTTGTTCGCCGCCGGGGCGCTGGGCTCGGCCGGCTGCACGCTGCTGGTGGCGACGGTGGCGCAGGGACCGCTGGCCGGCGGGGCGCTGCGGTTCCTCACCGGCGCCGGCCTCGCGCTGGTCTACCCGATCGGCATGAAGCTGATGGCCTCCTGGTTCGGCGCGCGCGGTCGCGGCCTGGCGCTCGGTGTGCTGGTGGGGGCGCTCACCCTCGGGTCGCTGCTCCCGCAGCTGTTCGTCGGGCTGATCGGTGAGCGGTGGCGCGCGGTGCTGGCCGTGGCGGCCGGCTGCGGCGCGGTGGCCGGTCTGCTGGCGGTGGCGCTGCTGCGGGCAGGGCCGCACCTGGCGGTCGGCACCCCGCCCCGGGCGTCGCAGGCGCTCG
Source organism: Modestobacter sp. SYSU DS0904 (assembly GCF_054051115.1). Lineage (NCBI taxonomy): Bacteria > Bacillati > Actinomycetota > Actinomycetes > Geodermatophilales > Geodermatophilaceae > Modestobacter > Modestobacter sp. SYSU DS0904. Next base: position 8,793 of record NZ_JBJHAQ010000066.1, on the reverse strand, counting down.
ACGGGTTCCGCGCGGCCCGCCCGCGGCTGGTGAACCTCGCCTACCTGGGCCACATGTGGGAGCTCTACGCGCTGTGGGCGTGGGCGACGGCGTGGCTCGCCGCCTCCCGCGCCGAGGTGGCGCCGGGGACGTCGGCGTCGTCCGTGGCGCTGCTCGCCCTGGTCGCCTTCGGCCTGTGCGGCGCGGCCGGCTGCGTGCTCGCCGGCTGGCTGGCCGGACGGCGGGGGCGCGCGCCGGTGGCCGCGGTCGCGGTGGCGACCAGCGGGGTGTGCTGCCTGCTGTCGCCGTGGGCCTGGTCGTGGCCGACGGCGGCGCTGGCGGTCTTCGTCTGCGTGTGGGGGGCGGCGGTGATCGCCGACTCGGCGATGTACTCGACGCTGCTCAGCGAGGTCGCCGACCGCCGCTGGGTCGGCACCGCGCTGACCGTGCAGACCGCCACCGGGTTCCTGCTCACCGTGGTGACCATCAGCGCGCTGCCCTACCTCGCCGAGCTGGTCACCTGGCGCTGGACGCTCGTGCTGCTGGCGGCCGGGCCGGTGGTCTCGGTGGTGGCGCTGGCCCGCTTCCGGGCCCTGGGCCCGGCGGCCGCGCAGCAGCCGGCGCCCGCCTGACCACCGTCCTGCGGACAGTCGTGCTCTGAGTCCTCTGGTGACTCAGAGCACGACTGTCCGCAGTGGTCGTAGCGCGCCGTGGGCAGCTCAGCTGTCGATCGGGCGGGCGCCCAGCTGGGTGCGCAGCAGCTGCAGGGCGGCCTGCTCGGCGTCGACGGCCGGCGCGGCGTCGTCCGAGCCGGGGGTGGCGTCGCGCTCGGCCATCAACTCGTCGGCCTCGGCGCTCTCGGCCGCCCGGGCCGCCGCGCGGGCCGCTTCCGGTGACACCGGCGCCCCGCCCGGGCCGCCGGCCGGGGCCCCCGACGAGCCGGGGCCACCGTCGACGACGGCCTGGATCTTCCAGCGGACGCCGAGCAGCTCCTCCAGCGACTGCCGGACGACGTCCTTGTTCAGGTCGTCGCCCAGCATCTTGGCCAGCGCCGGCGACGTGGCCGTCAGGGTGAGCACCCCGTTGGTCAGGTCGTGCACCTGGGCGCTCTTGAGCAGCGCCTCGGTGGTGCGCTTGTGCCCGCGCACCACCTTGAGCAGCTCCGGCCAGATGCGCCGGACGTCGGTGGTGGTCAACGCGCCGTCACCACCGCTGGGCTCGGCAGCCGTGGCCGACACCAGCGGCGTCGGCTCGCCACCGCGCGGCGCGGGAGCCGACTCCGCAGCGGCCCGGGGTGCGGGAGATGGCTCCGGGGCCGGGCCCGCGTCGCGAGCGGGCTGCGGGGCCGGAGGAGCGTCGCGGGTCGGCGTCGCCGCCGCCGGCCGGACGGGCTGCGGCCAGTCCTCGTCGTCGGTGGGCTCCGGCGGCAGCGGGACCTCGGGCTCCGGCGCCCCGGCCGATCGGGGCCTCGGGGGGGCGGGAGCGGCCGGCTGAGCGGCCGAGGGAGCCGGCGCGGGCGCGCCCGGGCGGGCGGTGACCGGCCAGCCGTCGTCCCCCTCGGGGGCCGGCGGAGCCTGCGGGGAGGTCGCGGGCGTCGGAGCCTGCGGGGAGGTCGCGGGCGTCGGGGCGGCGGGCGTCGGGGCGGCGGGCGTGGCGCGGGCCTGGGAGGGGCGCACGTAGGCCGGCCGGCCCCCGCTCGGCGCGGCAGCGGGCGCCGCCGGCTCCGCGACCGGGGCCGCAGCCGGAGCCGGGGCCGGCGTAGCCACCGGAGCAGGAGCCGGCCGGACAGCCTCACGCACCGGCGCCGGGACGGCGGCGGGCTCCGGCCGGCCGGCGTGCTCGCCGGCGATCGACATCCGCCGCTCCAGCCGCTCGAGGCGCTGCAGGGTGGCGGTGGCCGAGCCGTCGACGCCGGGCAGCAGCATCCGGGCGCAGACCAGCTCCAGCAGCAGCCGCGGCGCCGTCGTCCCGCGCATCTCGGTGAGGCCCTCGTGCACCGTGTCGGCCAGCCGGGACAACGTGGCCGCACCCAGCGCCTGCGCCTGGCGGGTCATCAGGTCGAGCCGGTCGGGCGGGCAGTCGAGCAGCCCGGTGCCGCCGGCCTCGGGCACGGCGTCGAGCACGATCAGGTCGCGCAGCCGGTCGAGCAGGTCGGTGGCGAACCGGCGCGGGTCGTGCCCGGCCTCCACCACGCGGTCGACGGCCTGGAACACCCCGGGGGCGTCGGAGGCGGCCAGCGCGTCGACGGTCTCGTCGAGCAGCGCCTCGTCGGTGACCCCGAGCAGGCCCACCGCCTCGCGGTAGGTGACCCCCTCCGGACCCGAGCCGGCCAGCAGCTGGTCCAGGATCGACAGCGAGTCGCGCACCGACCCGCCGCCGGCCCGCACCACCAGCGGGAAGACCGTCGGCTCCACCGTGACGCCCTCGGCGGCGCAGGTCTTCTCCAGCAGCCCGCGCAGCGTGCTCGGCGGCACCAGCCGGAACGGGTAGTGGTGGGTGCGCGACCGGATGGTCGGCAACACCTTCTCCGGCTCCGTCGTCGCGAAGACGAAGACGAGGAACTCCGGCGGCTCCTCCACCACCTTGAGCAGGGCGTTGAAGCCCTGCGTGGTGACCATGTGCGCCTCGTCGACGATGTAGACCTTGTAGCGGCTGTGCACCGGGGCGAAGAACGCCCGCTCGCGCAGCTCACGGGCGTCGTCGACACCACCGTGGCTGGCCGCGTCGATCTCGATGACGTCGATCGAGCCGGGGCCGTCGGGGGCCAGGGAGATGCACGAGGCGCAGACGCCGCACGGGGTGGAGGTGGGCCCCTGCTCGCAGTTCAGCGAGCGGGCCAGGATCCGCGCCGAGGAGGTCTTCCCGCACCCTCGCGGGCCGCTGAACAGGTAGGCGTGGTTGATCCGCCCCCCGTCGACGGCGTTCACCAGCGGGGTGGTGACGTGCTCCTGCCCGACCACCTCGGCGAAGGTCGCCGGGCGGTACTTGCGGTAGAGCGCCAGAGCCACGCCGCGAGGTTACTCAAAGGACCTCGTCCCCCTCCCCGCTCGCAAGCTCGCGGCGAGCCTCTGGACGAGGCCGGGGGCTGATCCCGTCGGGCCGTTACCGGACCGATACCGAGGGACATGGGGGCCCGCCGCGCCCCTGCGGCGTCATACGAGGTGAGGCCGACACCCGGGGAGAGCCAGTGACCGACCAGCGGGACGACGAGTTCACCGAGTTCGTCGTCGAACGCGGCAGCCAGCTGCTGCGCACCGCCTGCCTGCTGACCGGTGACCGCGGACTCGGCGAGGACCTCGTGCAGACCACGCTGGCGAAGGCCTACGGCGCGTGGCCGAAGGTGCGGCGGGCCGACGAGCCGGTCGCCTACGTGCGCCGGATCATGGTCAACGCCCACCTGAGCTGGCGGCGTCGGCTGAGCAGCACCGAGCAGGTGATGGAGACGCTGCCCGACCGGGGCGGTGGTGACCACCAGGCCGCGCACGCCGAGGGCGACGTCGTCCGCCGGGCGCTGCTGCAGCTGTCCCCGCGGGTCCGGACCGCGGTGGTGCTGCGCTACTTCGACGACCTCAGCGAGGCCGACACCGCCCGCCTCATGGGCTGCTCGGTCAGCACGGTCGGCAACCACGTGACCCGGGGGCTGGCCGCCCTGCGCCTACTGCTCGCCGACGACCCCGACCTGACGACCGTTGCGCGGAGGCAGTCGTGAACGACCTCGAGCACACCCTGCCGGCACAGCTCCGCCACCTGGCCGACGACCTCGCCCCGGGCAGCGACCCGGTGGCCCAGGCCGGTGCGGCCCGCGCCCGGTACCGGCGGCAGCGGCGCACCCGGGCCGGGATGGCCGGGCTGGCCGCGGCGGTGGTGGCGATCGTGATCGGCGTGCCGACGACGATGGGCGCGCTCAGCTCCGCCCCCGACCCCAGCGGCCAGGTGGCCGGCCCGGGCACGGAGACGACGGCACCGGAGGACTCATCGTCCTGGACCGCCGAGCGGGAGGCCCGGGAGGCCCGGTCCGCGGCGGAGCAGGCGCGGGACGCCGAGGCGGCCGCAGCCCAGGCCGCCCTGGCGGAACTGGGCGACGAGGAGTGGTCGGCGTTCGTGCCCCTGCTCGCGCCCCTGCCGCTCACCGCACCGCCCGACCTGGCCGGCTGCCCGGACGCCGCGGCGACCCTGAGCAGCTCCCTCGGGCTGCCGCTGCAGTACTGGCATGGCCAGCTCCCCGGCGGCCCGGCCGGCTGCGTCTGGGGCACCGGCGACCCCGCCACGCCGTCGTCGCCGCCAGACCGACACACGGTGAGCATCGGCTTCCTGGTGGGCACCACGGCCGAGCAGCTGCAGGCCGGCGTGCACGCGGACACCGGTGGCACCTGCGGAGTGCTGGACACCCCGCAGGTCGCGGCCGGGGCAGCGCTGCAGGTCTGCGACGGGGACGAGGAGACCCGGTGGTGGCTCAACGTCCCGGACACCAGCGGCGCGGGCGTCTGGGTGCTCGGTGCCACCCTCGGCGACCGGGCCTCCGGGCCGGGGGGAGCCGCGTCGCTGGCCGCCCTCGCCGAGGTGGCGTGGGCGGCGTGGGGCGGCTGACTACTGCGTGAGTCGCAGGAACAGCTCGACCTGGCCCGAGTCCTCGACCCGGACGAAGCCCAGGTTCGGCGGCTCGATGCCGAAGTCGGCGAAGACCACCGGCACCGCGCCGGAGACCTCCACGCCGTCGGCGGTGCGGACGACGGAGAGCTCGCCGGTCACCGGCTGCGTCTCCCCGGCCAGGGTGAGCTGCCCGATGACCGGCACCGTCACCGGCGTGCCGCTGAGCTCTGGCAGGTCGACCGGCTCGGTCACGGTGAACAGCGCGGTCGGGTTCGCCGCGACGTCCATCACGTTCTCCCGGAAGTAGCTGTCCCGGCGGTCGCTGTCGGTGGTGATCGAGGCGACGTCGACGGTCACCTCCGCCTGGGTCAGGTCACCGTCGGCCACGACGACGGCCCCGGTGACCTCCTCGGTGGTGCCGGCCACCGTGACGTCGGCGCCGTTGAGCACCTCGTCGACCCGGTAACCGGCGGTCGAGCCGGGCGCGATGATCCAGGTGCCGTCGGTGTCCCCGGCGAGCTCGACGTCCTGCGGCTGCGCCTGCACGGTGGGCGCGGGCGGGGCGTCGTCGCGCAGTGCGGCGACGATCAACGGACCGGCGACGAGACCGACGACCACCGCCAGCACCGCGCCGACGACGATCCACCAGGTGCGACGTGCCATGACCGGCTCCTTCTCCTCGGCGTGCGCGCAGTGGACCGCACGCACCTGGGAGAGAGCTGGGAGCGGAGACGAAGGGACCCCCCGCACACCCGTCAGAGCCCGCTTATCCTTGCTGCCTTCCGGCCCTGGGGAGGTTCACAGGGTGACGCCGTACGAGGGGTCGGGTCCCACTGTAGAGGACGCCGGGAACCCGCCGCCGCCCCTCCGGCCCACGGCTAGGCTCCCGCGCTGTGACCCCGGCCGCGTCGACCCCGTCGGCCCGCGGGTTCACCCTCGTCGTCCTCGCGGCGCTGTGCTGGGGCACCTCCGGGGTGAGCGGCGACCTGGTCGCCCGGCGCACCGACCTCGACCCGCTGGACATCGCCTGGCACCGGATGGCGATCGGCGCGGCCGCCCTGCTGGCCGTGCACGCGCTCACCCGCCGGCGCCGGCCCGCCGCCCGGCTGCCGCTGACCACGCCGGTGCGCACCCGGCTGCTGCTGGTCGGCGCGGGGCTGGCGGTCTACCAGAGCGCCTACTTCGCCGCGGTCGCCACCGCCGGGGTCAGCATCGCCACCCTGGTCGCGCTCGGGCTCGCCCCGTTGCTGGTCGCCGTGGGCGGTGCGGTGCTCGGGGACGGCCGACCGGACCGGGCGACGATGACCGCGCTGGCGGTGGCGCTGGTCGGGCTGGTGCTGCTGGTCGGGGTGTCGGCCGGGGCGGACGCCGGGGACACGGTGCTGCTCGGTGCGCTGGCCGCGGTCGGCTGCGCGGTGGCCTACGCCGGGGTGGTGCTGGCCTCGGCCGGGGTGCCCGACGGCGTCCCGACGACGACGGCCGGGTTCACCCTCGGCGCGCTGCTGCTCACCCCGGTTGCGCTGGTCGCCGGGCTGGACCTGACCGGGGACCCGCTGGCGCTGGGCACCCTCGTCTACCTGGGGCTGGTGCCCAGCGCACTGGCCTACGGCCTGTTCTTCACCGGGGTGCGGACCGTGCCGGCGGCGATCGCCTCGATCGTGACCCTGCTCGAGCCGCTGACCGCGACCGCGCTGGCCACCGCACTGCTCGGCGAGCGGCTCACCCCGACCGCGCTGGCCGGGGGAGCCCTGATGCTCGGCGCCGTGACGGCGCTCTACCTGCGGAGGATGGGAGATTCGAACTCCCGAGGGCTTGCACCCAACCCGCTTTCCAAGCGAGCGCCATAGGCCACTAGGCGAATCCTCCAGTGCCGGGCAGTCTACCGGGCAGCCGTACGTGCGTCAGCCGCCGCCCTCCGTCCCGCCCGGCCGACGCACCGGGAGGGTGGTTGAGTGAGCCGGACCGGAGGGCGACCGCCGGCAGCCGCAGCGACCCGGGAGGAGCCCGATGAGCGAGACCGAGCAGGTGCGCCCCGAGGTGGTGGCCGCGATCGTCACCGCCCTGCAGGAGACCGACCCGAGCAACCTCCCGGCCGATGCGACGCGCGCGGAGAAGGACGCCGCGAAGGACCGGTACCTCTCCGGGATGGTCGCCGAGCGCACCCAGCGCGACCGGCAGACCCGGGCGTGGGAGCTGCTGCTGACCCGCAGCCACCACGAGGAGCCGCCGAGCTGGTCGCAGCTGTTCGACGAGCTGCCCGAGGCGTCGCTGGCCCAGCTGGGCGAGCTGTACGACGCCCTGCCCGAGGGGGCCCAGGCCGAGTACGCCCGCCGGTACGGGGCCCCGGCGTCCGCCTGACCCACGTGCACGGACAGCTGCGGTCGCGCGCGGGCCGGCGCCGGTGACCGCTCCCGGTTCCCGGGTGGCCGGCCGCTACCTGCTGCGCGCCCGGCTCGGCGGCGGCTCGATGGGCGCGGTGTGGCTGGCCCGCGACGAGCTGCTGGGCCGCGACGTCGCGGTCAAGCAGGTGCTCATCCCGGCCGGCAGCGACCCGGAGGCCACCGCGGGGCACCGCGAGGCGGCGATGCGCGAGGGGCGGATCGCCGCCCGGCTCACCCACCCGCACGCCGTCGCCGTCTACGACATGGTCGACGACGGCGGCACGCCGTGGCTGGTGATGGAGTACCTGCCCTCCCGCAGCCTGGCCCAGGTGCTGCACGCCAGCGGCACCCTCCCGGTGACCCAGGTCGCCCAGATCGGCGCCCAGGTGGCCGACGCGCTGGCGGCGGTGCACGCGGCCGGGGTGGTGCACCGGGACGTCAAGCCGGGCAACGTGCTGATCGGCGAGGGTGAGCGCAGCGAGGGCCTGGTCAAGATCACCGACTTCGGCATCTCCCGGGCCACCGGCGACGTGTCGCTCACCCAGACCGGGGTGGTCAAGGGCACCCCGGCCTACCTGGCGCCCGAGGTGGCGCGCGGCCAGGAGCCGAACGAGGCCAGCGACGTCTTCTCCCTGGGCGCCACGCTCTACGCCTGCCTGGAGGGCATCCCGCCGTTCGGGATGACCGAGAACCCGCTGGAGATGCTCCACCGGGTGGCCGGCGGGGACTTCTCCCGGCCCCGGCACGCCGGCGCGCTGGGTCGCCCGCTGATGCGGATGCTGAACTCCGATCCGCGCAAGCGCCCCTCGATGACCCAGGCCCGCGACCAGCTGGCCCGGCTGGTGGCCGGCAAGGACGGCGACGTCACCGAGGTGCTCGCCGCCCGCACGCCGCTGCCGCCGACGATCGCCGACCTGCGGGCCGTGGACGACGACGGCCGGCCGCTGCCCGCCCCCGTGGGGTCGCCGGCGCCGCCGATCTCGCCCGCCGCGTCGTCGACGCCGGGCACCACGACCGCCGGGCCGCCGACCGGTGCCCGGTCGGTGCCCGCTCCGGTTCCCCGGCGCCGGACGGGCCGCCGCCTCCTGGTCCCCCTGCTCGCGCTGCTGCTCGTCGGTGGGCTGGTCGGCGGTGGCTTCGCGCTGGCCGGCCGGGACGACGGCTCGGCCGCGCCGACGGCACAGACCAGCGGTCCGGCGCCGGGGACGACCTCCGGGGCGCCGGAGCCCTCGGCGGAGCCGACGGAGTCCCCCACCGAGGAGCCCACCGAGTCCCCCACCGAGGAGCCCACGGAGCCCCCCATCGAGGAGCCGACGGAGGAGCCCACCCCGTCCACGACTCCCCCGCCGGCGACCAGTTCCCCGCCCGCCCAGACCAGCGAGCCGGCTCCCCCGCCGACCCGCGAGCCGCCGCCGGACGGCGCCGCCGCGGTGCGCGACGCGATCACCGGCTACTACGGGCTGCTGCCGGACGACCCGCAGGCGGCGTGGGAGCGCACCGGCCCGCGGCTGCGCGCGGCGATCGGCAGCCGCGCGCGCTACATCGCGTTCTGGAACCGGTTCAGCGACGTGCGCCTGGGCGAGGTGCGGGCCGAGGACGGCTCCCTGGTGGCCAGGGCGCCGGTGACGTTCGTCGAGCGCGACGGCGACAGGTTGCCCGAGCAGCACCGGTTCACCCTGGTGCGCGGCGACGACGGCCGGCTGCTCATCGACCTGGACGAGCCGGTCTGAGCACGGACGCGTGTGGGGGGGGGGGGGGGGGGGGGGGGGGGGCCCGGCCGGGCGCGCGGGGGGGGGGGGGGGTGTGAACCCTCGGACGCGATATAACCACCACAATTTCGCGC
>NZ_JBJHAQ010000065.1:0-10801 GCF_054051115.1 Modestobacter sp. SYSU DS0904 | reverse complement strand
CCCCCCCCCCCCCCCCCCCCCCCCCCCCCCCCCCCCCCCCCCCCCCCCCCCCCCCCCCCCCCCCCCCCCCCCCCCCCCCCCCCCCCCCCCCCCCCCCCCCCCCCCCCCCCCCCCCCCCCCCCGGGGGGGGCGTCAGGGACGGCGCACGACTGCCAGCCCGGCCAGCATCAGCTGGGCGCCGACCAGGCCGAGGCCGAGCCACATCAGCGCGCCCGGTCCGGCCGCGTGGTGCATGAGTGCGTGCCCCGATGAGCCGCCGAGCAGCTGCGCGTGCAGCACCAGCATCGCGGCGTCCACCAGTGCGGTGAACCGCCACACCGACCCGGTCGGGTTCCGCCACAGGCGCCACGCGCAGGGCAGGCAGGCCGCCGCCATCCCCACCATCACCAGCGACCCGAGCGAGCCGTCGAGAAGCAGCAGGTGCACCGCCGCCGACGCAACGGCCGCGAGAGCGGCCACCCGGCCGAGGGCGATGGCCCTCGGCCGGGCGACGACGGCGGTCGTCACGAGCAGTGCCCCTCGCCGGTGGCGCAGTGCGAGGACGTGGACTTCGGGACCCCCAGCGCCGGGTTCCTGTCGAAGAAGCCGACCGGCTTGAGCGTGAACCCGCTGTAGTCGGTGGGCATGACCGGCCAGTCCTCCGGGCGCGGGAAGTGCGTCAGCCCGAAGGTGTGCCACAGCACGACGTCGGTGTTCTCCACCGGGGCGTCGTCGGCGACGAACGCCGGCAGCCCGCCGTCGCCGGGGTGCTGGTTGACGAAGTCGCCGGCCGGATACCGCTCGGCCGGGTCGTAGGCGGTGACCCACAGGCTCTTGGTGGAGAAGGCGGCGCGGGAGGCCACCGACGACGACTCGTCGGCGAGCAGCACCGGCGAGTTCTCCGGGTGCAGCGCGTACCCGACCGGCTGGCCGAGCCGGTTGCGCACCGACGGGTTGACGACGTGCCAGGTCCGCCCGACCGTCGCGTCCGTCGTCCGGGCGGCTGAGGCCTCCGACGTCAGCGGGGTGAGACGACGGGTGAATGCGTTGCCGTACGGGTTGTCGGCAGAGATCGGCACCCGGACGGCGTCCACCTCGTGCACCGTGTTGTCGACGCCGTCGATCGCCATGTCCAGCCGCGCGGAGAACAGGTGCTGGTGGAACGGCGCCCCCAGGCCGGGCGCGATCTCGGTGGCGTACGGGTGCTCCTCGCCGCGGTAGGCGGAGGTGAACACGATGCCGGTGGCCTTCGACTCCAGCGCGATCGTGCCGTCGGTGTAGAGGTACCAGTAGAAGCCGTAGTCGTAGTTGCCGATCGTGGTGAAGAAGCTGATCACCAGCCGCCGCGAGCGCCGGGTCTCCAGCATCCCGTTGAACATGTCGGTGTGCTTCCAGGCGACGCCGTAGTCCTCCTCGTGCAGGCAGATGGCGTTCTTGATCGTGCGCGGGTGGCCGTCCTCGTCGGCGAGCACGCCGTCGAAGTAGTGGATCTCGCCGAGGCAGTCGCAGCCCAGCTCGAGGGAGTTGGTGTACCGGGCGAAGAGGTACTCGCCGGTGTCGAAGTAGTTCTGCCAGAACCGCACCGGGGACGGGTCGGCGTAGGGCACGACCATCTCGGCGATCGACGCGCGGTGGATCACCGAGCGGCCGTCGATGGAGAGCTGGTTCAGCGTGAGCCCCTCGCGGGCGTCGAAGCCGACCCGCACCTCCCAGCCGGCCCAGCGGATGACGTCGTCGTCCACGGTGAAGCTGCGGCCCTCGGGCTGGGTGATCTCGATGGGCTTGAGGTCCCGGACGGCGTCCGGCGTGAGGTCGGCGCGCTCGGCCGGGACGGGCAGGTCGAAGTGGTCCTGGACGTCGATGGCCACGCCGCGGGTGACGTCGACGAACGCGACGACGCCGTCGACCGGGTGCGCCCAGGGGAGGTCCTCGGGGTCGGCCTGGTGGAAGCCGAGCACCCGGACGACGCGGTGCCCGAACTCGTCGGGGAAGTAGGAACCGGCCGACAGAGGCACCGACCGGACTTTCGCGACGTCCAGCCCGCGCCTGGTCATCGCGGTGACCCAGCGCTCGTCGGCGGCGAGGATCGGCTCGATCGCCTCGAACTCGGCGTCCAGGATCGGCACCTGCCCGTCGACCAGGGCGTCGATCGGCTCGTTCCCGACGACGGCGCCGGCGGTGATCGACACGGTGAGGTCGGCGCCGTTGCCGGTGGCGCGGTCGAGCAGCAGCACGCGCGCCCGGCGCTCGATCGGGTCGCCGGGCCGCCAGGCGAGGACGACGTTCTTGTGCGGCTCGTCGAGGCCGACGTAGACGAACTTCGTCTGCTCGCCGACCAGGCCGGCCTCGGCGACGATGCTGCGGATCGCGGTGAACTCCTCGGCGGAGAGCCGGGAGAGCGGGTGGGTGGCGGTGCTGACCGGGGCGGTCATCGTCATGGGAGTGGGGTTCCTTTCGAGCGGTGGGTCAGGAGGAGAGGTCGGTGTCGGTGAGGGCGGCGGCCTGCGGGCGCAGCCGGGCGATCACCGGGCCGGCGAGGAGGGTGGCCAGCAGCAGGACGCCGGCGCCGACGCCGAGCGCCGTCGACTCGCCCATCAGCAGCGGCAGGTTCTGCACGAGGACGACGAGGATCGCGGCGAGCCCGAGGCAGCCCAGGCCGGGCGCGATGAGCGTCTGCCACGGCCGGGTGTCGACCCGGGTGTGGCGGAAGAAGACCAGCACCGCCGAGCAGGTGAGCAGCATCAGCGCGACGATGCCGACGGTGGCGATCCCGGACAGCCAGGTGAAGACCTCCAGCACCGGGTCCAGGCCGGCGACCGCGCAGACGATCATGAGCGCGGCGCTGATCACCGTCTGGGTGAGCGAGGCCGAGGCGGGCGAGGCGTGCGTGGCGTGCGCGTTGCCCAGCCGGCTGTGCAGCACGCCGGTGTTGCCGAGGTTGAAGAAGTAGCGGGCCAGCACGTTGTGGAAGCTCAGCGCGCAGGCGAACAGGCTGGTCACCAGCAGGACGTTGAGGACATCGGCGACCACGGTGCCGAGGAAGGCCTCCGTCGTCTCGACCACCATCGAGCCCGGGTCCTCGGCGGCGCGGGCCACGGCGGCCTCGTCGCCCCAGGCGGTGACGATCGCCCAGCTGGAGACGGCGTAGAAGACGCCGATGATCGCCAGCGCCAGGTAGGTCGCCTGCGGGATGGTGCGCTCGGGGTCGCGCGCCTCGTCGCGGAAGACGGCGGTCGCCTCGAAGCCGATGAACCCGGCGATGGCGAACATCAGGCCCAGTGCGGGGGAGCCGCTGGTGATCTCGGCGGGGGAGACGATGCCGCCGGAGAAGCCCTCGGGGCCGCCGCCCTGCCCGACGACCGCGAGGTCCAGGACGACGACGATCGCGATCTCGGCGATCAGCAGCAGCCCGAGCACCTTGCTGGACAGGTCGATGTGCCGGTAGCCGAGCACCCCGATCAGGGCGACCATCGCCAGCGTCCAGACCCACCAGGGCGGGGAGGCGACGCCGTAGCGGCCGAGCAGGTCACCGATCGCCTGCCCGAGGTAGCCGAGCACCGCCCCCTGGATGGTGATGTAGGTGAGCAGCGCCAGCATCGCCGCGCCCAGGCCGAGCGGCCGGCCCAGGCCGCGGGAGATGTAGGAGTAGAAGGCGCCGGCCTGCGGCACGTGCGGGGTCATCGCGACGAACCCGACGGCGAAGAACAGCAGGATGACCGCGCTGATCGCGTAGCTGGCCGGGTAGCCCGCGCCGTTGCCGATGAGGATGCCGATCGGCACCGACCCGGCGATGACCGTGAGCGGCGCGGCGGCGGCGACCACCATGAAGATGATCGAGCCGACGCCGAGGGAGCCGGTGAGGCTGCGGGTGGGAAGGGCGCTGGGCTTGCTGCCGACGGACGACGTCGGTGCTCCCGCGGGTGGGTCGGAGATGGCCATCTGCGGTCTCCTGGATCCGGCGGCGCCCCGGTGGCGCCGTGCTGCCCGCCGACCCTGATCGCGGTTGGTTGCCGCGGCGTCTCCCGTCGCTGACGTTCTGCCGCGTGCTGAATGAGAGACCTGCGGCGCGGCCTTCTCATTCGGGGTGTGACCGGTGGGGGCCCGCGCCGTAACAACGGCGCAAAGGCCGGCTGCCTACCCTGCGGCGTTCCCCGACCGCTGGAGGCTGCTGCGTGACCCGACTCGCCCGCACCTCCCCGGTGGCCGGCCTGCACCGGCGGCGGCTGGGCTTCTGGGAGGTGCTCGCCCAGTCGGTGTCGGCGCTGGCGCCCTCGGCGGCGGTGGTGACGACGCCGGCGATCGTGCTGGTGCAGAGCGGCGCGGCGACGCTGCCGGCGTTCGCCGCGGCCACCGTGCTGGTGCTGCTGGTGGGCTGGTGCCTCACCCAGTTCGCCCGCCGGCTGGCCGCGGTGGGTGGCGTCTACACCTACACCGCGCAGGGGTTGGGCTCCTCCGGGGCGCTGGTCGGTGGGTGGTCGCTGGCGATCGGCTACGCGGCGGTGTCGATGTCGGCGCTGGTCGGGTGCGCGCTGTACCTGGCGGCGCTGCTCTCGCTGCCGGCGTCGTCGGTGGCCTGGCTGGTGCTGCTGGTCGGCGGGCTGGCCGGGTGGTGCACGGTGCGCGGGATCCAGCTCTCGGCGCGGGTCGCGCTGGCGCTGGAGGTGGTGTCGATCGGGCTGGTGCTCGCCGTCCTCGGCGTCCTGCTGCTCCGGGTCTCGCCCGCGGCCGGTCCGGCGGCGGCGGTGGTCGACGCGGACGTGCGCTGGGGCGGGATCGCGATCGGCGTCGTGCTCGGCGTCGTCGGCTTCATGGGCTTCGAGAGCGCGACCGTGCTGGGCGTGGAGGCGCAGCGGCCGCTGCGGGCGGTGCCGCGGGCGGTGCTGTGGACGCCGGCGGTGGCCGGGGTGCTGTTCCTGGCCGGGACGGCGGCGCAGGTGGTGCTGCTGCGGGCCGCGCCGCTGGAGGTGCTGCTCAGCCCGGTGCCGGTCGGCCGGCTGGCCGCGGAGATCGGGCCGGTGGCGTGGGCGCTGGAGGCGGGGATCGCGGCGTCGTTCTTCGCCTGCGTGACCGGGTCGACCAACGCGCTGGCCCGGGTGCTGTTCTCGATGGGCCGGGAGCGGGTGCTGGCTGGGCGGCTGGGGCGGACGCACCGCCGGTTCGGGACGCCGTTCGTGGCGCTGCTGCTGGCGCTGCCCGTCGTCGTCGGGGTGCCGTTCGTCGCGCTGTTGGGCGGGTTCTCCGGCCGGGGCGTGCTGACCGGGACGCTGACGGTGTCGGCGATCGGCTACGTGGTCGCCTACGTGCTGGTGTGCGTGGCGATGCCGTTGTTCCTGCGCCGGATTGGGGAGCTGACCCCCGCGCCGCTGGTCGGCGGGGTCGCGGCGGCGGGGCTGTGGTCGGTCGTGCTGGTGGTGGCGGTGAGCGGGTCGGGCTGGGTGGACGGGCGGCTGGCGGCCCTCGTGTACCTGGGCGCGCTGGCGCCGGGGGTGGTCTGGCTGCTGTGGCTGCGGGCGCGGCGGCCTGCGCGGCTGGCCGCCGTCGGGGTCTACGACGAGCCGACGGTGGCCAGCGTGTTGCCCGGATCGCTGGCGGCCTGAGGGCGGTGTGGGACTGATGACGGTGTCGGACTGATGGCGGTGTCGGACGCGGGGCTGACCGGCCGGCAGCCGAAGGCGGTGCAGAGCGCGCTGGCGGTGCTGGAGTGCGTGGCGCGGATGGGTGCCGGCGTCACCGCGAAGGAGGTGGCGACGGCGCTGGGCATGCCGCCGGCGACGGCGTACCGGCTGCTGAACCTGCTGGTGGGGGAGGAGTACCTGGTGCGGCTGCCGGACCTGCGTGGGTTCGCGCTGGGTCGGAAGGTGGCCGGGCTGGCCGGGGCGATCGCGCCGGTGCGGGTGCCGTCGGCCGCGCGGGCGGTGCTCGCGGAGCTGCGCACGGAGGTGCGGGCCGGGGTGCACCTGGTGCTGTACACGGCGACGACGCTGCGGGTGGCCGACGTCGACCCCGACCTGCCGCTGCAGGACCCGGCGTCGGTGGAACGGCACCTGCACGCGACGGCGGCGGGCAGGCTGCTGCTGGCCGAGCAGCCCGAGTGGCGGGACCTGCTGCCGCCGTCCCGGCTGACCCGGTTCACCACCGCGACGGTGACGAGGGCCGACCAGCTGGACGCCTGCCTGGCCGAGGTCCGCGGCCAGGACTGGGCGGCGCAGACGGGGGAGCTGCACGGCGGCGTCAGCTGCCTGGTGGCCCCGGTGCGGTCACGCGCCGGTGAGCTGGTGGCCGGCGTCGCGGTGAGCGGCGGCGCCGGAGTTGCCCGCGACGGGACCCTCGACGCGGCCCGTGGATCGGCGGGTGAGCTGGTGGCGCTGCTGGCGTGAACGGGTGCCGCGGACTCCCGCGGGTCAGGCCTGGAGGAGCTTGAGGACCTGCTGGGCGCTCTGGTTCGCCTGCGACAGCATCGCCGTACCGGCCTGGAGCAGGATCTGGTTCCTGGCCAGGACGGTCGTCTCCGCGGCGACGTCGGCGTCCCTGATCCGGGACAGCGCCGCGACGGCGTTCTCGTGCGCGACGCCCAGGTTGGCGAGGGTGTGCTCGAAGCGGTTCTGGATGGCGCCCAGCTCGGCCCGCTGGGTGGAGACGGTGCGGATGGCCGCGTCGATCCGCGTGATCAGGTCCTGGCCCGGGGTGAACACCGGGCTGGCCCGGAGCAGCTCCTCCGGCGTGGCGTCGTCGGCGGGGACGGAGCCGCGGAACTGCAGGCTCAGGCCGTGGTCCACGAACTCGTCGTCGCTCAACGTGATGAGCCGGCTCTCCACGAAGGCGTGGTCGTGCGTGGTGATGCCCGCGGCCTTCGCCGCCGCGTTCAGCTGCGCCAGCGCCTCCGCGCCGCTGATGGTGCCGTCGGAGTCGGTGTCGGTGTAGGTGACCGAGCCGAGTTCGAGCGTCTCGCCGTCGGCGGAGACGCTGCCGCGCAGGGTCGGCAGGTCGGCTGCCAGGGTCCCGGGGAACATCAACCCCCCGGGCTGGGGTGGGATCGAGGTGCTGGCCGGGACCTCCAGGACCTGCGGGGAGGGGTCGCTGTAGTCGGGGCTGAGGGCCGCCAGTTCGGTGTCCGTGGCGTCCGGGAGGGGCGCCCTGCCCCGGAAGATCAGGTCGTCGCCGTCGTCCACGAAGGGATCGGTCCGGTGGGTCATGCCGGCTCCGCTGGCCGCGGCGTTCAGTTGATCCACGCGCTCGGCGTTGTCGATGGCGCCGTCGTTGTCGGTGTCGGTGTAGGTGATCCCCAGGTCGAGGGTGTGGCCGTCGAAGGTGATCGTGCCGCGCAGGGCCTCGATGGCGCCGGGGGTGGCCGTGGCGCCGAGGAAGACGAGTGCGCCGGTCTGGATCCGTTCGATGCGGCCCTGCGCCGGGAACGCGTTCACCGAGGCGGGGTCGCTGGTGGCGGCGAGGTTCACGCCGTCGAGCCCGAGGCCCGCGGCGTCCAGGGCGCCGCGGATGGGCAGCGAGATGGTGTCGCCGGTGTGCGGGCCCACCTGGAAGGTGCCGTGGTAGGTGCCGTCCAGCAGCGCGGTGCCGTTGAAGGTGGTGGTGTCGGCGATGCGCGTCAGCTCCCGCGTGAGCTGGGTCAGCTCGGTCTGGATGCCGGTCAGGGCGTCGGTGCTCAGACCGCCGGCGTTCGCGGCCTGGACGGCGAGGTCACGCATGCGCTGGAGCACCGAGGTGGTCTCGCTCAGGGCGCCCTCGGCGGTCTGGACGACGCTGACGCCGTCGCGGGTGTTCCGCATCGCCTGGGCGTAGCCGCCGACCTGGGAGCGCAGGCCCTCGGAGATGGCCAGCCCCGCCGCGTCGTCGGCCGCCCGGTTTATCCGGTAACCGGAGGAGAGCCGTTCGAAGGACCTGCCCACGCCGGTGCTGGTCAGCGACAGGTTGCGGTGGGCGTTCATCGCCGCGGTGTTGGTGACGACGCTCAGACCCACGTGGCCTTCCTCGCAGCTCGGTCGATCGGTGCTGTGGTGACGCACCATCGGTAACGGCCGTTCGCGGCGATGGTTGAGTCGAACACCTTGTCGGTCCAGCGGCTGGTGGTCGCTCGCGCGCCCCTTCCACCCGTCCGGCGAGGGGTTGCCGCACCCGCGTCCGCCGGGAAGGGTGTGATCTGCAACGCGTTGCCGATGGGGCACCGCAGGATCCCGTGCACCAGGACGATCCGTGCACCAGGAAGAAGGTGGGCTGCATGTACGCCCGATCAACGACGATCCACGGCGACCGGCAGGCGGTGGACGCGGGCATCGCCTACGTCCGCGACGAGGCCATGCCCAAGCTCCGGCAGATGGACGGCTGCGTGGGCCTGTCGCTGCTCTCCGACCCCGACACCGGGCAGAGCATCATGACCACCTCCTGGCAGGACGAGGCGCGGCTGCAGGCCAGCCGGGACGACGTCCGGCCGTGGGCCGAGGGCACGGCCGAGGCGTTCGGCGGCCGCGCCGAGGTGGAGGAGTGGGAGATCGCGGCGATGCACCGGGTGCCCGATGCCCCCGCCGGCACCTGCTCCCGCGTCACCTGGCTGCGCACCGACCCCGACAGCGTCCAGCGCGCCGTGGACGCCGTCCGGCTGTCGCTGATGCCGCAGCTGGACGACCTGCCCGGCTTCTGCAGCGTCAGCGTGATGACCCGCCGCAGCGACGGGGTGGCGGTCGCCGCCGTCTCCTACGACAGCTGGGAGAACCTCGAGAAGGCCGCCGAGGGGGCGCGGGTGTTCCGGGAGGAGTTCGGGCCCACGATGGGCATCACGGTCACCGACACCGCCAACTTCCAGCTCGCCCTGGCGCACCTGCAGGTGCCCGAGACGATCTGACCACCGGTACGGACCACGCGCGCTGAGGGCCGGTCCCGGGATCGGCCCTCAGCGCACGTCGCGGCGGTCGCGTCCCGGCCGCGTCCGGTCCGTGCATCACCGGTCAGGTGGACACGACGGTGACCGGGCAGGTTGCTCCCGGCGCCCGCGTCAGGCGGGCATCGGCGGTGAGCAGGGCACAATCCAGCGCCTCGGCCAGGGCGACGTAGGTCGCGTCGTAGGCCGAGAGGTTCTCCCGGAGCGCCCAGATGCGGGGCAGCATCAGGTGGACCGGGTGCCGCACGAGGGCGAGTGCGGCCCACTCGGTGACCAGGTGGTCGCCGGTGCGCGCCGGGAGGTGGCCGGCGGAGACCAGACGGCGCAGCGTCTGGGCCACCTCCGCGTCGATCAGGTGCGGTGCGTGCAGCTGCTCGCGGGCCGCCGCCTCCCGAGCCGACCCGTCGCGCAGCAACGCGGCGACGGCGGTCGAGGCGTCGAGGACGATCACCGGTCGGCGCGGCCTTCGTCCACGGCGTCGACGATCTCGTCGAGGCCGATGCCGGTGTCCGGGAGGGCGGCCAACCGCGTCGGGTTGTCCGCCCGGCGGCTGATGTCGCTCAGTTCACGGATCGCGACTGCGCTCACCGAGGCGTGCTCCCGCTCGGCCAGCCGGGTCAGCCGTTCGATCACCTCGGCGGGGACGTTGCGCAGGTACAGGGTCGGCATGCTGCGATCGTCCACCGACGTGTCGCACTCTGCAAGCACGCGGTGGTCGTTCATCGTGCAGGCCAGGAGCGCCGGGAGAGGAGCGGGACGGCGGTCCGCCCGTCGTGGAGGTGCAGGCTGCAGTCGAGGCCGTCGCGCCCGCGGACGATCGACTCGATCGCGGCGCACCAGGCGGCGTCGTCAGGGGTGGGCGCCGCGGGCCCTGGGCGTTCCAGGCACATCGCCAGGTGCAGGCCCAGCCGGTCGACGTCCTCGGCGTCGACCACGACGGAGTGCAGGTCGGCGAGCGCGCCGATCACCACCCGGTCGGGTTCCAGCGGGAGCTCCTCGACCGGGATCAGCAGGTGGACCATCGTGCCGTTGCTCCGCAGCCAGGCGAGGAACAGTCGGCGCTGCGACGGCGGCCCGTTCAGGTGCAGCAGGGCGCGCCACCGCTCGGTGAGCTCGGCGTCGCTCGTCAGCGGGATGTCGGGGTGTGGTCGGGTCTGCATGGCGGAGAACTCTGCCGCGTACGGGTCAATCGCCGCTGGCGTCGTCCACAGGCCGATCAGGGCGGTGCCGTTGACTGGGGGCATGGACGACGTCACCGCTGCGCTGCGCTCGGAGCCGGTTCCCCTGGAGCGGGCTCGGGTCGAGATCCCGGCGGCGCCCGGGCTGTACGCCTGGTGGGGGCGGTTCGGGGCGCTGCCCGGCATCTCCGGGCCGCGGCACGAGACCGCTGACCTGCAGCTGCTGTACGTCGGGATCGCACCGAACGGCACTGGGTCGAAGGCGACGCTGCGCAGCCGGGTGGTGGGTGACCACATCCGCGGGACGACGGGCTCGTCGACACTCCGGCGGTCGCTGGCCGCGCTGCTCAGCGAGCAGCAGGGCTGGCGGAGCCGGTGGACGACGCGGCCGGTGCTGGTGAACGCCGACGAGCTGCGGCTGTCGGACTGGATGGGGGAGAAGCTGCGGCTGACCTGGGTCGAGCACCCGGAGCCGTGGACGGTGGAGGCCGCGGTGATCGCCGAGCTGGAGCCGCCGCTCAACCAGGCTGAGAACGCCGCGCACCCGCTGTACGCGTTCGTGCGGGAGGCTCGGAAGCGCTGGCGCGACGCCGCGAGGTCGACGGCGCCCTGACCTCGGCCCCAGTGGCGCCCCGGGGGGGGGGGGGGGGGGGGGGGGGGGGGGGGGGGGGGGGGGGGGGGGGGGGGGGGGGGGGGGGGGGGGGGGGGGGGGGGGGGGGGGGGGGGGGGGGGGGGGGGTCGGGGTGGGTGGGGC
>NZ_JBJHAQ010000064.1:0-11374 GCF_054051115.1 Modestobacter sp. SYSU DS0904 | reverse complement strand
CGCCCCCCCCCCCCCCCCCCCCCCCCCCCCCCCCCCCCCCCCCCCCCCCCCCCCCCCCCCCCCCCCCCCCCCCCCCCCCCCCCCCCCCCCCCCCCCCCCTCCGCAGGGCCGGAAGGACCTGTTGTACAGTTGTCTCACCGACGCGGGGTGGAGCAGCTCGGTAGCTCGCTGGGCTCATAACCCAGAGGTCGCAGGTTCAAATCCTGCCCCCGCTACTCGTCCGGAGGGCCGGTCACCGTCATGGTGACCGGCCCTCCGTCATGTCCGGCCCGTCCGGCTGGTCCCGACCCCCGGTGCGGGGCGGCCCTGGCCCCGGTGCTGTTTGCGCCCAGGTGAGGGCGGGCACGTCTGGGCACGATCCCGGCGCCGCGGCGCGGGGTGCACGCCGCATCCAGGAGTCGGTGCCTGGGCGGGCCCTCCGCGCGTGGCTGCGCACGGACGGCTGTCGTGCGAGGAGGACCATGTCGATGACCGCGTCCGGCGACGCAGTGCTCGCCGCCCTCCCGGAGGCGCCGGCCCCGACGCTGCAGACGATCGGCACGCCGACCCTCTGGGCGGCGACCATCGCCGCCGTCATCGCCCTGCTGGTGCTCGACTTCGCGGTCACCCGCCGGCCGCACGCGGTGTCGATGCGCGAGGCGGTGGGCTGGTCGGTCTTCTACGTCGCCCTGCCGTTGGCCTTCGCCGTCTTCATCTGGGTCCAGTACGGCTCCCAGACCGGCCTGGAGTACCTGACCGGCTACCTGGTCGAGAAGTCGCTCTCGGTGGACAACCTGTTCGTCTTCATGCTGCTGCTGTCGGCGTTCGCCGTGCCGGCCGATCTGCAGCAGCGGGTGCTCCTCTACGGCATCGTCGGCGCCCTGCTGCTGCGCGGGATCTTCATCGCGCTGGGGGCGGCGGCGCTGCAGAACCTCAGCTGGGCCTTCCTGCTGTTCGGGGCGATCCTGCTGCTCACCGCGGTCAAGGTCCTGCGCGACCAGCGGTCCGGGCACGGGAACGAGCTCGACGTCTCCTCCATGCGGTCGGTCAGGCTGCTGCGCCGGTTCATGCCGGTGGTCGAGAGCTACCACGGGCCGCGGATGTTCGTGCAGCAGGCGGGCCGGCGTGCGGCGACCCCGTTCGCGCTGGTGGTGGTCGCCGTCCTGGCCACCGACGTCGTCTTCGCCGTCGACTCCGTGCCGGCCGTGTACGGGATCACCGGCGACCCGTTCCTGGTGTTCGCCACGAACGCCTTCGCCCTGCTCGGGCTGCGGGCGCTCTACTTCGTCCTCCAGGGCGCGCTCAGCAAGCTGGTGCACCTGGGGTACGGCCTGGCCGCCATCCTCGGCTTCATCGGCGTCAAGCTGGTCCTGCACTGGGCGCACGGCGTGTGGCCGGCGACGCCGGAGATCCCGACCCTGCTCTCCCTCGGGGTCATCGTGGGCATCCTCGCGCTGGTGACCGCGACCAGCCTCTACGCGACCCGCGACGACCGGCGTGGCGAGGAGCACCCGGAGCACCAGACGGGCCACGTGAGCCACCCCGGCGGCCCCCCGGAGAGGCGCCGGACGGATCCGGACGCCGATGCCTCCCGGGGGAGAGGCCGCAGCTGAGGACGAACCGCGGGTGCGTTCCGGGCAGTGCGGCGGTCGACGTGCCTGACCAGACCGGTCTCAGCCCCGTCGCCTCGGAGCTCGCCTCCCGCGGTCATCGCTCGACGTCGGGCGGGCGGCCGTCCCGCCGTGGGCAGCCGGAACGGAGGCCGGGAGGGAGTGCGGGGTCGGGGTGACCCCTGACCTCCAGCCCCGCGGACGCTGCGCCCGGTACGCGGAGGTTACGGTGACGGCGCAGGGTCATCGCGCCTGTTCGCACCGTCCTCAGACCAGGGGCATCAGCGATCGATCCAGGGAGCCCCGTGTGGCCGAGGAACGGAATTTCGACCAGCGGCTTGCCGCGATCACTCGTGCCCTGCTCGCCGAGCCGGACGTGGAGGACATGGTCCAGCGGGTGGTCGAGGCGGCCGCGGCCACGTTGAAGCCGGAGGTCTACGTCAGCGTCTCCCTGACCCGCCGGAACCGGGAGGTGGAGACGGCCGCCGCGAGCGACGAGCGGGCCGTGCGGGCCGACCGGCTCCAGTACGAGCTGGGGGAGGGGCCGTGCCTGGACGCCATCTGGGATCACGAGGTGCTGCAGATCGACGACCTGACCACTGACGAGCAGTACCCCCGCTGGTCCAGCAAGGCTGCCGAGGAGACCGGCATCCGCAGTGTCCTCTCCCTGCAGCTGTTCACCCAGGACGGCAGCCTGGGAGCGCTGAACCTCTTCTCACCACAGGTGCGGGCCTTCGACTCGGAGGACCGTGGCGAGGGCCAGGCCTTCGCGGCACAGGCGGCGCCTGCGCTGCGCCGGGCGCTCAACGAGGAGAACCTCCGCACGGCGATGGCGACCCGCACCCTGATCGGGCAGGCGCAGGGCATCCTGATGGAACGGCTCAAGGTCACCCCCGAGCAGGCCTTCTCGATCCTCAGCCGGCTCTCGCAGGACACCAACACCAAGCTGCGGGAGGTCGCCCGGCGGCTGACTGAGACCGGGGAGGTCCCCGGCCGCTAGCGCATCGGGGACCCGGGTACCGCCCGCCCGCCCGCCCGCCCGATCCGGGCCCGGGGACCCCGGGTTCGCATCCGGTCGTGAGGTGGGGTAACCTGATCTCACCGACGCGGGGTGGAGCAGCTCGGTAGCTCGCTGGGCTCATAACCCAGAGGTCACAGGTTCAAATCCTGTCCCCGCTACCAACCCGAAGGCCCGGTCACCGTCATGGTGACCGGGCCTTCGGTCTGTGTGGCGGCACCGACCCGGTTCCCCGGGCACCGGCGGCCGCCCGGGACGGAGAGGACGCAGTCGATGGGACCGGGGTCGCCAGAGGCGCCGCAGGGCTGGGCCGGGCAGCTGACCGAGCGGGTGCTCGCCGACGGTCGCCCGATCCTCTACTTCGACGACGAGCGCCGGGCCGGGCCCGTGCACTCGGCCGTCGACCAGCGGCCGCTGGAGGGCACCCCGCGCGCCGGTGAGGTGCGCTACGACGTCCTCACCGGGGAGTGGGTGACCATCGCGGGGCACCGGATGAACCGGACCTTCCTGCCCTCGGCCGCGGACTGCCCGCTGGACCCGACCCGCGACCCGGACCACCCGAGCGAGGTGCCCGACAGCGAGTACGACGTGGTCGTCTTCGCCAACCAGTTCCCCAGCTTCGCCCCGGCCGCCGTGGGCCCCGACGGGGCCGCCGCGCCGTTCGGCCCGGCCGACGGTCCCGCGTACGGGCACTGCGACGTGGTGGTCTTCTCCAGCGACCACGAGGCCTCCGTCGTCGACCTGCCGGCCCAGCGGATGCGCACCGTGGTGGAGGCCTGGGCGCAGCGGACCGCCGCGCACTCGGCCGACCCGCGGATCGCCCAGGTGTTCGTGTTCGAGAACCGCGGCCAGGAGATCGGCGTCACGCTGACCCACCCGCACGGCCAGATCTACGCCTACCCGTTCCTCC
Source organism: Modestobacter sp. SYSU DS0904 (assembly GCF_054051115.1). Lineage (NCBI taxonomy): Bacteria > Bacillati > Actinomycetota > Actinomycetes > Geodermatophilales > Geodermatophilaceae > Modestobacter > Modestobacter sp. SYSU DS0904. The sequence goes on along the minus strand of NZ_JBJHAQ010000064.1, from coordinate 7,857 downwards.
CGCCGCGCGCCGGTCAGCTGGTCGAGCAGGCCCGCCGGCACCGCGCGGCGACCGGCGGCAACCTGCTGGCCGACGTGCTGCGCGCCGAGCAGGCCGAGGGCCGGCGGATCGTGCTGGCCGGTGAGCACTGGACCGCCTACGTGCCCCGCGCGGCCCGCTGGCCGGTGGAGGTGCACCTGGCCCCGCACCGCGACGTCCCCGACCTCGCCGCGCTGGACGACGCGGAGAAGGCCGAGCTGGCCGTGGTCTACCAGGAGCTGCTCCGCCGGGTCGACCGGTTCCACCCCGGGGTCGACCGGGTGCCCTACATCGCCGGCTGGCACCAGGCCCCCACCGGCGCGGACCGGGACCTCGGCCGGCTGCACCTGCAGCTGTTCTCGCTGCTGCGGGCGCCCGGGAAGCTCAAGTACCTGGCGGGCTCGGAGTCGGGCATGGGCGCCTGGATCAACGACACGACGCCGGAGCGGATCGCCGACCGGCTGCGCGAGGTCGCATCGTGACCGCGCAGGACCAGGCCGACCTGGCCGCGGCGACCCTCCGGGACTCCTTCGGCGTCGAGCCGGACGGCGTGTGGACGGCGCCGGGCCGGGTCAACCTGATCGGTGAGCACGTCGACTACAACGGCGGCCGCTGCCTGCCGATGGCGCTGACCCGGGTCACCGCCGCGGCCGTGCGCCGCCGGGACGACGACGTCGTCCGGCTGGTCAGCACCGACCCGGACGCAGCGACGTTCGAGGGCACGCTCGCCGCTCTCGGGCCGGGGCAGGTCGAGGGCTGGGCCGCCTACGCCGCGGGCACCCTGTGGGCACTGCGGCAGGCCGGGATCGACGTCCCGGGCCTGGACCTGGCGGTGAGCAGCGACGTCCCGCTGGGTGCGGGCCTGTCCAGCTCCGCCTCGCTGGAGGCCGCGGTGGCGATCGCCGCCGTCGAGCTGGCCGGCCGGGCCGACGATCCCGAGCTCCGCCACCTGCTCGTGCGGGCCGCGATCCGGGCCGAGAACGAGGTGGTCGGCGCCGGCACCGGGGGCATGGACCAGACCGTCGCGCTGCTGGCCGAGGAGGGCTCGGCCCTGCTCATCCACACCCGCGACTTCCGCACCGAGCCGGTGCAGCTGGGCCTGGCCGACGCCGGGCTGGCGCTGCTGGTCATCGACACCCGGGTCAAGCACACCCTCGCCGACGGCCAGTACGCCCAGCGGCGCGCCGACTGCGACGAGGCGGCCCGGCAGCTGGGCCTGGAGTGGCTCTCCGACGCCACCGAGGCCGACGTCGACCGGCTGGTCGACCCGCGGCTGCAGGCGCGCACCCGGCACGTCGTCGGCGAGAACCAGCGGGTCGACCGGGTGGTCGAACTGGTGCGGGCGGGCCGGGTGGCCGAGATCGGCCCGCTGCTGGACGCCTCGCACGCCTCGCTGCGCGACGACTACGAGGTGTCGGCGGTGGAGTTGGACGTCGTCGTCGCGGCCGCCCGCGCGGCGGGTGCACTGGGGGCGCGGATGGTCGGCGGCGGGTTCGGCGGCTCGGCCATCGCCCTGATCCACCCCGGCGACGCGCAGGCGATCAGCGACGCCGTCGTCGCCGCCTGCCGTGCGCAGGGGCTGACCGAGCCCGCGACGCTGACCGTCACCTCCGGCCCGGCGGCGCACCGGCTGTCCTGATGAAGGACCCCCTTGCCCCCCACCGCTCGCAAGCTCGCGGCGGGCCCCTGCAAGGGGGCCGCCCCCCGGGGAACAGCGCTCCGGCCCGGCGGGTTGGCATCGGCATGGAGACCACCGTCACCGACGCCCCCGAGGACAGCCGCTACGAGATCCGCGACGGCGAGCGACTGCTGGGCCAGGCCGCCTACCAGCGGCGTGGCAACCAGGTGGTGTTCACCCACACCGAGGTCGACAGCGGCGAGGAGAACTCCGGGCTGGGCAGCACGCTGGTCCGGGCCGCGCTCGACGACGTCCGCAGCAAGGGGGAGACGGTCGTGCCGATGTGCTCCTTCGTGCGCGGCTGGATCGAACGGCACCCGGAGTACCGGGACCTGGTCGCCGCCGAGAGCTGACCGGCTGCACCGGGCTGCGGCCCGCCTGAGAGGCTGGGCGCATGCGTGTCCTGGTCGCCGGGTGGTTCAGCTTCGACGAGGTCATCGCGACCATCGGTGACGAGCTGGGGGCCGACGTCGTCACCGGCTGGCTCCGTGAGCTCGAGGTCGACCACGACGTCGCCTGGGCGCCCTACCTGCAGCGCGGCCCGGACTGGCGGGAGCTGGACCCGGCCGACTACACGCACCTGGTGTTCGTCAGCGGCCCGCTGTCGGACACCCCGCTGCTCCGCGAGCTGACCAGCGCCTTCGCTGCCGCCCAGCGCTGGGCGGTGAACGTCTCGGTGGTCTCCGACGCCGGTCGCGCGCTGTTCGACCAGGTGTGGGAGCGCGACGCCCCCGGGATCGCCCGGCCCGACCTCGCGATCGCCGCGGCGACCCCCGACGTCCCGGTCATCGCCGTGGCCTTCGCCCCGCCGCAGGAGGAGTACGGCGACCGCAGCCGGGCCGGGGAGGTGCGGGCGGCGATCGAGGGCTGGCTCGGTGCCCGGGCGATCCCGTGGTTCGAGCTGACCATGGACCTGTTCGAGAAGCCGCACGAGCGCTTCCCCGCCCAGGTCGAGGCGCTGATCCGGCGGGCCGACGTGGTGCTCAGCATGCGGCTGCACGCGCTGGTCCTGGGGCTGGCGCACGGCCGGCCGGTGATCGCCTGCGACGCGATCGTCGGCGGTGCGAAGGTGAGCGCCCAGGCGGCGTCGCTGGGCTGGCCGGTGGTGCTGCGGGCCGGCGAGATCGACCCGGCCACGCTGGACGCCGCGCTCGAGCACGCGCTGTCGGGCACGCTGACCGAGGAGATCGCCACCGCCCAGCGGCGTGGCGCCGAGGGCAACGCGGCCGCCCGCGACTGGTTCACCCGCCGGCTGCGGGGCTGAGCGGGCGCTGGGCGGCGGCGAACCGCCGCGCCAGCTCCGCGGGCACCGGCCGGCGCTGCCGCAGGGCAGCGGGCAGCCGGCGCAGCACGCCGGCGAGCGCCGAGCGCGCGGCCGGCTCGCGCAGGGCGCGGCGGGCCAGCCGAGCGGTCGCCGCGAGCGCCACCGGCACCGGTCGGCGCAGCCAGTCGACGAGCACGTCGTTGCGGGTCTGCTGCGCCCAGCGCTGCGGAGAGGGCTGGTCCGGGCCGGCCGGGTCGTGCCAGGCCACGACGTCGTCGGCGTAGGCCAGCTGCCAGCCGGCGGCGGCGAGGTCGAGGGCCAGCAGGTGCTCCTCGCCGCCGAAGAACAGCAGCGGGGAGAACCCGCCCACGGCCAGGTGGGCGTCCCGGCGCACCACGGCGGCGAAGGCCGGGAAGCTGAGCACGTCCGGGCCCGGGACGCCGGGCGAGCGGCCGAGCACCGCGGCCCGGTGCTTGACCGACACCCGGTCGTCGGACCCGTCGTGCGCCAGCCGCACCCGGCCGACGAGCACCGCGACGCGCGGGTGGGCGTCGAGCAGGTCGGCGGCCCGATGCAGGGCACCGGGCTCCCACCACGAGTCGTCGTCGGCGAACCCCACGTACGGCGTCGTCGCCCGCCGGACGCCGTCGGTGCGGGCGACCGCGCCGGCGTTGGCCGGCAGCTCCAGGACGCCGACCCGCGGGTGCCGCGCGCGGACCGCGGCCGCGGTGCCGTCGGAGGAGGCGTTGTCGACGACGATCACCGGGTGCCCGCCGTCGTCGAGCCGGGCGAGCGACCGCAGCAGTGACTCGCGCCGGTCGCGGGTGGCGATGACGACGCTGACGCGGTGCTCGCTCACGCCGAGGGGGCTACCCGCCCGCCGGGCGCACGCACCTGGACGCCGCGGGCACGGGTGTGCGACCGGCCACGTCAGGCGGAGAGAACGGTGCCGGTGTCGTCGAGGGCGCCGGCGAGCTCGTCGAGGGGCAGGTCGAGCACGCGGGCCAGGGCAGCGACGGTGAAGAAGGCCGGCGTCGGCACCCGGCCGGTCTCGATCTTGCGCAGCGCCTCCATGCTCACGCCCGAGGCGGCAGCGACCTCGGCAGGCGACCGGTCCCCGCGGGCCGCGCGGAGCAGGGCACCCAGTCGGCGGCCGCGCTCGCGTTCCTCGGGGCTCAGCGGTGGTCGGACCATGGGCGTGATAGTAATACCGGGATACCAATCCCGGAAGGACTACAGATGATCGAGCTGCGCACACCCGGGGAGATCGACGCCATGCGCGCCGCCGGTGCGGTGGTCGCCGACATGCACGCCGCGGTGCGCGCGCTGGCCGCACCAGGGGTGCGGCTGACCGAGCTGGACACCGTCGCCCGCCAGGTCCTCGCCGATGCCGGCGCCACCTCGCCGTTCCTCGGCTACGCGCCGCTGCACAGCACGCCGCCGTTCCCCGGCGTGCTCTGCCTGTCGGTCAACGACGTGGCCCTGCACGGCATCCCGACGTCCCAGGAGCTCGAGGACGGCGACCTGCTCAGCGTCGACGCCGGGGCCACCCTCGACGGCTGGGTGGGCGACGCGGCCCGCACCTACCCGATCGGCACGCCCCGGCCGGAGGACGTCCAGCTGGTGGAGACCACCGAGCGGGCGCTGGCCGCCGGGATCGCCGCGGCGGTCGTCGGCAACAAGATCGGAGACATCTCCGCCGCCATCGGTGCGGTCGGCCGGGCCGGTGGGTGCGGCATCAACACCGACCAGGGCGGCCACGGCGTCGGCCGGTCCATGCACGAGGCGCCCAGCGTGCCGAACGAGGGCCGGGCCGGCCGCGGGCTGAAGCTGCGCGCCGGCCTGGTGATCGCCATCGAGCCGTGGTTCCTGGCCGGCGGCAGCGACGACTACCGGGTCGACGCCGACGGCTGGACGCTGCGCAGCGCCGACGGCAGCCGCGCCGCCCACGTCGAGCACACGGTGGCTGTGACGGAGGACGGCCCCCGCATCCTCACCGCCCCGCGCTGACCCCCGCCGTTGTGCGCTCACCGTCGCTCCTCAGCCGAGGAACCGACAGCGAGCGCACAACGGCGATCAGGCGAGGGCCTGGTCGAGGTCGGCGAGGAGGTCGTCGACGTCCTCGATGCCCACCGAGAGGCGCACCAGGTCGGCGGGCACCTCCAGCGGCGAGCCGGCGGCGCTGGCGTGGGTCATCCGGTGCGGGTGCTCGATCAGCGACTCCACGCCACCCAGCGACTCGGCCAGGGTGAACACCGTCGTCCGCTCGCACACCCGCAGCGCGGCCTCCTCGCCGCCCGTCAGCCGGAACGAGATCATCCCGCCGAAGCCGGACATCTGCTTGGCCGCGATCTCGTGGTTGCGGTGCTGCGGCAGCCCCGGGTACAGCACGTCGCCCACGGCCGGGTGCTCCAGCAGCCACTCGGCGATCCGGCCGGCGTTGGCGCTGTGCCGGTCCATCCGGACGCCGAGGGTCTTCAGGCTGCGCAGCACCAGCCAGGCGTCGAACGGGCCGTTGACCGCGCCCATCGCGTTCTGGTGGTAGGCCAGCCGCTCACCGAGCTCGGTGTCGGAGACCACCAGGGCCCCGCCGACGACGTCGGAGTGCCCGCCCAGGTACTTCGTCGTCGAGTGCACGACGACGTCGGCGCCCAGCGTGAGCGGCTGCTGCAGGTACGGGCTGGCGAAGGTGTTGTCGACGACCAGCAGGGTGCCCGCGGCGTGCGCGATCTCGGCCAGTGCGGCGATGTCGGAGACGTTGAGCAGCGGGTTGCTCGGCGTCTCGCACCAGATCACCCGCGCCGTCTCCGGCGCGACCGCGGCGCGGACGGCGTCGAGGTCGTTGAGGTCGACCGGGGAGTGGGTGACGCCCCACGGCTGGAGCACCCGGGAGATCAGCCGGTAGGTGCCGCCGTAGGCGTCGCCGCCGAGCACGATCGAGTCACCCGGGCGGCACACGGTGCGCAGCAGGGTGTCCTCCGCGGCCAGCCCGGAGGCGAACGCCAGCCCCCGGGTGCCCTGCTCGAGCGAGGCTAGCGCCGTCTGCAGGGTGTCCCGGGTGGGATTCGCGCTGCGACTGTACTCGTAGCCACCGCGCAGCCCGCCGACGCCGTCCTGCTTGTAGGTGGTGGTCAGGTGCAGCGGGGGGATCACCGCGCCGGTCGCGGGGTCGGGCTCCTGGCCGGCGTGGATGGCGCGCGTGTTGAAACCGCTCATGGCCCGACCGTAGGCGTGATGCCGACGAGGTGGCCCAGCACGTCCTGCCGGGTGACGACGCCGGCCGGCTTGCCGTCCACGTGCACCAGCAGTGCGTCGGCGTCGCCCAGGGCGCTCACCGCCGCGGTCACCGGCTCGCCGGAGCCGATGATCGGCAGCGGCGGGGACATGTGCCGCTCGACCGGGTCGGCCAGCGTGGCCCGGCCGGTGAACAGGGCGTCGAGCAGCGTCTTCTCCGCGACCGAGCCGACCACCTCGCCGGCGGTCACCGGCGGTTCGGCCTTCACGACCGGGAGCTGGCTGACGCCGTACTCGCGCAGGATGTCGATCGCGTCGCGCACCGTCTCGGTCGGGTGGGTGTGCACCAGCGCCGGTGTCTCGCCGGCCTTGGTGGACAGCAGCTCGCCGACGGTCTCCCCACCGGACTCGGTGAGGAAGCCGTAGTCGGCCATCCACTGGTCGTTGAAGATCTTGTTCAGGTAGCCGCGCCCGCCGTCGGGGAGCAGCACCACGAGGACGTCGTCCTTCGTCAGCCGCTCGGCCACCCGCAGCGCGGCGACGACGGCCATCCCGCACGAGCCGCCGACCAGCAGGCCCTCCTCGCGGGCCAGCCGCCGGGTCATCGCGAAGGAGTCACCGTCGGAGACCGCGACGATCTCGTCGGCGATCGACTTGTCGTAGGCCTCCGGCCAGAAGTCCTCGCCGACGCCCTCGACCAGGTAGGGGCGGCCGGTGCCGCCGGAGTAGACCGAGCCCTCCGGGTCGGCGCCGATCACCTGGACCCGGCCGTCGCTGGCCTCCTTGAGGTAGCGGCCGACGCCGGAGATGGTGCCGCCGGTGCCCGCGCCGGTGACGAAGTGGGTGATCTCCCCCTCGGTCTGCGTCCAGATCTCCGGCCCGGTGGTCTCGTAGTGCGAGCGCGGGTTGTTCGGGTTGGCGTACTGGTCGGCCTTCCAGCCACCCGGGGTCTCCCGGGCCAGCCGGTCGGAGACCGAGTAGTAGGAGCGCGGGTCGGCCGGGTCTACGGCGGTGGGGCAGACGTGCACCTCGGCGCCGTAGGCCTTGAGCACGTTGATCTTCTCCTGGCCCACCTTGTCCGGGCAGACGAAGATGCACCTGTAGCCGCGCGTCTGGGCGACGATCGCCAGCCCGATGCCGGTGTTGCCGCTGGTGGGCTCGATGATCGTGCCGCCCGGCCGCAGCGCCCCGGACGCCTCGGCGGCCTCGACCATCCGCAGCGCGATCCGGTCCTTCACCGACCCGCCGGGGTTGAGGTACTCGACCTTGGCCAGCACCAGCGGGGCGTCGGGCCCCAGGTGCTCGGTCACCTTGTTCAGCCGGACCAGCGGGGTGCCGCCGATCAGCTCGACGACGGACTCGGCGTACTGCACGGGGTCTCCTGCGGCGCTCGGGCCGGTGACGGATCGCGCCGCCGGCGGTGCCCCCATCCCACCACTCCGTGCCCGTCCGGGCGCGCCCGGTGGGAGGCCCGCCGGGCCACGCGCCACCCCAGGCAGGTGCCGGCTGTTCCACAGGCGCGGTGCGGAGACCGCGCCCATGCTGGGCAGGTGCTGCTGGACGGGTACCGGGCGCGGGGGGGGGGCCCGCCCCCCGCGCCCCGCCCCCGCGCCCCCCCGGCGCGGGCGGGGCATACCCGGCGGGCGGGCGGGGGTGTGTATTC
>NZ_JBJHAQ010000063.1:0-11534 GCF_054051115.1 Modestobacter sp. SYSU DS0904 | reverse complement strand
CGCCCGCGCCCCCCCGCCCCCCGCCCCCCCCCCCCCCCCCCCCCCCCCCCCCCCCCCCCCCCCCCCCCCCCCCCCCTACGAGGAGAACTCAGACCAGCCGACGCGCGGTGTTGTAGCCCCACATGTCGATGCTGGCGACGCGGACGACGTCGCCGGCGCTCGGGGCGTGGACCATCAGCCCGTTGCCCAGGTAGATCCCCACGTGACCGACGGGGGAGTAGTAGAAGACCAGGTCACCCGGCTGCAGGTGGGCCCGGTCGACGTGCACGCCCATCGTCGACTGCACCCGGGACGAGTGCGGCAGCTCGATGCCGGCGGCCCGGAAGGCGAACTGGGTCAGGCCCGAGCAGTCGTACACGTTCGGCCCGGCGCCGGCCCACACGTAGGGCTTGCCGAGCTGGGCCATCGCGGTGTTGATCGCCACCTGGGCGGCGGAGTTCGGCGCCACGGTCGCCGCGACGGGTGCGGCGATCGGAGCCGCGGCCTGCGGGGCGGCGCCCCCGGCGTTGGCCTGGGCGGCGAGGGGGGTGAGCACCACGCCGGCACCGGTGAGCAACGCGATCAGCGCGCCCTTGGCCGAGCGGGTGGAACGACGAGCAGAGGTGGTGCGCAGGGTCGTCATGGAACGACGGGTTCTCCTTGTTCTCCTCAACCGCCTACCGAGTTAGCTGACGGGTTCGGGCGGGGAACTCGCCCGGCTCGGCCACACCTGCGTGCGGCCGTGCTTCACCCCAGAACTGCGGTGGGTCCCCGGCCCAGGCGGCGGCTGCAACGTGCGCAGACGCCGTCCGGTTCGGCGGTGCCAGCCGGGTGTCACCACAGGCGGTGACGGTCGGACCCGGTTGGCCGCGATGACGCTAGGTCGGCGCATCGATGTCCGCAGCCGCCGTCGCGCACCGGATCCGGACGGTCTCGGAAAGCGACTCGCCGTCGCGACCGTGGCAAACGTGAAGCTGGCCCCGGCGTGTCTCAGAAAGTTATGAACCGGCTGGACGGCGGCGTGTGACCACGCTCGGTGTCGGGCTGTGGACGACCCGTTGGGCGGATGGCGCCCGCGCGACGGGGGTCGCCGAGGCACCCCCGTACGCAACAGCGCCGCCGAGGATCACTCCTCGGCGGCGCTGTCGACGTTCTGGTGCTGCGGATCAGACGATCTGCTCGCCGATCCCGAACTGCACCGTGCCGTCGGGGCCGGCGGCGGCGTCGAGCGTCTTGTCGTCGAGCAGCTCCGCGGCGCGGGAGTCCAGGAAGACCCGCGCCCCGGCCTCGTCGAGCACCGCGTCGTCCTCGGCCGGCACGGCCGCCAGGCTCAGCTCCAGGTTCGCGCCGGTCGGGTCGTTGGCGATCCGCAGCCCGCCCGACTCCGGCACCTCGGAGTGGCCGAGGATGCCCTTGATCGCAGTGGCGGCGCCATTGGTGAGGGTCAGCATCGTGCGGGGTCCTCTCGGTTGCAGGGGGCCCAGCCCGCCGGACGTCGATGGCCGGCGGACAAGGCGGTCGACCTGAGACGGTTCGCCTCGCACTCCCAACCTCCCCGGTGCCCGGGGGCGAGGTCAACCCTCGTCACGCACCCGCAAAGAAGCCCGCGCCCACCGCCTCGGTGGCGGTTATCGGCTGACCGGTGCCCGCCCGCGTCACCCGGCCGGCCCGCACCGCCTGCGCCAGCCCCGCCTCCAGCGCCGGCATCAGCACCGGGTGCAGCCGGCGGTGCCCGAACACCGCCAGCGTCTGCGCCACCAGCTGCTCCAGCGCCAGCCCGCCGCTCGACCGCAGCAACGCCACCATCGCGTTCCCGATCTCCTCCGGCGGCACGTGCTCCAGCGGCCGGTCACCGGCCGACCCCTGCCGGCGGAACCCCGCCCACGACGCCGGGTCCACCCCCTCCGGCCAGAACCACTCCGCCGCCGGTTCGGGCAGCAGGGCCAGCAGCTCCGCCATCCGCGCATCCGTCAGCCGCGGCACCTCGAAGGCCCGCGCCGCCCGGCGGGCCAGCCGCTCCCGGTGCACCGGCCCCTCCGCGGCGATCCCGTCCACCAGCACCTCGCGCACCAGCCGCGCGGTCGTCGGGTCGTCCAGCCGGCGCAGGTCCCGCGGCTCACCCGCCGACCCCGGCGCCCACGGCACGAACGGCTCCTCCCCGGGCAGCCGCACCGGCGGCACCACCGGCCGCGCCGGCACCCTGCGCGGCGCGTCCCGCGAGGCGGCACCGGAGTCCGACACCGCACCGGAGCCCGACGCCGCACCGGAGCCCGAGCCGGAGACCGAGCCCGGCGGGTCCTGTCGAGTACGTGCCGACGGCGACGGCAGCGCCGCCGGGAGACGGGTCGTGCGCACCGCCGCAGCCAGCCGGTCGAGCACCGCGTCCCGGTCGGCGAGCCACTCCGGCAGCCACACCCGCTCCACCGCCCAGCCGCGCGCGGTCAGCGCCAGCACGGGCAGCTCCAGCCGGTCGCCCAGCGTCGCCGCGCCGTCCGGCCGGTCGAGCAGCACCGCCACCCGCGGCTGCCCGGGCGCGTCGGCCGGGGCCAGCGCCACGTCGATCCGGAAGCCGGACAGTCCGACGTCGGTCTGCACCGCCAGCCCGCGATCGCGCAGCGCCGCCGCCACGTCGTCCCGGTGCGCGTCGTGCACCGGGCCGGGCACGCCGTCCCGCGGCGCCGCCGCGGCACCGCCGGTGACCACGTCGAGGAAGGCCCGCAGCTCCCGGACCCCGCGCTGCGCGGTGCCCGTCGGCACCAGCGCCGCCGGTGGGAACGACGCGTGGACCAGCAGCTGACGCCGGGCGCGGGTGACGGCGGCGCGCAGCCGCCGCTCGCCGCCGAGCCGGTTGAGCGGGCCGAGGTCCAGCGGCAGCCCGCCGCGTTCGTCCAGCGCGGCGCCGAGGGAGAGCAGCACGACGTCCCACTCCCCGCCGCGCACCGCCGCGACCTCGCCCACCACCAGGTGACCGGCGTCCAGCGCCGCCCCGAGCCGGGGGTCCGCCGCCCTGCGCAGCAGCTCCTCGACCAGCCGGCGCTGCGCGGCATGCAGCGTCAGGACGGCGATCGACGGCACGCCGCCGGGGGAGTCGGCGAACCGCCGGGCCACCTCGGCCACCACCGCGGCCGCCTCGACGGCGTTCGTGCCCCGGGCGGGCCCGGTCGGCGAGAAGCGGCCGTCGACAGGGACCAGCGCCAGCGCCGGACCCGGCACGGCCCCCGGGAAGGTGCCGACCGGGTGCACCGCCCGCGGGAAGGCGAACAGCAGCTCGTTCTCGCTGCGGTGGTGCCAGGCCAGCTCACGCCGGGGCACCCCGGCCCGCAGGCAGGCGGCCAGCAGGCCGTCGTCCTCCGCGACCGGCTGGTCGCCGACCACCACGGCGGCGGTCGCCCGGCCCAGCGCACCCAGCGCGTCGGCGACCGGCAGCCGGCCGGCGTCGACCAGCACCACCAGGTCGAAGGAACCCGGCTCCGGCGGCAGCAGCCGGGCCACCTCGTCGGGGGTGGCGAGCACGCAGCTGCCCGGGCCCGCGGTGGCGAGCACCCGTCGGGCGGCTGCGGCCCGGGCCGCCGCGGAGCCGGTGAGGAACCGGCGCACCGCCGCCTCCTGCGCGCGGGCGTCGGCGGCGGAGAGCCCGGCGGCCGCCGCCCGTTCGGCGACCGACGCCTCGGCCAGCCCCCGGTCGAAGGCGGCGACCGCCTGCTCGGCCGGGACCGCCCCGGAGACCAGCGCGTCCCGCATCTCGGTGAGCCCGGCGGCGTCCAGCAGGTGCACCGCGCGCAGCAGGTCCAGCCAGTGCGCCAGCGACGGCAGGCCGAACTCGTCGATCGCCCGCCCGGCGCGGGTCTCCTCCCAGCGCGCCACCAGCCGGCGGTCCCCGGCCCAGGTCAGCAGCCGCTCCGGGGTGGTCGCGCAGGCGCCCGGCAGCTCGGCGAGGGCCCGCTGCAGGGCGCGGACGGTGGCGGCGCGGGCGGGGTCGGGGGTCGGCGCGGTGTCCAGGAAGCGGCGCAGCGCGGGGGTGTGCGCCGGGTTCGCCCGCAGCGCCGCGGCGAGCCGGCGGGCGGCCTCGATCTGCGCGTCGAGCAGGTCGACCTCGGTGAAGGGGTTCCAGTTCCACGGCAGGTCGACCCCCGGCAGCTCCCGGGCCCGCGCGGCCAGCTCGCGGGCGGCGGCCTGCACGGCGACCAGCTCCTCGGCCAGCAGCGGCAGCTCGGCGGGGGGCACCTGGGCACCGGGCAGCAGCGCCGGGGTCAGCTCGGCGAGCACCGCGGCCAGCCGCTTGCCGCGGCCCAGCCGGCCGGAGGTCGCCGCCTGCCGGGCGTTCTCGGCGATGGCGGCCAGCGGCAGGTCCAGCACCGCGGGGTCGGCGACGTCCAGGCCCGGGTGCTCGTCGGCGGCGAACAGCGCGACGTCGGCGCGCAGCTCGGCGACCGCCTCCTCCCACTCCGGCGTGCCCGCCCGGTCCAGGTCGGCCAGCGGCACGGCGGGACCGTCGAGGAGGACGGCGACCGCGGTCAGGTCCGCCGGGGTCGGCGCGGCGGCCACCACCCGGGCGATCGGGCCCGGCGGCACGGCGTCCAGGGCGCGGTCGACGGCGCGCACCGCGGCCTGCACCGCCACCGGGTCGACGTCGGCCGAGTCGAGGAACGCCCACGGGTGCCCGGGCTGCGGCCGGGTGCGGGCGGCGACCTCCGGCAGGTCGGCGAGGGCGCCGCGCACCGCCGCCGCCGTCCGGGACGAGGCGTTGACCACGAACGTGGACGGCACCGGCAGCGACGGGATCGCGGAGCCCGCCGCCAGCAGGGCGGCGGAGGCGCCGTAGAGGGAGAGCCCCGCCGAGTTGGGTTCGTGCAGCCGGGCGGAGTACCCGATCAGCTGCTGCCGCAGCGGGCCCAGGTCGGGGACGCCGGGCAGCGGTGCGTCCGGTGCCGGGTCGCCGGTGAGCAGGGCGGACAGGCCGGCGTCGGCCAGCCGCGCGGCGACGGCGTCCAGCGCGGTGCGCCGCGGCGCGACGACGAGCACCCGGCGCCCCGCGGCGGCCACCGCGGCCACGGTGTTCGCGACCGTCTGCGCCTTCCCGGTGCCCGGCGCGCCGAGCAGCACGAAGGTGCGCCCGGCGCGCGCGTCGGCGACCGCGGCCAGCTGGCCGGCGTCGGCCGGCAGCGGGAGCGTCGGAGCCAGTGCGTCGAGGTCGGCCTCGGCCGCGTCCCGCGCCGGGAACGGCTGGCCGGGGCGCAGCAGCACCGGCACCAGCGGGTTGCGCAGCGCGGCGGCGCCGAGGTGCTCGGCGTCCTGCCGCACCCGGGAGGCGGCGGCCGGCAGCAGCGCGAGGTCGGCGCTCGGCTCGATCCGCGCCGACGCCCCGCTGCGGGCCAGCGCCTGGCGCAGCGCCAGGACCAGGTCGCCCGGGTCCGGCTCGGTCGGCACCGGCAGCGAGATGCCGTGCCGACGGCGGAGCTCGGCCAGCAGCTGCGCGTTCGCCGTTCCGCCGCCGGTCGGGTCGGCGACCAGCCGGAACGAGCCGTTGGCGCCGGCGGTGAGGGTCACCGGCAGCAGCACCAGCGGAGCGCGCACCACCCGGCTGTCCGGGGTCCAAGTGACCGAGCCGAGCGCCAGGCACAGATCGTTGCTGCCGGTCTCCTCGATGACGGCGCGGGCGCGCTCGGCCAGCTCACCGAGCTGCTCGCCGTAGGTGGCCGACGGCAGCTCGGTGTACAGGCCGCCGTGCTCCACCAGCAGCTCGGACAGCTGGTGCGCCGGGAGGTCGCGGGCCGCGCGGATGCCCCGGCGGCGGGCGGCGGCGCCGAGCTGGTCAACGGGCAGCAGGGTCAGCGGGGCCCCGTCGGTCAGCCGCCCGGCGAGCGCGGACAGCCGGCCGGCGGGCACGGTGAGCGCGACGGCGCCGGCGAGGTCCAGCGGCTGCGGCGCCGGCAGGGTGGCCAGTGCGGTGGCCAGCGGGGTCGCCGTCCGGGGCGCCGGCCCGAGCGGCCGGACGCCGTCCCACCGGGCCCGGTGCACGTCGGTGACCCCGAGGAGCCGGTGCCGGTCCCCGGTGAGCCAGGTGGCGGCCGCCGTCCGGTGCAGGTCGCCGAAGGTCGCGGGCGGGGCGCCGGCGTGCAGCAGGGCCGGCTCGACCAGCTGGATCGCGCCGTCGTCGACCAGCTCGGCGAGCCCGGCGACGTCGGTGGTCGCGGTGTGCTCGGCGCCCGGGCCGCCCCGCCACCAGCCGAGGAAGGCGTGCGCGGGGCCGGCGTCGTCGGCGGTGATCCACACCAGCGGCCGCAGCCCGGCGTGCTCGAACGCGGCGGCCAGCGTGAGGACGGTGTCCAGGTCGGTGCCCGCGCGCTCGTCGAGCACCTCGGTGGGGGTGCGGATCCGCAGCGGGGCGTCGGCCCAGCAGGCTCCCGCCCGGAGCGGTCGGATGCCGCGGCGCCGCATCGCCTCGACGATCGCCCCGGCGGCCTGGTCCAACTGGGCGGGGTCCACGTCGGTCAGCTCGCGGCGGCCGGTGCGCAGCCGCAGGTGGTCCGCGGCCGCGCCGACCAGCCCGGCCACCGCCGGGTCGTCGGGCCGCACGTGCGCGGCCAGCAGCTCCAGCGCCAGGGGAACCGGCGCGGCCAGCCACTGCCCGGAGCCGAGCACCCGCACCGGGGTGCTCACCCGCGCCCGTTCCTCGCCGTCGTGCTCGACCTGCACCTCGACCTCGCCGGGCGCGGTCTCGGTCAGCGCGCCCAGCGCGGCCGGGTCGAGCAGCAGCGGGACGTCGAGCAGCACGGTGGGCCGGCCGGGCAGCAGGTCGGCGCGCAGCTCGACCGGCGTCGCGAGCCGGCGTTCACCGCTGCGGACGCCGACGGTGACGCGGGCGCCCAGGATCTCCTGGTCCGCGGTGAGGATCAGCCGGGTCACCACCGGCACGGCGAGGGAGGCCAGCGCCTCGCCCAGCACGGGGACGCACTCGGCCTCGATCGCCACCGGCTGACGCGGGCACGGGGAGTCGCCCATGCGACCTGTCTACCCCCGCGGAACCGCGGAGTCCGGGAGCCCGGCCGGGATGTGACGGATGAGGTCCCGTTCGTCCCGGCCGGCCCGGAGAACTCAGGGGACGACGACGGCGCGGCCGCGGATCGTGCCCGCGTGCAGTCGCCGGTAGGCCTCCGGTGCCTCGTCGAGGGTGAACCGCTCGACCTCCACGTGCACCGCCCCGGCCCGCGCCAGGTCCAGCACCTCCATCAACTCGGTCCGGGTGCCCCAGTACGGCGCCCGCACCGCGGCGCCCATCGGGGTGGAGAAGAACCCGGTGGGCAGCGTGCCGCCGCCGATGCCGACGATCTGCACCACCCCGTCGATCGCCACCACCTGGCGGGCGAGCTCGATCGTTGCCGGCGAGCCGACGATGTCGAAGACCGCCGGCGCCCCCACCCCGCCGGTCAGCTCGCGGATCGCCGCGGCGGCACCGGCGTCGGAGCGCAGCACGTGGTGGGCGCCCACCTGCTTCGCCAGCTCGAGCTTCTCGTCGCTGATGTCCAGCGCGACCACGGTCGCCCCGGAGATCGCCCGCAGCAGCTGGATGGCCACGTGCCCGAGCCCGCCGGCGCCGATCACCACCGCCGTCCCGCCCGGCTGCAGCGCGCCCAGGCTGGAGACGATCGCGTGGTACGGGGTCAGGCCGGCGTCGGTGAGCGACACGGTGGCCACCGGGTCCAGGTCGCCCAGCGGCACCAGGTGCCGGACGTCGTCCACCAGCATGTACTCGGCGAGCGCGCCGGGGGAGCCCAGCCCGGGCGGCTGGATGCCCAGCTCGGCGGCGCGGGTGCAGTAGTTCTCCGCGCCGCGGGCGCAGGCGTAGCAGAGCCCGCAGCCCCACGGGCCGTAGACCGCCACCGGGTCACCGACCGCCACGCCGGTGACCCCGTCGCCGAGGGCGTCGACGACGCCGGCGCCCTCATGCCCCAGCGTCAGCGGCAGGCCGTAGACGTACTGGTCGGCCGGCAGCCCCATGACGAACGCGTCGGAGTGGCACAGCCCCGCGGCGGTCACCCGCAGCCGCACCTGACCCGGGCCCGGCTCGGGGGTGGGCACCTCCACCACCTCCGGCTCGCCGCCGATCGTCCGGTACTGCACCGCGCGCATGGCTCTCCTCCGCTCGTCCGTGGGCCGCCGGGAACGCCGACCCGACGCCGACGCTAGGTGCGCGGCGACGCATGCGGGAGGGTCGAGAGACCCTGCGCGATCAGGCCCAGCGGGTGAGCTTCTCCGGGTTCATCACGATCCAGACGTCGGTGGCCCGGTCGCCGGTGACGCCGAGGGTGAGCAGCCCGCGGACGGCGTCCCCCTCGCGCCACAGATGCGCGACGCCGTCCCCGGTGGTGACCTCCTCCACCCGGGCCGCCGGGTTCTTCGCCAGCACCCCGAGCAGGAAGCGCGCCACGTGCACCGGCCCGTGCACCGGGGCGCGCGCGGCGCTGACCAGGCCGCCGCCGTCCGAGCGCAGGGTGACGCCGGGGTCCAGCACGGCCACCAGCGCGGTGAGGTCGCCGCCGGCGCAGGCCGCGACGAAGGCGCGCACCACCGCGTCCCGCCGGGCCGGTGTCGGGGCGCCGTCCCGGGCGGCGTCGACCCGGCGACGGGCCGAGCCGGCCAGCTGCCGGCACGCCGCGGGAGTGCGCCCGACCGCCTCGGCGATCTCCCCGAACGGCACCGCGAACACCTCGTGCAGCACGAACACGACCCGCTCGGCCGGGGTCAGTGACTCCAGGACGACGAGCAGCGCCAGGCCCACCGAGTCGGTCAGCGCCGCCCGCTCGGCCGGGTCGTCGACCGCGTCGACCGGCACCGGCTCGGGCAGCCACTCGCCGACGTAGCGCTCCCGGCGGGCCCGCGCCGACCCGAGCGCGTCCAGGCACACGCGGCTCGCCACCCGGGTCAGCCAGGCGGCCGGCCGGTCGATCGCGGCCCGCTCGTCGTCGGTCAGCCGGTACCAGCGGGCGAAGGTCTCCTGGACGGCGTCCTCGGCGTCGGCCACCGTGCCGAGCATCCGGTAGGCGACGCCCATCAGGTGCCCGCGCTGCTCGTCCACCGTCACCCGGGCAGCCTCACATCCCGGCGGGCTGCGTCGTCAACAGGGCATGACAACACCGCAGCAGCTGAGGATCGCCGTCGCCGGGGCCACCGGGGCGGTCGGCCGGCACGTCGTCGCGCAGGCCCGGGCGGCCGGGTACACCGTCGTCCCGCTGTCGCGCGGCACAGGGCAGGACGTCACCACCGGCGCGGGGCTCGACCGGGCGCTCGCCGGCGCCGACGTCGTCGTCGACGTCACCAGCGTCGTCACCACCAGGGCCCGGGTGTCGGTCGACTTCTTCACCCGCGCCACGGAGCACCTGCTCGCCGCCGAGGAGGCCGCTGGCGTCGGCCACCACGTCGCCCTGTCCATCGTCGGCATCGACGGGGAGACCAGCGGCTACTACGCCGGCAAGATCGCGCAGGAGCGGCTGATCGCCGCCGGCCCGGTGGCGTGGACGCTGCTGCGGGCCACCCAGTTCCACGAGTTCGCCGGGCAGCTGGTCGGGCGGACGGCGGTCGGCCCGGTCGTCGTCGTCCCGGCGCTGCGGGCGGCGACCGTCGCCGCGAGCGAGGTCGCCGGGGCGCTGGTCACGCTCGCCGAGGGAGCGCCGCGCGGGCGGGTGACCGATCTCGGCGGTCCGGAGGAGGCCGAGCTCGCCGACCTGGTGCGCCGGTGGCTCGCCGCGACCGGGCAGCGCCGCCGGGTGCTCCGGGTGCCGCTGCCCGGCGCTGCCGGCCGCCGGATGCGCGACGGCAGCCTCGTACCCGGGCCGGGCGCCGACCGGGGTCGGGTCACCTTCGCCGAGTGGCTCGCGGGCGACGCCGCCGAGGTGCGCTGACCTGTTGGTTGACGGTTGCGACGGCGGTCCGCTGGGCACGCGGGCAGCATGGCCGAATCCGACGCCGCCCGGTCCCGTCCGCCCACCGGCCGGGGAGCGACCCGATGAGGGTGCGTGGGCTCTTCGAGCGGGCCACCGGGGCGGTCGAGCGGTGGGAGCAGCTCGACGCGCCGGGCTACCAGCTGGAGCACGGCGTCGCGCTGACCTTCCTGCTGACCGGCCGGTGGGCGCGGCCGCTGCAGGACCTGCTGCACGGCGTGTGGCTGGGGCACCCGCTGCACCCGGTCCTGGTGACCGTGCCGATCGGGGCGTGGAGCAGCGCGCTGCTGCTGGACGGTCTCGACGCCGCCGGCCGTGGTGGCGCGGCGACCGGCCAGGCCGCCCGCACCGTCGTCGGGCTCGGGATCACCGGCGCCGTCGCGTCGGCGGCCACCGGGCTCACCGACTGGCAGCACGCGCACGACGGCGCCCGGCGGGTGGGGATGGTGCACGCCGCCGTCAACTCCGCAGCCCTGGGCCTCTACGTGTGGTCGTTCACCGACCGCACCCGCGGGCGGGCGGTGCGGGCCCGGGTCACCGCCACGGCCGGCTTCGCGCTCACCCTGGCCGCCAGCTACCTGGGCGGGGCGCTGTCCTACCGGCACCGCCTGGGGGTCGACCACAGCGAGCGCAGCAGCGAGCCGCGCCGGTTCACCCCGGTCGCCGCAGCCGCCGACCTGCCCGAGGGCGAGCCGGTCGGCGTCGACGTCGACGGCGTCCCGGTCGTGCTGGTCGCCACCGGTGGCGAGGTGCGCGCCGTCGGTGGCCGCTGCCCGCACCTGGGCGGGCCGATGGGGGAGGGGTGGCTGCACCGCGGCGAGCTGGTCTGCCCCTGGCACGGCTCCCGGTTCTCGCTGGCGGACGGCGAACCGGCACAGGGGCCGTCGACCGCGCCGCTGCCCTGCTTCGACACCCGGGTCCGCGACGGGCAGGTCGAGATCCGCCGCCGGGCGCACTGGCGCAGCCCGACGGCGGTCACCACGGTCGAGGAGGCGTCCCGATGAAGGCCGACGAGGTGCTCACCGCGCACCACGACGTGCTGCGTGGCCTGCTCCGCGACCTCGCCGAGAGCACGCCGGAGCAGACCGACCGTCGCCGGCGGCTGCGCGACGAGCTGCTGCGGGAGCTGGAGGTGCACACCCAGATCGAGGACGAGCTGTTCTACCCGGCCGTCGTCGACGTCTCCCCGCTGCTGTCCCTCGCGCACGCCGAGCACCGCCAGATCGACGACCAGCTCGCCGTGGTGATGCGCCTGGCGCTGGACGACCCGGAGTTCACCGCCGAGGTGCGGATGCTCGAGTCGACGCTGCGGCACCACACCTTCGAGGAGGAGCAGCGGATGTTCCCCCAGTCGCACGCCCTCGGCGAGGAGCGGCTGGAGCAGCTCGGTGCCCAGCTGCAGCAGCGGCAGCGGGAGCTGGCCCGCTCCGGCGGGATGCGGCTCATCGTCCGGCTCAAGCGGGCCACCCTGCGCACCCGCCCCTGACCCCCGCCGGGGGGGGGGGGGGGGGGGGGGGGGGGGGGGGGGGGGGGGGGGGGGGGGGGGGGGGGGGGGGGGGGGGGGGGGGGGGGGGGGGGGGGGGGGGGGGGGGGGGGGGGGGGGGGGGGGGGGGGGGG
>NZ_JBJHAQ010000062.1:0-12704 GCF_054051115.1 Modestobacter sp. SYSU DS0904 | reverse complement strand
CCCCACACGCGGCCGCCCCCGCCGCCGGGCCGGGGGACGTGCGCCCCGCCCGGCCGCGCGGCCGCGGCCCGCCCCCCCCCCCCCCCCCCCCCCCCCCCCCCCCCCCCCCCGCGGTGGTCAGCCCCTCGCCTGCACGCCGAACGCGGTGAACCGGACGGCGGCCGGCGCCGTCGCACTGCTCGACAGGTAGGCGGAGATGCCCACGCCGCCGGCCGCCTGGAGGGAGGCGGTGGAGTCGGTGCGGGTCACCGTCGGCTCGACGGGTTCGTCACTGCCGGCTGCCCAGACCGTGGTCGACAGCTCCGTGGTGCCGGTCCCGGAGACCTGGAAGCGGACCTGGAGCCCGGTGCCGGGCGTGTAGGCCAGACCGGGGACGGTCACCTCGCTCCCGATGAGGGTCTCGCTGAAGGAGCCGGCCAGCCGGGTGATCGCCACCCGCACGGTGCCATCGGTCAGGAACCGCAACCGGGCGCGGTACAGCTCGGTCGCGCTGACCCGGCGCCCGGTCACGTACACGTAGGTGCCACCACCGGTGGGCGCACCGTCCACGGCCAGCGTGGCCAGCACGTCCGCGCTGGTCTGGCTCACCTCCGGCAGGAACGAACCGGTGTTGTGCCCGCCCGCCCCCAGCTGCAGCGTCGCCGCCCCCGGGCTGACCGACTGCCGGGCACCACCGAACTGGACGCTCCACGCGCCACCCACGTCCGCGGTCCCCAGCCCACCGGACACCGTCCGGTCGAAGGAGTCGGCCACCACGACAGCCGGCTCCGTCGGCTCGGTCGGCTCCGTCGGCTCCGTCGGCTCCGTCGGCTCGGTCGGCTCCGTCGGCTCCGTCGGCTCCGTCGGCTCCGTCGGCTCGGTCGGCTCGGTGACCGTCACCGACTCCACGACCGTGCCGGTCGCGCCATCGTCGTCGGTCACCGTCAGCGTCACCGGGTACGTCCCCGCCGCGGCGTAGACGTGGTCCACGCTCGCCCCGGTCCCGGTCGCCCCGTCACCGAAGTCCCAGCCGTGGGAGGCCACCGAGCCATCGACGTCGGTGGACGCCCCACCGTCGAAGGACACCGCCAGACCGGCCACCGCCGAACTGAACACCGCGGTCGGCGCCACGTTCACCGGCTCGGGCTCCGGCTCCGGCTCCGGCTCCGGGGCAGCTGCACCTACGGGGACCGCGGTCAGCCCGGTGAACCGGACGCCGACCGGCGCCGTCGCACTGCCCGAGAGATAGGCGGAGATGCCCACGCCGCCGGCCGCCTGGAGGGAGGCGGTGGAGTCGGTGCGGGTCACCGTCGGCTCCACCGGCTCGTCGGTGCCCGCGGCCCACACCGTCGCGGCCAGCTCCGTGGTACCGGTGCCGTCCGCCGTCAGCCGCACGTGCAGCGGGGTGCCCGGTGCCGAGCTGACGCCCGGGACGACGACCTCCCCGCCGATGAGGGTCTCACTGAAGGAGCCGGCCAGCCGGGTGATCGCCACCCGCACGGTGCCATCGGTCAGGAACCGCAACCGGGCGCGGTACAGCTCGGTCGCGCTGACCCGGCGCCCGGTCACGTACACGTAGGTACCACCACCGGTGGGCGCACCGTCCACGGCCAGCGTGGCCAGCACGTCCGCGCTGGTCTGGCTCACCTCCGGCAGGAACGAACCGGTGTTGTGCCCGCCCGCCCCCAGCTGCAGCGTCGCCGCCCCCGGGCTGACCGACTGCCGGGCACCACCGAACTGGACGCTCCACGCGCCACCCACGTCCGCGGTCCCCAGCCCACCGGACACCGTCCGGTCGAAGGAGTCGGCCACCACGACAGCCGGCTCCGTCGGCTCGGTCGGCTCCGTCGGCTCCGTCGGCTCCGTCGGCTCCGTCGGCTCCGTCGGCTCCGTCGGCTCCGTCGGCTCCGTCGGCTCGGTCGGCTCCGTCGGCTCCGTCGGCTCGGTCGGCTCCGTCGGCTCCGTCGGCTCCGTCGGCTCCGTCGGCTCGGTGACCGTCACCGACTCCACGACCGTGCCGGTCGCGCCATCGTCGTCGGTCACCGTCAGCGTCACCGGGTACGTCCCCGCCGCGGCGTAGACGTGGTCCACGCTCGCCCCGGTCCCGGTCGCCCCGTCACCGAAGTCCCAGCCGTGGGAGGCCACCGAGCCATCGACGTCGGTGGACGCCCCACCGTCGAAGGACACCGCCAGACCGGCCACCGCCGAACTGAACACCGCGGTCGGCGCCACGTTCTCCGGCGCCGGCTCCGATGCGCCCACGGGCACCGCGGTGAAGCCGGTGACCCGGACACCGACCGGCGCGGTCGCGCTGCCGGACAGGTAGCCGGAGAGGCCGACCGACCCAGTTGCCTGCAGCGACGCGGTGGAGTCGGTGCGGGTCACCGTCGGCTCCACCGGCTCATCCGAGCCCGCCGCCCACACCGTCGCGGCCAGCTCCGTCGTGCCGGTGCCCACTGCCTGGACCCGCAGGTTCAGCACGGTGCCTGCGGTGTAGGTCAGCCCGGGGACCAGCTGCTCACCACCGATGATGGTCTCGCTCGCCGAGCCCGACAGCCGAGTGAAGGCCACCCGCACGGTGCCGTCTGCCAGGACGCGGACCCGAGCCCGGTACTCCTGGTTGGTGCCCAGCCGACGGGGCTGCACGTAGAGGAACGCACCACCGCCGGTCGGCACCTCCGACAGCGAGATCGCGGTCCGCAGGTCGGCGCTGGTCTGCGAGACGTCGGTCAGGTACGACCCCGTGTTGGTGCCCGACGTCATGTCCAGCGCCGCCGCCCCCGGTCGCACCGACTGGCGGGCTCCGCCGGCACTGACGACCCACTCGCCGCCGACATCGGCCGTGCCCAGCCCACCGCTGATGGTCCGCCCGAAGGCGTCCGAGGCCAGGACCGGCGGTGCGACGGCCTCCGTCACGGTCACCGTCTCCGCAGCGGAGCCGGTGGCACCGTCCGCATCGGTCACCGTCAGCGTCACCTCGTAGGAACCCGCGGCAGCGTAGGTGTGCTCCGCCATCGCCCCGTTGCCGGTCGACCCGTCACCGAAGTCCCAGCCGTAGGAAGCCACGGTGCCGTCGGTGTCCGCCGAGGCCGTCCCGTCCACCGACACCGACAGACCGGCCGCCGTCGCAGAGAACGCCGCCGTCGGCGCCTGGTTCGGCGGCGGGTCGGTCACGGTGACCGACCCGGTCCGCGCAGCGGTGGCACCGCCGTCGTCGGTGGCGGTCAGGGTCACCGTGTACGTGCCTGCGGCGGCGTACGTGTGGGTCGCCGTCGCCCCTGTCCCGGTCGCCCCGTCGCCGAAGTCCCAGGCGAAGGATTCGACCGTGCCGTCGATGTCGGTGGAGCCGGAGCCGTCGAACGACGCGGTCAGGTCCGCCACCGTGGAGGTGAACGCGGCCGTGGGGGCGACGTTGACCGACTCGCCGGTGGAACCCAGGGTGTGGTGGTCGGCGACCTGGGCTGCCGACAACGCGGTCGGGTAGATCGCGACCTCGTCGATCTGGCCGGTGAACCAGTCGTCCCCGACCCAGCCGCGGTCCCCGCCGATGCGCCAGTAGCCGCTGTAGCTCTGCCCGGCTGTCACCTCGGCACGCGAGCCGACCAGCGCCCCGTCGAGGTAGAGGCTCATGCCGGCCGGGCTCAGGGACGCCACGACGTGGTGCCACTCGCCGTCGTTGTAGACCTCGGAGCCGTTGATCGAGCGCCGGGCGCCGTCGTAGACACCGAAGTGGACCCGACCCTCGAGGTCCATGTAGACGTGCCGGTCCCGGTTGCTGCTGATGCCGGTGCTGGCGCTGCCGAAACCGATCAGCTTCCCGCCCTGGGTCGTCGTGGTCCGGAACCACGCTTCGGTGGTGAAGGTGTCCGGTGCGGGGACCGCCGCCCGGGTGGCCGCCAGACCGTCGCTCGTGCCGCCGAACTGGTAGGCGGTGTCGAGGTCGCCGGAGATGGCGCCCTCCTGCCCGTGGACCACACCGGAGCCCACCGTGAGGTCTGCGGAGCCGGCGTAGTCGTAGCCGGTGGTCCCGCTGGGCTCGCCGAGCGGCCAGTGGTGCTGGGCGCCGTCGGCGCGGACGGTGTCGCCGTAGGGCCGCTCGGCAGCGGCGCCCTCGAGCACCTCGACCGCCGTCCAGGACCCGTTCACCTGGTTGCCCACCGGGTCGACGGCACTGACCCGGTAGGTGTGCCCGCCGCCGGTGACGCCGACGTCCGTGAAGCTCATCGCCGGCGTGTTCCACCACGTGGACGCCGCAGTGACCTCGTACACCGGCGTCCTGGTGTCACCGTCCCGGTAGACCCGGTACGTCAGGTTCTCGTTGTCCTGGTCACTCGTGGCGGTCCAGCCGACCCGGGCGACGCCCGGGGCGAACGACACGACAGTGGGGGTCAGGCCGGCCGAGCTGGGACCGACCCGGTTGGGTGCGTTCGTCGGCAACGCGTACCGGACCAGTCCCTGCTGTCCGGTGCCATTGACCCGCGGGAACTCCCCGCCGTAGACGACGTACTCGCCGTTGCCGGCCACGCTCCAGCCCGCCTGGTACTGCCCGGTGTAGCTGCCCGGGGTCATGGTCGGGAACCAGGGCAGCAGCGAGGGGGTCGGCTGCCCCTGGAAGTTGGCGTTGCGGAGTGTGTGGGACCCGGCGGTGCCGGTGGCCTGCAGGCTCACGGCCGTGGCGTACTTGTGCACCCGCGGGCTCTGCTCCGGGAAGGCGCCGATGTTCTTGCAGTCGTGGGCGTGCGTGGCCGCGTAGAGCGCACCGTTGACCGGGAAGCTGGAGTAGCTGTCGCCCCGGCAGTCGTTGATCCACTGCACGGTGCCACCGTCCGCGTCCGCGGCGAAGGAACCCTCCAGGTTGCCGGGGCCGAAGTAGTCGTAGCCGGTGCCGTAGACGGTGGTCCCGTCGGTGGACAGGCTCCAGATGGCGGCGTTGATGCCCTGGTTGGTGATCAGCTGGTTGACGGCGAAGGGCCGCGTCTCGGCGCTGACCGGATCGAGCGCGCCGACGCCGGTGGCCTTGACCTCGTTGAGCGAGTCGAAGCGGCCAGCGGCGACCACCTGGGCGCCGCCTCCGGTGAGGACCAGGGCCATCACCTCGTTGCTGGTGCTGAGGTTGCCGTCGCGGTTCCCGTCGGTCGATCCCACACCCGGCTGCGGCGCCCAGGGCAGCAGCGCTCCGTCGACTGCCGAGACCGCGGCCAGCCGGTTGCGGCTCACGGATCCGACCGCCGCGAAGTTGCCGCCCAGGTAGACCGTGTCGTTCGTGGCGGCGATGGCCCGCACCCGGTTGGAGACGCTGGGGCGGAAGTCGCCGATCAGCTCGCCGGTCGAGGTGCTGTACGCAGCGACCCGGTTGCGGGGCTGGCCGTCCGCCTGCGTGAAGTCACCGCCGACGTAGATCCGCGACCCGTCCGGGGACGCGGCCACCACCAGCGCCTGGGCGTTGAGGCTCGGTGCGAACGACGTGATCAGCTCACCGGTGCGGATGTCGTAGGCGAGCAGGTTGCCCCGCGCCGTCTCCTGGGTGCCGGCGGCCGCGCCGGCCGGCCGCGCCCGGCTGAACTGGCCCGCGGCGTAGACGGTGTTCCCGACGACGACCTGCGACCACACCACGCCGTTGATCTGCACGGTCGGCAGCGCATCGGCGGTCACGGTGGTCGGTGTCGCGGGATTCGCCGGGTCGAGCGGGGCCGAGTCCGCGCGGGCCGTGCCGGTGGCCAACCCACCGACCGAACCGGCGAACAACAGGAGGCTGAGCAGTCCTGCCAGGACCGTCCTCGTCGCTTCGGTCGCTCGTGCAGACATTCAGTTTCCCCACTCGATCCAGAGGTCGCTCTGGCCAACGCCGAGAGCAGCTCCTGAACACTAAGCGTGATGAATGAGGGGTCGGGATCCCCCGACCCAGTGACGCTCCGTGCCGGTCGCCACCCGTCGGTGAGGATTTCGAACTCACTGTACTCAATCAGCTACTTTCAGCGATCGCTCAGGACCGCCAGCGGCGGAGGGCGTGGGAACGCCGCCCGACGCGCGAACGACTGGTGGTGATTCGAGGCGTCGGTGGAGCTCGCGGACGATGTAGCGCTTGAGGCAGCACTTGATCTCGCGGTCGGTCTTGCCGCGGGCGCGGCGGCAGTCGGCGTAGGCGCGGGTGCGCTCGTCGCGTTGCAGCCGGGTGAGGACCACGGTGTGCAGGGCCCGGTTGCGCTGGCGGCCACCTCAGCGGTTGAGCCGGTAGGACACGGTCTTGCCCGAGGACGCCGGGATCGGGGCGGTGCCGGCGAGCATGGCGAAGGCGGCGTCGTTCCGGCAGCGGCCGGGTGGGACCAGGCGGTGAGCACGGTGGCGGCGGCGATGGGACCGACTCCGGTCAGCTCCAGCAGGTCCGGCCGCCAGGACCCCACGATCGCGCGGATGGCCCTCGTGATCGAGTGCTTCAGCCTTGAGGAAGCGGATGCGCCGGGCCGGGTCATGCAGCACGGTCAGTGCGGTGAACGCCTCCGCGTCCCCGCCGCTGGCGCCCGGCCGCAGTCTCGCAACGGTAGCGATCACGGCGCCGGTGGTCTGGCAGCGGAACCGGGCCCGCACCGGCTCTGGAGCGGTGATGACCATCGCCAGCAGCTGCCGCTGGCCGGCGGTGGCAGCCTCGACTGCGGCCCGCCGGGCGGTCAGGCGCACATGCAGTGCGGCCCGCTCTGCGCCGGTCTCGGGTTGGTCCAGTCGGGTGCGGGCCAGCGGATCGCAGGCGGCGAGTTCGGCATCGATCGAGCCAGACTCGGCACCGGCCGCCGGGCCGAGCGCTTGGGCCGGTCCAGTTCGATCACCATCTCCTCGACGGCGGCCAGGTGGCGGGCCAGGCCGGCGCCAGCACGCCACCGGCACGGGCGTCGAGGACCGCGGCGGTGTGGGTCTGGCTGTGGGTGTCGACGCCGATGACGACCTCGACCAGTTCTGCCGGCATGGACATGCGTTCTCCTCCTCGACCGGGGGACGCAGCAGGTCACGGTCCGGTGCGGAGATGGCAGGACTGTGATGAGACACGCCAGCAGCCACTGGCGGTCAAGCTCCTGATCAGGCCAACGTCTCCGGCCGGGCCGGTGCCGGCAGCAGCAGGCGGACAGGTCCGATGCAAGGCGAAGCCAGTCAGACCAAGGGGCACGCCGCCCACCACTGCCGGCCGTCAGCCCATCACCGACGGACTGACCCGGCCAGCCTCACAGTCAGCCGAGGGCGCGCGCCGCGGGCACGGCACGCGCACGTGCTCACCGGGCAGGTCAGCTGACCGCACCGGTGAAAGCGGCCAGCTGCGCTCCCGCCCGGTACCCGACCTCGACGGTGACGTCGGACCGGGCGTCGGTGGGCACGCTGAAGACGTAGACGCCCTCAGCCGCATCGCCCGAGGGCAGCGTTCCTCCGAACGGTGAACGCGACGGGTCCGCGAGCGGCGAGGCGGGGGTCCGGTCCGGCCCGTGGAACAGGTTGACCGAGACGCCGTCGAGCGAGAGCTCGCCGTCGGTGGGGTTGTCGATCCGCACGGTCACCCGGACGGCCGGGCCGGCGACGTCCCCGGGGCCGGTGGCGCGCCCCTCGATGGCCTCGATCAGGGACAGGGACGCAGTCAGCCCGTCCACCACGACCGGCTCGTCGAGGGATACCACCGGCAGTGCCGGCGGGAGCTCAGCCGAGTCGGCCGGTGGGGTTGCCGGGTTGGCGCCCGTCGAGGGGGTCGGAGCCTCCTCCGGAGCTGCCGCCGTCGGCTCGGACGGCTCGGCACCGGCCGTGCCATCGGCAGAGCCGTCCGTGGGGACCGACTCCGCCGCGGAGCTCGACGTCCCGTCAGGGGTGGCCGTCCCGTCGTCGTCGCCGGTGATCACGGCCCCGAGGACGACGAGAGCAGCGACCACCAGGACGGCGAGCGCGGCGATCACCGCGCGGCGACGCCGCCGGCCGGTCGGAGCCGCGCCGTCCGTGGACTCGTCGACCGTGGGGGGAACGCTCATCGTGACAACCTGCCCATCTCCGTGAACCACTTGACCACTGCGAGGGCCAGGTAGGCCGCCGTCGCGAGGAGCAGCACCGCATAGGCGGTGAGGAACAGTGCCGGCGCGCCCAGCAGGAGGAACACCAGGCAGAGCAGGCCGTAGTCGGTCGGCACGGCGAGCAGCGAGCGCAGCACGCTGGGCCGGGCGTCGGACCGGGCCGCCCGGGTGGGGGCGCCGTGCTGAGCGCGTAGCGACTCGTTGAGCAGGGTGCCGAAGAACAGCACCACCGACACGACCGAGAACCCGAGAGGCAGCAGCAGCCACGCACCGCGCTCCACCGACTCGAACCGGTACAGCCCGACGAGCAGGGCCAGGTGCAGGCTGGCGATCTTCAGCGCGTCGACCATGTGGTCCAGCCACTCACCCGCCGGGGAGCCGCCGCCGCGCAGCCGCGCCAGCTGACCGTCGGCGGAGTCCAGTGCATAGCCGACGACCAGCAGCACGGCCACGGCGAAACCCAGCGCCCAGGACGCCGGGACCAGGGCCAGCACCGCGATGCCGGTGAAGGTGCAGAGGGCGCTGAGACCGGTCACCGCGTTCGGCGTGAGCCGGGCGTGGAAGGCGAGCGCCGCCAGCAACCGGCCGAGCTTGCGGTTGACGAACCGCGAGTAGGCCGGGGCGCCCTTGGCACCCTTCTGCGCCGCCCCCAGTCGGCGGAGCGTCTCCCGCAGCGTCTCCTCGCCCGGTCGGGGCCGGTCGGCCGGGACCGGCGCCGCCGGGCGTTCCAGGATCTCGCTCATGCCCCGGCCGACCGTGCGGAGGAGGAGTCGGCCGCCGCGGGGGACGACGGGCGCTGCGGGTACTCGGTCGGCGTGCGGGGGGTCGGCGACACCGCCGGCCGCGGCACGGCGGTGACGGGCTCGCCCGGAGCAGCCGCCGGGCCGAGCCGCAGCCGCCGGCCGCTGGGCCGGGACCGCGGGAAGTCGCGGGCCGCCAGCCGCTGGCACAGCGCCTCGTATGCCTGGGCCACGTGGTCCCAGTCGTAGCGGGCCGACAGCAGCCGGGCGCGCTTGCCCCGCCGCCGGGTGCCGGCCACGTCGGCCTCGGAGCCGGCGAGCGCGGCGGCGACGTCGCCGGCGGTGCGGAAGTAGCGGCCGCTGGTCTCGAGCACCTCGCGGTTGAAGGAGACGTCGTAGGCGATGGTCGCCGCCCCGGCGCCGATGGCGCGCAGCAGCGAGGGGTTGGTGCCGCCCACCGAGTGACCGTGCAGGTAGGTGTGGCAGTGCCGGTAGAGCTGGTCGAGCAGCTCCTGGTCCCAGACCCCGCCCAGGAACCGCACGCGGTCGTCGGCGAGGTCGTGCACGCGGCGGGTGTAGTCGTCGGCGTAGGGGGCCGAGCCCACCACGACGAGCGGGAGCTGGGCGTCGCTGCGCCGGTACCCGTCGACGATGACGTCGACGTGGTTCTCCGGCTCGAAGCGGGCCACGACCAGGTGGAAGCCGCGGGGGGTGAGGCCGGCCGCGGCGAGCTTGTCCTCGGCCGGGTCGTCGAGCTTCGGGGCGCCGTAGGCGATCTGCTCGGTGGGCGCGGAGAACTCGTCGCGGTAGTAGTCCGCGATGCCCTGCGCGTCGGCGATCAGTGCGTCGGACCAGCGGACCGACAGCGCCTCGACGACCCGGTAGTACCGCTTGCCGACCCCGCCCCACTTGGCGCGCTTCCACTCCAGGCCGTCCACGTGGGTGGCGACCGGGATGCGGGCGGCGCGCAGCAGCGGCAGCCAGGGGGCGTTGGCGGCGTTGAACACCACGGCGGCGTCGACCCGGTGGGTGAGCAGGTGCGCCACCGACAGCCCGGTGTGGCTCAGCGTCTCCAGCGAGCGGCGGCGCAGCGCGGGCAGATGCACCAGGCGCATGCCCAGGTGGGTGGCCGGGCGAGGCTGGTCGGCCGCCGTCCGGCAGTAGACGACGACGTCGTGGCCGGCGTCGGCCAGCCGGCGGCCGACCTCCTCGACGGCTGTCTCGAAGCCGCCGTACCGGGCCGGGACCCCACGGGTCCCCACCAGCGCGATGCGAAGCGGGTCCGACCTCCTGGATGGCATGGTCTGCAGCTCCGTTTCTCCCGTGGTGGGGTTCGGCGCCCTCGAACGGGGGTGCCTCGTGCCGGTCC
This sequence comes from Modestobacter sp. SYSU DS0904, assembly GCF_054051115.1. Taxonomy (NCBI): domain Bacteria; kingdom Bacillati; phylum Actinomycetota; class Actinomycetes; order Geodermatophilales; family Geodermatophilaceae; genus Modestobacter; species Modestobacter sp. SYSU DS0904. The sequence continues at coordinate 2,580 of NZ_JBJHAQ010000062.1, read as the reverse complement.
GGGACGGCCCCGGACGCGCTTGGCCGGTAGCTGGACCGGCCGCTCCAGGACCGACCATCTCCCGACCGGACGCCGGAGTCGCCCTTTGCGACACCGCCGTCACCCGGAGGGAGGAAGCCCCGCCGGGGGCGCCGTCACCCGACCGGGTCGGTCGGATCGGTCAGTAGGCACCGGACGCGGAGACCACCGCGCGGGCGGTCTTCCAGAGGATCTGGGCGTCCAGCGCCAGCGACCAGTTCTCCACGTAGCGCAGGTCCAGCCGGACCGCCTCCTCCCAGGAGAGGTCGCTGCGACCAGAGATCTGCCACAGTCCGGTGAGCCCGGGCCGGACGAGCAGACGGCGGCTCACCGAGGAGTCGTAGCGGGCGACCTCCTCCGGCAGCGGCGGGCGCGGCCCGACCAGCGACATCGACCCGGTGAGCACGTTGACCAGCTGCGGCAGCTCGTCCAGGGAGAGCCGGCGCAGCCACCGCCCGACCGGCGTGACCCGGGGGTCCGAGCGCATCTTGAACAGCAGGCCGTCCGCGTCGTTGCCGTCGGAGAGACCGGCGACCTGGCGGTGGGCGCCGTCGACCATGCTGCGGAACTTGAGCATGGTGAACTCCGCGCCACCGACACCCACCCGCTGCTGGCGGAAGAAGACCGGGCCGGGGCCGGAGAGCCGCACGGCCACCGCGAGGACGGCGAACACCGGGGCCAGCGCGATGAGCGCGGCCAGCGCGACCGAGCGGTCCAGTGCGCCCTTGACCACCCGCCGCCACCCCTCGAACCGGGGCTGCTCCACCGCGAGCAGCGGCAGCCCCTCGAACGGGCGGATGTGCAGCCGCGGACCGGCCACCTCCACCAGTCCCGGGGCGACGAGCAGCTCCAGGCCGGTGCCCTCCAGCTGCCAGGACAGCGACCGCAGGTACTGGGCAGCGGTCTCGGATGCCGACGTCACCGCGATGGTGTCGGCCCCGGTCAGCGCGGCGGTCGCGAGGACGTCGTCCAGGCCCGCGACCGGCAGGTCGGCGGCCTGCGCCACCCGGCTCCGGTCGGCCGGGGTGACGCAGAGCGCGACGACCTCGAGCCCGGCGTGGCCGGTGTTGCGCAGCCGGTCGACCAGTTCCAGGGCGGCGCCGCCGCGGCCGACGACGACCACCCGCTTCACGCACTCCCCGCGCAGGCGGCGGCGCTGCAGCCACCGGCGGGCCGCGTACCGCGCGACGAGGGTTGTGACCGTCAGCAGCGGGACGGCGACGACGACCAGGGCCCGGCTCAGCTCGAGCGCGGCTGCGTAGCTGACGAACCCGAGGCCGGCGAGCAGCAGCAGGCCGGCGCGGCCGATCCGGCGGAACTCGTCGCTGCCCACCCCCAGGAACCGTTCCTGGTGCGCTCCGGTGGCGCCCAGCAGCAGCGGCCAGACGACCACCAGCGACAGGCACGCCCACCACAGCGCGCCGCCCGTGGCGCCGTCCCGGGCGACCAGCACGGCGGCGCCGGCGACGGCGGCCAGCGTCGCCTCGACGGCGACCAGGCGCCGCCGGTGACGGCGGACCCAGACGACCCCGGCGCGGGCCGCCCGTGGGGCGGGGGCCGGCTGGGGAACGCGTGCGTCACCCTCCCCCCGGGGGGCGGGCACGAGACTGGCGACGGCCTCCGTGGACTCGGTGCGCAGCAGCAACAACGTTCCCCCCAGGCGATCGGTCTCGGTCACTCAGCGTGTGGGCGCTGCCGGGGAGTGCCGCTCGAACGGGTGCAGATGACCCAGGACCGGCGCTGTCGGCAACGCACAGTGACGATCACAAGAAGTCACAGTCGGTGGCAAACCACCGGGGGGACGTTCACCCGTTGGGACGCGGGAGTCACCCGTCTGCACCGGCCGGGGGTGACCGGTGATCTCAGCTGCGGGGGTGCACCACGTTCTGCGCGGCCTCCAGGCCGCGTTCGAGGAGCAGCTCGGTGGCGTCGGCCGCCTCCGCGATCAGCAGGTCCAGCGTCTTGCGCTCGGTGGCGGAGAAGTCCTTGAGGACGAAGTCGGCGGGGTCCTGGCGCCCGGGCGGGCGGCCGATGCCGACGCGGACGCGGAGGTAGTCCTTGGTGCCGGTGGAGCGGGTGATGGAGCGCAGGCCGTTGTGGCCGCCCTCTCCCCCGCCGCGCTTGAGCCGCACCGCCTCGAAGGCGATGTCCAGCTCGTCGTGGACGACGACGAGGTCGGTGGCGGGGAGGTGGTGGTAGTCCAGCAGCCCGCGCACCGGGCTCCCGGACTCGTTCATGTAGGTCAGCGGCACGGCCAGGACGACCCGGCGGCCGGCCAGGCGGCCCTCACCGGACAGCGCGCGGGAACGCGGGCCCTTGCCGGCGGACAGCTTCACCCCGGCCCGGGCGGCCAGCTCGGCGAGCACCATGGCGCCCACGTTGTGCCGGTTGCCGGCGTAGCCCGGACCGGGGTTGCCCAGCCCGACGACGAGGAACGGGCCCTCGGAGACGGGAGACGCCGCGGGGGGGGGGGGGGGGGGGGGGGGGGGGGGGGGGGGGGGGGGGGGGGGGGGGGGGGGGGGGGGGGGGGGGGGGGGGGGGGGGGGGGGGGGGGGGGGGGGC
>NZ_JBJHAQ010000061.1:0-13540 GCF_054051115.1 Modestobacter sp. SYSU DS0904 | reverse complement strand
GCCAGCAACGACGACCGCACCGCCCTCTTGCCGACCTGGTTGAACCACTACAACCTGAACCGGCCCCACCTCGGCATCGGCGGACGCTCACCCATCGACCGCGTCAACAACGCTGCGGGTCAGTACAGCTAGTCGCACTGGTGGTCCGGACGTGGGGGCCGGAGGCCTCCCGGCCGGATCACCGGACGCGCTCGTCGCAGCCGGGGGACGGCCGTTGGCCGCGGTGTCGTCCGGAGGACGACGAAGTCACGGCAGGTGCGGGGCGACCTCGGCGGCGGCGTCGGCGCCGAAGGCGTCGGTGAACCGCGCCAGGAACTCGTCCCTGGGCAGCGAGTACTCCTGGGTGCCGACCACCTCGACGGCGGCCGTCGCCACCGCGGAGCCGACCTGCAGGCACCGCTCCAGGCCGAGCCCCCACTGGCGGGCGGCGACGAAGCCGGCGCGCAGCGCGTCGCCACCGCCGGTGGGCTCGACCGGCTTGGTCTCCGGGACGGCGATCACCTCGATCGGCGCCTGCCCGGCCCGCTCCACCCGCACCCCGTTGGCCGCCCGGGTGGTCACCCAGCAGCCGACCCGGGCGAGCACCTCGGCGTCGTCCCAGCCGGTCTTCTGCAGCAGCAGCGCGTGCTCGTACTCGTTGGTGAACAGCAGCTCCGCGCCGTCGACCAGCTCGCGGATCATCCCGCCGTCGGCCCAGGCCAGCTGCTGTGACGGGTCGGCGAGGAAGGGGAAGCCCAGCTGCCGGCACTCCTGGGTGTGCTGCACCATCGCGGTCGGGTCGTTCGGCCCGATGACGACCAGGTCGACCCCGCCGATCCGGCTCACCACCGGGGCCAGCTCGATCAGCGAGGCCTCGCTCATCGCCCCCGAGTAGAAGGACGCGATCTGGTTGTTCGCCGCGTCGGTGGTGCAGGTGAACCGGGCGGTGTGCTTCAGCTCGGACCAGTGCACGCTGCCGGTGTCGACCCCGTGCCGGGTGAGCCAGGCGTCGTAGTCGGCGAAGTCGCCGCCGACGGCGCCGACCAGCGCCGGCCGCTGCCCGAGCAGCGCCAGACCGTAGGCCATGTTGGCGCCCGCACCGCCGCGGTGCTGCACCAGGTCGTCGACGAGGAAGGACAGCGAGACGTTCTGCATGTTCCCCTCGACGAACTGGTCGGCGAACCGGCCGGGGAAGGTCATCAGGTGGTCGGTGGCGATGGAGCCGGTCACGACGACGGACATGGCGCTGCTGCTTCCTGGAGGACGGCGGGGCACGACCCGCGGCGTCCGCGGAGCACGGCCAGCGTAGGAGCCCGCCGGGCGCCCCGCCCGACCGCTCCCCCTCCAGGGGTGCGGTCAGTCGCCCAGCGCCCGCCGCAGCTGGACGCCGAGCTGCCCGGTGCCCACGGCGCCGAGCAGGCAACCGACCCCGGTGCCGATGCCGACGACCACGGCCGGGGAGACCAGGGCCGGGGAGACCAGGGCCGGGGAGACCACCGCTGCGACCACCCCGGCTCCACCGAGGGTCATCCCGCTCATCGCGACCCGGGTGGGCCGCTCCCACACCGAGATCGCCCCGGTCTCGCTGACCCCGGCCTGCCCGGCGCGGGCGCGCAGGTAGTCCGGCAGCCAGCACAGCGCCCCGAACGCCACGGCCAGCCAACCCGGTGCCCCGGCGGCCCACAGCGCCAGGGCGTAGGCCACCTCGGTGAGCCGGTCGACGACGGAGTCCAGCACGAAGCCCCGCCGGGACGCCCGTCCCCCGGCGATGGCCAGCGCGCCGTCGAGGGAGTCCAGCAACCCGGACAGGCCCACCAGCAGCCCCGCCGCGACCAGCCAGAGCCCCCCGGCGGCCGCCGCCGGCACGGCCGCCCCCGCCACGACCAGCCCCAGTGCGGTGGCCACCAGCGGCGACACCCGGGCCAGCGGCACGGCCAGCGTGTAGGCCAGGGTGAGCCACCCGCGCACCAGCCGGCTGGCGGCCGGGTCGGTGCCGCCGTGCCAGCGGGACCACGCGATGAGGTACTCCTCACGGCTCAGCACCCGTGCAGTCCACCACGATGCGGGCACCGGGCGCTGGCAGCAGGGAGAGTGGGCCCGTGCTCGCCGGTCTCGCCCCCGCCCGCCGCCGTCTGCTGCTGGCCCTGCTCGCGCTCGTGCTGGTGGCGGTGGCCGTGGCGGTCGCCGTCCCGCTGCTGAGCGGGGCGGACGACCCCGGCCCGGGGAGCGCGGCCGACCCGGATCGGCCCGGTCCGGTGCTGCTGGTGCCCGGGTACGGCGGGTCGGTGGAGGCGCTGCGGCCGCTGGCCGAGCGGCTCACCGCCGAGGGGCGCGACGCGACCGTCGTCGCGGTGCCCGACGGCGGCACCGGCGACCTGCGGGTGTCGGCCGACGCGCTCGGGGACGCGGTCGACGCGGTGCTGGAGCGCACCGGCGCGGAGAGCGTCGACGTCATCGGTTACTCCGCCGGCGGGGTGATCGCCCGGCTGTGGGCCGCCGACGGCGGCGCTGCGCAGGCCCGGCGGGTGGTCACCCTGGGCTCGCCGCACCACGGCACCACCGTGGCCGACCTGGCGCGCAGCATCGTCCCGGCCGAGTGCGGGGATGGCTGCCAGCAGCTGACCACCGACAGCGACCTGCTCGCCGGCCTGAACGCCGAGGACGAGACGCCGGCCGGCCCCAGCTGGGTGTCGATCTGGACCACCGTGGACCAGACGGTCACCCCGCCGGCCTCCGCCGAGCTGGCCGGGGCGCTCGAGCTGCCGGTGCAGTCGGTGTGTTCGGACTCGCAGGTCTCGCACGGCCGGCTGCCCACCGACCCGCTGGTGCAGGCGATGGTGCTGGCCCAGCTGGCCCCCGGCGACCCGGTCGAGCTGGGGCCCGACGACTGCGCGGCGCTCAGCGCGGGCTGAGCGCCGCGGCGCCGGGGAACGGCTCACGCGCCGCCGTCGTCGTCGCGTAGCGCGTGGATCATCCCCTGCAGGCTCCCGAACGCAGCTGACTGCTCGGTCTCGCTCAGGCCGGCCAGCATCCTGAGCTCGACGGACCGGACCGCCACGGTCGCTTGCTCGAGGACCCGCCGGCCGCGAGGCGTCAGCCGCGTGGGCAGGACCCTCCGACGGCCGCCTCCGCAGGCCTGGTCACGTAGCCCTCTCGTTCCAGGGCCTGGAGCAGCACGTTCATCGACTGGCGGCGGGTCACGAATGCGCCCCGCGCGAGCTCCGAGTTCGACAGGCCCGGTCGTTGCGCCAGCAGTTCGAGGCAGGAATAGCGCGTCACGTTCATGCCCAGCGGCCGCAGCACCTCCTCCATGGCTGCGCGCAGCGCGCTCGACGCCTCCTTCAGCAGGTAGCCCAGCGACGTTTCCAGGTCGATCCCGGCGCGCTCTTGACTCATGTCAGATCCACGACGCCCTCGTCACCGACGGGCACACCATCGTCTCCGCGCCGATCGACGGCCCCTTCGGTCGGACGTTCACCTTCGCCGACCCCGACGGCTACCAGGTCACCCTCCACGACCGCGCCTGACCGGGCTCATCGCGTTCGCGGCTGCCGGGCCGGTCCGCTGACCGCCGCCCGTGCGCAGTCGGTGGGGTGTCCAGCGGGCCGGACACCCCACCGGGTGCGCACCCGTCGTCCGCGCTCAGCTGGTGATGTCCTTCGTGGTGAAGTTCGCCCACGCCGCGGCCAGCAGCACCCCGACGTAGACGCCCTGCAGGGCCAGGCCGCGCACGATGTCGCGCCAGAAGACCGGGTCCCGGAACAGGTCGACGAACGCCAGCCAGTAGCGGGTGGGCAGGTAGGGCGCGAAGGACGACGCCGCGTCCAGGGTGAGCAGCAGCGAGGAGGCGATGAGCACCGCCAGCGCGCCGAGCATCGCCGCGGGCGGGGAGTCGGTGAGCGTGGAGAAGAACAGCGCGAACGCCGCGACCCCGAGCATCGAGACGGTCACGTAGCCGATGGCCAGCAGGGTGCGGAGGGCCAGCTCCTGCGCGGTGAGCGTCGTCCCGGACAGCGTCGTGCCACCGATCGGCTGGACGTCGAACAGCAGCTGCCCCACCAGGTAGCCGACCACCGCGACCACCAGGACGGTGACGAAGACGAAGGCGATGAGCGCGACCAGCTTCGCCACCAGCAACCGGGTGCGCCCGGCCGGGCGGGCGAGCAGGTAGCGCAGCGTGCCGGCCTGCGCCTCCCCGGCCACCGACTCCCCGGCGATCAGCGCCACCGCGATCGGCAGGAACAGCGGCAGCACGATCGCCAGCGCGGCCAGCGGGTAGAGGGTGCCGTTGGTGAGCACTGCGGAGAGGAACGCCGGGCCCTCCCCGGGCCGTGGCGCCAGGTCGGTGATCGCCAGCAGCACGGCCACCAGCACCGGCAGCGCGTTGAGCAGCGCGATCGTCACCCAGGTCCGCGGCCGGCGGAACAGCTTGCGCAGCTCGACGCCGATCACCGCCGCGACCGCTCCCCCGGCGCGTCGACCCGGTCGGCGCTGGTGCTCGCCGCGGCCAGCACCACCTCCTCCAGGGTCGGCCGCTGCAGCGCCAGCCCGGTGACCGGCACCCCGGCGGCCACCAGCGCGGCGTTGACCTCGGCCGGGTCGGGACCGCGCACCACCGCCCGGCCGGCGCCGAGCTCCAGCACCCGCCCGTCCAGCGCCGCGCGCACCCGCTGCGGGTCGGGGGTCTCCACCACCGTGGCCCCGGTGGGTGCGGTGAGGGTGGCCAGCTCGTCCTGCAGCACCAGCCGCCCGCGGTCGAGCACCCCCACCCGGGTGGCCAGCTGCTCGACCTCGGCCAGCAGGTGGCTGGAGAGGAACACCGTCGTCCCCTCCCGGTTCAGCGCCAGCAGCAGCTCCCGGATCTCGGAGATGCCCTGCGGGTCCAAGCCGTTGGTGGGCTCGTCGAGCACCAGCAGCTCCGGACGGCGCAGCAGAGCCCCGCCCAGACCCAGCCGCTGGCGCATGCCCAGCGAGTAGTCGCGCACCGGCCGGCGGCCCACCCCGGCCAGCCCGACCTGCTCCAGCACCGTGTCGATCCGCGTCCGCCGGGTGCGCCGCGACCCGCCGGGGCCGGCGGCGTCCAGCAGCGCCAGGTTGGTCCGCCCGGAGAGGTGGCCGTAGTGCGCCGGCCCCTCGACCAGGGCCCCCACCCGGGGCAGCACCTCCCGCGACCGCCGCGGCATCGGCCGGTCCAGCAGCCGCACCTCCCCCGCGGTGGGCAGCACCAGGCCCAGCAGCATCCGCACGGTCGTCGTCTTCCCCGAGCCGTTGGCGCCCAGGAAGCCGTAGACGTCCCCGGCGCGCACGTCGAGGTCGATGCCGTCGACGGCGCGCAGCCGCCCGTAGCGCTTGACCAGGCCGGTGGTCGCGATCACCGTGCTCACCGGTCGCCGCCGGTCAGCTCGGCGGCGGCCAGCGCGAGCGCGTCGGTGCCGACCGTGCCGGTGAGCAGCAGCGGCCCGCTCCGCCCGTCGACCAGCATCAGCCCCAGCGGCCCGGCGGCCAGCCGCACGCCGAGTTCGTCGACGACGGCCTCCGGCGCGCGCCGCAGGGCACCTCGCAGCCCCCCGGCCGCCTCCTCCGGCAGCGGCGCGACGACCAGCACGGTGACCCCGCGGCCGTAGGCGGCGATCGACTCCGGCACCCCGGGCACGGCGCGCCGGTCCAGGCCGGCGAGTGCGGCGGGCAGGACGACGTCGCGGCGGGCGCCGGCCCGGGCGGCGTCCAGCAGCTGCTGGTCCGGGCCGGTGCGCAGGTCGCGCGCCGGCACCGCGGTGAACCGGGTGACCGAGGCCGGTGGCGTGCTGACGTCGACGTCGAGGAACGCGGTGTCCAGCGCGGGGCCTGCGCCGGTGTCCCCGACGACGAGCACCCGCAGCGGGAGGCCGCTGTCGGCGTCGACCCAGACGTCGACCCGGGCGACCGAGGCGGCGGCGTCCACCGGCACCAGGCGCAGGCCCAGGGCGTCGCGCCCGGCGATCCGCGCGGCCGGCAACCGGGACAGCTCGTCGTCGGCGGCCTCGGACAGCAGCCGCCACCCCAGCGCGGTGGGCAGCAGGTCCGGTGCCGTGGGGAGCGCGAGCGGACTGCCGGCGGCGGACCGGGTGACCCGCGCCTCCTCGTACTCCCACGTCCAGCGACCGGCGGGGCTCAGGTGCACCCCGGTCTCCCCGGTGGGGGTGACCACGTCCACCCGCCAGTCCAGCGGGCCGCGGTACCAGGTGCGCATCGACGTCCGGTCGCTGAGCAGGTCGGCGACCGGGGTGAGCTGCTGGCCGACCGGCAGCGCGAGGCCCCCGGCCGCCTGCGCGTAGCCGGAGTACGGGACGTCGGCCGAGGCGAGCGCCCGCGCCCGCAGGTCAGGAGCGGAGACGGCGGCGTCGGTGGCCGGCAGCGCGGCGACCAGCGCGGGGAGGCTCACCAGCAGCGCGGTGCCGGCGGCCACGGCTGCCCAGCGGGCGGCTGCCCCGGTCCGCCGTCGCGCCACGCCGAAGACGGTACGTCGGTTGCGCACGACCTGCCGGGACCGGTGATCATGCGGCCCGCGACCCGCCGCCCTACGGTCACGAGGTGCCTCCTCCGATCAGCGATGCCGTGGTCGTCGACGTCCTGCGCCGGGTCGACCGGGTGCTGGCCCCGGTGGTCCGGCGGCTGGGCCGGCCACCCGAGCTGCCGGCCGGGCAGCGCGCCGCGTGGTGGGCCGACCGGGTGAGCCGGGTGGCGGCCGGCGTCTCGGCGGCGCCACGGTTCGCCGGCCGGCTCGCCTCCCTGCTGCCGTTGCAGAACGCGGTCGGCTCGGCGGTGCAGTCGCTGGTCGTGCTGGGCGTCGCCGCCGAGCACGGGGTCGCCGACCCGGCCGACCGGATCACCCTGCTGACGCGGGTGCTGCTCGACCGCGACCTGCCCGCCGACCGGGTGCGCCCGCTGCTGGAGCGCGACCGCGGGGTGTACGCGCAGGAGGCCTTCGGGGAGCGGCGCCCGGGCCTCGGCGGCGCGGCCCGCGCGCTGTGGCGGGTCGCCCGGCTGCTCGGCCGGATCGACGACGCCCTGGACGCCCGGCCCAAGGGCAAGCTGCGCCACCGGGCGCTGTCCCAGCTGCCGGTGGTGGGCGTCGTCGGTGGCTACGCCGCCGAGCACGAGGGGTTGCGCCTGGCGGCGCGAGCGGCCGACGAGCTGCTGTCCCGCTGAGGGTCAGACCGCCGGCGCCCCGGCCAGGTTGGCGTGGACCTCCCGGGTCGCCGTCGAGCGGTTCATGGTGATGAAGTGGATGCCCGGGACGCCCTCGTCCAGCAGGCGGCCGCACATCTCGGTGGCCACCTCGACGCCCAGCTCCCGCACCGCCCGCCGGGCCTCAGGGGTGTCGCCGTCCAGCGCGGCGAACCGCTCGGCCAGCTCCGCCGGGAACGCCTGGCCGGACAGCTCCACGATCCGGGCGATCTGCCGGGCGCTGGTCACCGGCATCACCCCGGCGAGGACCGGGACGTCGCAGCCCCGCGCGGTCACCCGGTCGCGCAGCCGCAGGTAGTCCTCGACCCGGAAGAACATCTGGGTGATCGCGAAGTCCGCACCGGCGCGGCACTTGGCGATGAACATCTCGGTGTCGGCCTCGGCGTCCGGCGAGCGGGGGTGCAGCTCGGGGAAGGCCGCCACCCCCACGCAGAAGTCACCGGCGTCCTTGATCAGCGAGACCAGGTCGGCGGCGTACCGCACGCCATCGGGATGGGCCACCCACTCCGACTGCGGGTCGGCGCCGGGCGGGTCGCCCCGCAGCGCCAGCAGGTTCCGCACCCCGGCCGCCGCCAGCCGGCTGACCACGTGCCGCAGCTCCGCGACGGTGTGGTCGACCGCGGTCAGGTGCGCCAGCGGCAGCATCGTGGTCTCCGCGGCGATTCGCTCGGTCACCGCGACGGTGCCCTCACGGGTGGAGCCCCCGGCGCCGTAGGTCACCGACACGAACGAGGGCCGCAGCCGCTCCAGCTCGCGCAGGGCGGTCCACAGCTGGGTCTCCCCCGCCCCGTCCTTGGGCGGGAAGAACTCGAACGACCACGTGGGCCGCTCCTGGGCGAGGAGCTCACGCACCGTGCCGGTCACGAGGAGAAGCGTAGTGACTGCATCCACGCGGCCGATCAGGGGCGAAGGAGGACGACGGTCGCGTGCGCGGCCGCCGGAGAGGACGCCGATGCCCCACCGTCAGCAGACTGACACCTTGACCGGGCCGCGACCCATCGAGTTGGGCAATACTGGTCCGGTGATCGCCGGGACCCAGCACCGCGACAGCCCACCCGGCCCCGGGGTCACCGCCCTGCGGGCGGCCGACCTGGAGCGGGTCCGCGGTGCGGTCAGCGCCGCGCTCACCACCTTCCTCACCGAGCAGCGCCGCACCCTCTCGGGCATGGCGCCGCAGCTGACGCCGGTGGTCGAGGAGGTCTGCGCGCTCGCCGAGGGCGGCAAGCGGCTGCGCCCGCTGTTCGCCTACTGGGGCTGGCGCGGGGCCACCGCGACCGCCCCCGCCCCGGCCGAGGACGACGAGTCGGTGCTGCGCGCGGTCGCCGCGCTGGAGTTCGTGCACGCCAGCGCGCTGGTGCACGACGACGTCATGGACGGCGCCCTGACCCGCCGCAGCCGGCCGGCCACGCACATCGGCTTCGCCAGCCGGCACGGCGCCGAGGCGCTCGGCGGGGACGCCACCGCGTTCGGCGTGGGCGCCGCGATCCTGGTCGGCGACCTGGCGCTGGTCTGGTCCGACGAGCAGCTGCGCCGATCGGGCATCTCCAGCCCGGCGCTGGCCCGCGCCCGGGCGGTGTGGGACGTGATGCGCACCGAGGTGACCGCCGGCCAGTACCTCGACCTGCTCCGCGCCGCGGGCGGGCTGCCCGGCCCCGAGGGGGCGCTGGCCGTCGCCCGGTACAAGAGCGCCGGGTACACCGTGCAGCGGCCGCTGCAGCTGGGGGCCGCGATCGCCGGCGCCCCGCCCGAGGTCACCGAGGCCTACACCGCGATCGGCCTGCCGCTGGGCGAGGCCTTCCAGCTGCGCGACGACGTGCTGGGCGTGTTCGGCGACCCGCAGGTCACCGGCAAGTCCGCCGACGACGACCTGCGGGAGGGCAAGCAGACCCTGCTCATCGCGCTGGCCGAGGAGCGCGCCGACGCCGCCGGCCGGCGGCTGCTGGCCGATGCCCTGGGTTCCCCGACCGCCGGCCCCGAGCAGTTCGCCGCACTGCGGCAGCTGATCGAGGCCACCGGCGCCCGGGCCCGGGTCGAGGAGCGGATCGCCGAGCGGACCGCCCTGGCCCGCACCGCCATCGCCGGGGCCCCGGTGGCCGAGGACGCCCGCGCCGCACTGGACGCGCTCGCCGTCGCCGCGACCACCCGCGCCGCGTGACCGCGCCCGCACCGCACCGAAGTGGCCACTTCGGTGCAGGGGACCGCGGACCGCGCCGAAGTGGCCACTCCGGTGCAGGAGACCTCCGTCGATGAGCGGCCTGCGCACCGGCCGGGTCCGCACCGTCCCGGGCCGCACCGACCGGGTGGTCGTCGTCGGCGCCGGGCTGGCCGGGCTGTCGGCGGCGCTCCGGCTGCGCGGCGCCGGCCGTGAGGTCACCGTCGTCGACCGCTGCCCCGGTCCGGGCGGGCGTGCCGGCGTGGTCACCCGGGCCGGCTACACGCTGGACACCGGCCCGTCGGTGTTCACCGCCCCGGAGCTGGTCGAGGACGCCTTCGCCGCGGTCGGCGAGCGGATGGCCGACCGGCTGACGCTGACCCCGCTGACCACCACCTACCGCGCCCAGTTCGCCGACGGCACGCACCTGGACGTGCACGCCGACCGGGGCGCGTTCGCCGCCGAGGTCGAGCGGCTGTGCGGGCCCGCCGAGGCGGCGGCGCTGCACCGCTACCTGGACGACCTGACCGAGCTGTACCGGCTGCAGCTGCGCACCTTCATCGACCGCAACCTGGACTCCCCGCTGGACCTCGCCGGGCCGGAGCTGCTGCAGCTGGCCCGCCGCGGCGGCTTCCGCCGGCTGTCCTCGCACGTCGAGCGGTTCTTCGACGACGACCGGCTGCGCCGGCTGTTCAGCTTCCAGGCCCTCTACGCCGGGGTCTCGCCGTTCCGGGCGATCGCCGCCTACGCGGTCATCGCCCAGCTGGACATCGGCGCCGGGGTCTGGCACCCCGAGGGCGGCATCGGTGCCGTCCCCCGGGCGATGGCCGCCGCGGCCGCCGACGCCGGGGTGGAGTTCCGCTACGGGGTGGACGCCGAGCTGGAGGTCGAGGGCTCCCGGTTCACCGCCGTCCGGCTGGCCGGCGGCGACCGGCTGCCCGCCGACGCCGTCGTGGTCACCGCCGACGCCCCGCACCACCTGGTGCCGGGCCTGCGCGGGCCGCGGCGCCCGGTCTACTCGCCGTCCTGCGTGGCGCTGCACCTGGGCGCCCGCGCGACGTTCCCCGGCCAGGCGCACCACACGATCAGCTTCGGGGCGTCCTGGCGGCAGGTGTTCGACGAGCTGACCCGCGACGGCCGTCCGATGAGCGACCCGAGCCTGCTGATCAGCATGCCGTCGGTGACCGACCGCTCGCTCGCGCCCGACGGTGGTCAGGTGCTCAGCGTGGTCGCCCCCACCCCGAACCTCGACCGGCGCAGCGGCGGCAACCCCGACCTGGACTGGCCGGCGCTGGCGCCGCGCTACCGGGAAGAGCTGCTGGCCACCCTCGACGCCCGGGGCTGGACCGGCGTCACCGACGCGATCGAGGTGGAGGAGCTGCTCACCCCCGTCGACTGGGCGGCGCAGGGCATGGCCGCGGGCACGCCGTTCGCGCTGGCGCACACCTTCGGCCAGACCGGGCCGTTCCGCCCCTCCACCCGGCCCCGTTCGGGCCCGGAGAACGTGGTGCTGGCCGGCTCGTCGGTGCAGCCCGGGGTCGGGGTGCCGATGGTGGTGATCAGCGGCCGGCTGGCCGCCGAGCGGATCACGGGAGTGCAGTCGTGACCGCCGTCCCGCCGCCCACCCGGGCGCAGCAGCAGGCGCAGCTGGACGCGGCCTACGCGGTGTGCCGGGGGATCGCCGCCGAGCACGGCAAGTCCTACTTCCTGGCCACCCGGCTGCTCACCCCCGACCGCCGGGCGGCGATCCACGCGCTGTACGCCGCCGCCCGGGTGGCCGACGACATCGTCGACGTCGGCGCCGACCAGCCCGGCCGGGACCCCGAGGGCGAGTTGCTGGCCTGGTCGACGGCGGCGCTGGAGGAGGTCGAGGCCGGCTGGTCCGACGACCCGGTGCGGCTGGCCCTGGTGCACACCTACCGGCGGTACGACATCGCACGGGAGCACCTGGTCGACTTCCTCGCCGCGATGACCAGCGACCTGGACGTCACCGGCTACGCCGACCTCGACGCGCTGGACCGGTACATGTGGGGGTCGGCATCGGTGATCGGGCTGCAGGTGCTCCCGGTGCTGGGCACCGCTCCCGGGGTCACCCGGGACGAGGCGGCGCCGCACGCGATCGCCCTGGGCGAGGCGTTCCAGCTGACCAACTTCCTGCGCGACGTCGCCGAGGACGTCGACCGCGGCCGGGTCTACCTGCCCGCGGACCTGATGGCCGCCCACGGGGTCACCCGGGAGCAGCTCGCCGCCCGGCGGCACTCCCCCGCGTTCACCGGGCTGATGCGGGAGATGGTCGCGGTCACCCGCCGCCGGTACGACGACGCCGCACCGGGCACCCCGATGCTGGCACCGGAGTCGCGGGACTGCGTCCGCGCGGCGACCGCCCTCTACGGCGGCATCCTCACCGAGATCGAGCGGGCCGACTACCGGGTGCTGGACCGCCGGGTGCGGGTGTCCAGGCCGCGCCGCCTGGCGGTGTTCGCCCGCCGGTTGACCGCCGCCCAGCTGGCCAGGGTGAGCAGCACCAGGGCGAAGCCGAACAGCAGGTCCTCGACCGGGGCGTAGGCGATCCGCGGGCCCCAGATGGCGCCCGGGTCGTAGGTGACCACGTCCAGCCCGGTGAGCACGCCGTTCATCAGCAGCTGGAAGAAGATGACGATGGCGTAGGCGGTCCAGAACACCCGCCGGGTGACCAGCCGGGTGCGCAGCACGGCGAGGTCGACGACGAGGACCGCCACGACGGCGAGCACGGCCAGGGCGCTGTAGCTCACCGCCTGCACCTCATCTCTCGGCCTCCTCAGCGGGATAGCCGGCGTCCCACCTGGTCACCTTGCGCACCGCCTCGAGCGCCAGCACCGCGCAGATCGGCACGACGACGAAGAAGAGCACCTCCTCGACCGGGATGCCACCGGGCAGCCGGACGTCGATGGTGCGGGTGGCGCTGTAGTCCCAGTGCCCCTGCGCGATCGCGTACAGCACCCAGGCGAGGAAGACGACCAGCTCGGGGACGAGCGCGAGCAGCAGCCGGCGCCAGCGGGCGTAGACCCGGACCCCCAGCAGCAGCTCCAGCGGGGCGGTGACCACGAGACAGCCCACCAGGAGCGCCCCGTAGGTCAGCTGCCCCATCGCCGGTCCAGGACTCGCCGGGTCAGAACGCCAGCGCCTGCGCCCGGCGGACGACCTCGCGGTGCCGGTCGTCGCGCAGTGCCTGGACCGGGGTACCGGGGAGGGTGTCGTCCTCCCGGTAGAGCCAGTCGAAGGCCTCCTCCTCGGTGTAGCCGCCGTCGAGCAGCACGGTGAGCAGCCCGGGCAGGTGCCGGAGCACCTCACCGTCCATCAGCAGGTCGGCCGGGATCTTGCTGCTGCCGCTGCCGGGCACGGCGATCAGCTTGTGCTCGCGCACCAGTTGGCGGACCCGGTTGGGTGAGACGCCGAGCTGCTGGGCGACCTCGGCAGGAGTGAGCGTGTCCACGCCACCAGCGTATGGCGCAGCGTCCGGGGCGCCCGCCGTGGGGCGCCGGTCCTGTCGTACCCCTCCGCCAGCATGCCGGCATGGCGCTGAGCACCGACCTCCGAGAGCAGTTCCTCGCCGAACCGCACGTGGCGGCCCTCGCGGTCGCCGCCGGTCCCGACCGCGGGCCGCTGACCGTCCCGATCTGGTACGGCTACACCCGGGGCGGGACGGCCTGGATCGTCACCCCCGCGGCCTCGCGCAAGGCCCGGCTGATCGAGGCGGCGGGCCGGTTCAGCCTGCTGGTCGACCGCCTCGCGCCGTCGGTCCGGTACGTGTCGGTCGAGGGCCCGGTCACCGGCACCCGGCCGGCCACCACCGACGACGTACGGGCCATGGCCGAGCGCTACCTGCCCGCCGAGGCGGTGGAGGGCTACGTCGGGATGTCGCTCGCCGAGCACGGCGACCAGGTCGTGGTGCACCTCCGCCCGCAGCGGTGGCTCTCCGCCGATCTGGGCTGACCTGTGAGCATGGCCGGGCCGGTCTGATGGTGATGGGCTGGCGGCCGGCAGTAGTGGGCGTGACCCTTGGTCTGACTGGCTTCGTGCCTTTGAGCCGACTTGTCCGTCTGCTGCTGCCGGCACCGGCCCGGCCGGAGACGTTGGCCTGATCAGGAGCTTGACCGCCAGTTGGCGCTGGCGTGTCTCATCACAGTCCTGCCATCTCCGCAC
>NZ_JBJHAQ010000060.1:0-13708 GCF_054051115.1 Modestobacter sp. SYSU DS0904 | reverse complement strand
TTGTAGGCGCCGGTCTTCTCCGGGGTGGGCGTCTCGTCGGTGGTGGGGAAGCCGAGGGTGGAGTTCTCCCAACCCAGTGCGGCCCAGGTGGCGCGGATGGCGCCGCGGACCTCGTGGGCGCCGGTGGCCGGTGACCAGTAGATGGAGCCGTTCTGGAAGTGGTTGTAGGCGCCGGTCTTCTCCGGGGTGGGCGTCTCGTCGGTGGTGGGGAAGCCGAGGGTGGAGTTCTCCCAACCCAGTGCGGCCCAGGTGGCGCGGATGGCGCCGCGGACCTCGTGGGCGCCGGTGGTCGGTGACCAGTAGATGGAGCCGTTCTGGAAGTGGTTGTAGGCGCCGGTCTTCTCCGGGGTGGGCGTCTCGTTGGTGGTGGGGAAGCCGAGGGCGGAGTTCTCCCAGCCGAGTGCGGCCCAGGTGGCGCGGATGGCGCCGCGGACCTCGTGGGCGCCGGTGGTCGGTGACCAGTAGATGGAGCCGTTCTGGAAGTGGTTGTAGGCGCCGGTCTTCTCCGGGGTGGGCGTCTCGTCGGTGGTGGGGAAGCCGAGCGCGGAGTTCTCCCACCCGAGAGCCGACCAGGTGCCCCGGATCGCGCCTCTGACGACGTGGGCGCCGGTGGCGGGCGACGAGTAGATCGAGCCGTTCTCGTAGTGGGTGTAGGCGCCGGAACCGTCGGGGGTCGACTGCTGCTGCGTGACCGGCTCGCCCAGGAAGCCCGCCGGCCCACCGAGCGCGTTGTAGTGCACCGCGATCGGGCTGGGGTCGAACTGCCGCCCGGCCGGATCGGTGAAGACGTAGCCGCGGGACCGGTAGGACTCGATGATCCGGTCCAGCGCCTCGATCGTGTTCTGCCGGTACTCGACCGGCGGGCCGTCGTGCAGCAGCACGATGGGGTGGTCGTACACCGGGTTCGTGGCCCGCTGCACGATCGTGTCCTGGTAAGAGGGGCTGAGGTCCGAGGGCGCCGCCCAGTCGCGGGGGTCGTTCGACCAGTCGGCGATGGTCATGCCGCGGGCCCACGCCAGCTCCTGCACCGAGGCGCTGTCGTGCGAGCCGCCCGGTCCGCGGAAGAAGCACGGGCGCAGGCCGCTCGCCGTGTAGATCGCGTCCGTGGCGCCGTCCATCTGGGCCGCCTGCTCCGACCGGGAGAGCGTGTCCAGGTCGGGGTGGGTCCGGGTGTGGTTGCCGATGGAGTGGCCCTCGGCGATGACCTGCCGGACCAGCTCCGGGTCGTCCTCGGCGTGCCTGCCCAGGACGAAGAACGTGGCGTGGACCCCGTGGGCGGCCAGGACGTCGAGCACCTGCGGCGTCCACCGCGGGGAGGGCCCGTCGTCGAACGTCAGCGCCACGTTGCGGGTGTACGTCGCCGGCGTCAGGTCGAGGACGGAGCGGACCGGTGCCGGGCAGTCGTTGCTCGGCAGGGCCGATGCGGCGCCGGGCAGGCCGAGGACGACGCCGGCCGCGGCCAGGGTGGTGATCAGCGAGGACCGGACGGCGTGCCGGGCGTGCCGGCGCTCCGGGAACCGCGGACGGGTGCGCATCAGGCCTCCGTGGTGATCGTCGTGATCTTCGACGGCCACGAGAGTTTCAGACGGGCAGCAGGTGTCAAGCTGCCTGGTCTGATCCGTTCCGGTGTCCGATTTCCCGTACGGGTGACCGGCCCGGACAGCCGAACGCCCCGCCCGGGTGGACCCGGGCGGGGCGTGGGAAGTGGGTGCGCCATCAGGGACTCGAACCCCGAACCCGCTGATTAAGAGTCAGCTGCTCTGCCAATTGAGCTAATGGCGCGTGTCGCACGGCGCGGCCGGGCAACGAAGGAGAACTCTACACCGGGTCCGTCGCCGGTGAAGACCGGGTCAGCATGCCGCTGCTCACACCCGACTGTCACCCCCGGCATGGACACTGGATCGAGGTGCGCGGTACCCCGGGAGGGCCTCGGGTGGGCGCGCGCCGGGAGAGGTCAGGGACTTCGTGGGTTCGCGTCAGGCGAGACGGATCGCCGCAGTGCTCATCGCAGCAGTGCTCCCGCTGCTGGTCGGCTGCCAGGGGTCGTCCGACGGGTCGGCGGAGGCGGCGGCACCGTCGCCGGCCGCGCCGGCCGAGGTCTCCCTCAGCGTGGCCGACGGCGCCACCGACGTCCCGCCCACGACACCGGTGCAGCTCACCGTCGCCGCCGGTGAGCTCTCCGACGTCGCACTGACCACCGCCGACGGCGTAGCCGTGGCCGGTGCGGTCGCGCCCGCCGCGGACGACCCGGCCGCCCAGGAGTGGACTTCGGAGGAGCCGCTGGCCTACGGCACGACCTACACGGTGACGGCCACGGCCACGAACGCCGATGACGCGGAGACCACGGCCACGAGCACCTTCACCACGGTCGACCCCGCGACGCTGTCCACCCCGGGCATCGGCCCGCTGGACGGCACCACCGTCGGTGTCGGCATGCCGATCCGGGTGTTCTTCGACGACCCGGTGGCCGACAAGGCGGCGGTGGAGAGCCACCTGTTCGTCGACAGCTCCATCCCGACCGACGGGGTGTGGAGCTGGGTGCGCGACGACGAGGTGCACTTCCGCCCGTCGACGTACTGGCCGGCGAACATCGACGTCACGCTGCACGCCGACCTGTACGGCGTCGACTTCGGTGCCGGCGTCTGGGGCGAGAAGGACCGGACGATCTCCTTCTCCGTCGGGGACAGGCACGTCTCCGTCGCCGACGCCGGCACCCACACGCTCACCGTGTACGACGGCGACCAGCAGGTGCAGAGCTGGCCGATGAGCGCCGGCAGCAGCGAGAACCCGACCCGCAACGGCGCGCACGTGGTGCTGGAGAAGGTCGCCGACATCACGATGGACTCCTCGACCTTCGGCCTGGCCGTCGACGCCCCCGGTGGCTACCGCACCGACGTCCAGTACGCGACGCGGATCTCCAACAACGGCGAGTTCGTGCACGCCGCTCCGTGGTCGCTGGCCGACCAGGGCTCGGCGAACGTCTCGCACGGCTGCATCAACCTCTCCACCGACCGGGCGAAGTGGTTCTACGACTTCTCCCAGCCCGGCGACGTCGTCGAGGTGGTCAACTCCATCGGCCCGTTCCTGTCCCGCACCGACGGCGACATCTACGACTGGGCCGTGACCTGGGAGAACTGGAAGGCCGGGTCGGCGCTCTCCTGACCACACCTGCCCGAGGGCCGGGGCCCGACCGGGTCCCGGCCCCTCGCCGGCTACAGCGGGATGTACTGACCGGGGGCGTTCACGGCTGATCCCCGTCGAGGGAGCGCGCGCTTCAGTTGACCCGGGAAGCCGCAGAGTGGATCGCGTTCGCGAGGTCGCGAGGACGGCTCCACATGGGCCAGTGCCCGGTGGGGAGGTCGATGACGTCGAGCTGCTCGAGGTCGGCGACCTCGGCGAACACGGGGTGTCCTGCGCGGGCCAGCTCCAGCACCTGCGCGCTCGGGATCGAGCAGCACACGAGCGTGGTCGCGACACTCAGGCGTGCATCGTTCGTGAGCTCCACGGGCTGGCGGAGCACGGGACCGGGCTCGGGGACAGCCCTGGCCCGAAAGCGCTCGAGGACCTCCGGGCTCAGGCCCTCGAGGCTGGCTTGCTCCCCGAGGACGTCGAAGGGCGGCAGCGGCAGCTCCTGCAATGCTGCCGGCACGTCCGGAGGGAAGACACCTCCTGGCGTCACCGGCCCGGAGTCGACCCACACCACCCGCTGGACGAGCTCAGGGTGCCGGTCCAGGACCAGACTGACCGGGGCGTTCGCCCCACTGTGAGCGACGAGAACCGCCGGCTGATCCTCGCAGACCCCGGACCGCGCCATGATCTGCTCGATCGCTGCTGCTTGATCGTCGAGGGTCTTGGACGAACGCTCGGGGTCCTGCTCGTCCAGGCCGGGGAGCGTCATCGGGATCGCACGCCAGTTGGCGGCTGTCAGGTGTTCCAGCACCTCATCCCATGCCCAGGCGCCCAGCCAGTGGCCGGCGATCAGGATGGTGGTCGGGTTGCTCGTCGTCGTCATGCCCCGATGCTCCCGGGCCGCCTGGACAGCTGTATGTCACCATTTCTGTCATGGTTTTGGTGCGGTCAGGACGGTGAAGCGAGCGGAACGGCTCCACGCACTGTCCGAGATGCTGCGCCGCAACGGTGCGCGAGGATGCACCGCCGAGCGGCTGGCGACCGAGTTCGACGTGTCCGTGCGAACGGTCAAGAGAGACCTCGCCGCGCTGGAGAACAGTGGCGCGCCGATCTGGTCACGTCCCGGACCCGGCGGTGGCTACGGATTGACCACAGGCGGGTCCCTGCCGCCCGTCAGCCTCTCCCCGGCCCAGGCAGTGGCGCTCCTGGCGGCTGTCTCCGCTGCACCCGACGCCCCCTACGGCGATCTGGCCTCGGCCGCGGTCCAGAAGATCGTGGACGTCCTCGATCCCAGGACCCGAGCGAAGGCCGACGAGCTGGCGCGCCGCGTCTGGGTCAACGCGCCCCCATCCAGATCGCGCGCCGTCAAGTCAGCGCTGGAAGCGGCGATGGCCGAGCAACGAGTGATCCGGATCCGCTACACCTCGGGCGACGGCACCACGACCACCCGCGACGTCGAACCCGTGTTGTTCGCCTCCACGAACGGCCAGTGGCACCTGGTCGGCTGGTGCCGGCTGCGCAACGCCATGCGGTGGTTCACCGTGTCCCGCATCGAGCGAGCCAGCACCACCACGATCGGCTGCGGCAGCCACACGATCCACGAGGTCGGGACACCCCCGGCGAACGCCAGACCCGTACTCGGCCCCAGCGGATGATCCATTCGATCAACGTGTCCGGTCAGTACGGCTAGAGCCGCATCCCGCGGTCGGTCCGCGGGCCGGTGCGGGGCACGACCGTGGTGACCACGGACTCCACGACCGTGTAGACCCCCAGCGCCAGGGCGATCAGCACACCCGGCGGGACCACCACGGGGGCGGCGAGCACCGACAGCGCCAGCACCCGCGGCGCGTCCCGCCACCAGCCCGCCCGGCGTTCGGGAGCGGCCAGCGCACCCCACCGCACGCCGGTCCACATCAGCCAGCGGCGCACCGGCGGCACCCCCGCCTCGCGCAGCACCCGGCGGAACAGGCCGTCGGCGTCCCGGGGTCCGACCAGGCCGGTGCCCAGCCCCTCGGTCACCAGCCAGTCGTGCAGCACCGCGGCGAGGGTGTACCGGCCGAAGCGGGGGAAGAGCTACACGGCCACCCGGGGCACCGACGCGAAGTCGGTGCCGAAGCCGGCCGGGACGACGAAGACGTCCCGGCGCCCGCGGTAGACGAGCGGCTCGACCACCTCCCAGCACTGGTCCTCGACGCGGCGGACGGTCAGCGGAGGTGGGTCGAACGGCACCCGGGCAGCTTCTCCCATCGCTGCGCGAGGGGCCCGTGCGACGGCGGACGAGCCGCGTGCCGAGGGCAGGGTCAGGGTCAGGACGAGGGCGCCCCGGGCTCCGCGCCTCCCGTACCGCTCGCGGCCGGTGGGTCGACTGCGTCGGGTGCGCCGTCCGGCCGCGCGTCCGCCGGGCGGCGCACCTCCTGGAGCCAGCTCTGCACCGCGGCCGCGAGCACCCCGGCGACCGGCACCGCGAGGAACAGCCCGAGCAGGCCGAACGCCGCGGCGGCCCCGGTCGTCAGGAGCAGCACGACCAGCGGGTGGAAGCTGATCGCGCGGGAGAGCAGCAGCGGGGCCAGCAGGTTGCCCTCGATCTGCTGCACCACGACGACGATCAGCAGCGCCCAGAGCGCCTGGGACAACCCGCCGGTGACCCCGGCGACGGCGACCGCCACTGCCCCCGCGATGGTGGCCCCCACCAGCGGCACGTAGCCCAGCAGGAAGGTGAGTGCCCCGATGGGCAGGGCCAGCGGGACGTCGAGCACCCACAGCCCGAAGCCGATGAGGACCCCGTCGATGAGGCCGGTGGCGGTGGCCGCGTAGAACCACGCACCGGCCGTGCGCATGCCGGCCCGGAAGGCCGCGTCGGTGGGGCCCCGGTGCTCCGGGGGGAGCGCCCGGACGAACTGCCGCCACAAGCGGTCGCCGCTGGTGAGGGCGAAGAGGGTGAAGAACAGGGCGATGGCCAGGACGGTGGCGACGTTGCCCGCTGCGTTCAGTCCCTGGGCCGCCGCCCCGCCGAGCCCGCTCAGCGCGCTGCCCACGGACGACTCCAGCTGCTCGAGCACCTGGTCCAGCCCGGCGCTGTCCAGGTCGTCCGTGCGGTCCTGGGCCCAGGTGGAGATCGAGTCGACGGCGCCGGTCCCCGCCGCCACGAGGTCGGGCCAGGCGCCGATCAGCTGCAGGACGAGGAAGAACAGCACGCTCACGAAGAAGGCCAGGTAGGCCACGACGCACAGGATGGCGGCCAGCACGGCCGGGACGCCGTGCCGCCGCAGCCAGTGGGCGATCGGCCACAGCATCGCCACCTGGGCGAGGCCGAGCATGGCCGCGGCCGCGACGAACTGGACCTGCAGCACCAGCCACATGGCGCCGACGACGGTCACCCCGATGACCAGGAGGCGCCCGGCGATCGTCGCCTCGCGCTGCAGTGCGGTCACCCGGTCGGCCGGTGCCGCAGGGGTCCTGGCAGGGACGGGCGTCTGCTCCGTCATGCCCTGCCTCCCCTCGGTCGGATCGGCCGGTGTCCTGCCCGCGGCGCCGTCCGGTCAGGCCGGGACCCGCCTCCGTGACGGTCGCGTGACGATCACCGCGAGCCGGGTGTGCCCGGACCGGATGTGGATACCGACGAGCCAGGAGACTACGAGAGGAGTGGCCCGTGCTCGGGTTCATCGCACTGCTGCTGGTCATCTGGCTGGCCGTCACCATCATCGGCGCGGTGGTCGAGGGGTTGTTCTGGCTGGTCATCGTCGGCGCCGTCCTGTTCCTCGCCACCGCGGCCTTCGGCTGGGTGAAGAGGAACAGCAGCGTCTGATCCCGTGCAGCGAGCGGGACGACGCAGAGGGGCCCTGGTCAGGCGACTGACCAGGGCCCCTCTGCGCGTGGGGTGAGTGACGGGACTTGAACCCGCGACATCCAGGATCACAACCTGGCGCTCTACCAGCTGAGCTACACCCACCATCGCCCGCCCCGAGCGGGGTGGGCCGGGGCAACGATACCGGAGTCGTTCAGCCCGCTGCGGGGGGCCGGTCGGCGGGGGCGCCGCCGTCGGCCGAGCCGGCCGCCAGGACCCCGGCGAACGCCTCGACGACCTGGGCGGATGCCGCCTGGGCCTGCTCGCTGCTGGGGCCCGGGTCGGCCACGAAGAGGGTCTGCCGGTAGAAGGCGAGCTCGCGGATCGACTCGATGATGTCGGCCAGGGCCCGGTGGGCCAGCCCCTTCTGCGGCTGCGCGAAGTACACCCGGGGGAACCAGCGGCGGGCCAGCTCCTTGATCGAGGAGACGTCGATCATCCGGTAGTGCAGGTGGTCGTCCAGGGTGGGCATGTCCCGGGCCAGGAAGCCGCGGTCGGTGCCGATCGAGTTGCCGCACAGCGGTGCGGTGCGCCGCTCGGGCACGAAGCGCTTGACGTAGGCCAGCACCTGCTCCTCGGCCTCGGCCAGGCTCACCGTCGAGGCGCGCACCGCCTCGGTCAGCCCGGACTTCGCGTGCATCTCGGTGACGACCTCGAGCATGCCGTCCAGCGCTGCGTCGTCGGCGTGGATGATCACGTCCAGGCCGGGGTCCAGGACGTTCAGCTGCGAGTCCGTGACGACGACGGCGACCTCGATCAGCTTGTCCCGGGCCAGGTCCAGCCCGGTCATCTCGCAGTCGATCCAGACCAGGTTCTGCGGTGCGCTCTCGGCCACGACCCGGCACCCTACGCACGCACCGCCGCGGCGGCTCACCGGCACCACCCGCCCCACCCGCCCCGGAGCTGCACGCAACGCACTGACCAGCGACTTCGGCGCGGCTACTGTGCAGACTCCTGCACCCGGACCCGCGGAGCCGTTCGTGACCTCGACCACGCCCGTCGCCCCCCGGTCCGCGTCGGTCCCGCCGGCCCCCGGCTCGCTGCGCACCGGCCTGCGCCACCCCGTCGCGCTCCTGCGCTGGCTGTGGGCGGTGTACATGACCCCGGGCCGCCCCGGCCGGCCGACCAGCCAGTTCGAGCTGCGCTGGATCTACACCGCCTGGCTGGCCGCCTTCGCGCTGAAGATGCTCGGCTCGTCCTGGGACGTCTCCTGGCACTTCAAGTGGCTCCGGGACGACCTGGCCCCGCCGCACCTGCTCAACACCCTGGGCACCGTCGTGGTGGTCGCCCTGGTCGTCTTCCACAGCTACAGCGGCCACGGCGTCGACCGGCGGGCACTCCGGCTGATGCAGGCAGGGATCGCCACCTTCCTGGTGGCCATCCCGATCGACCTGGTCAACCACCGGATCAACGGGCTGGACATCACCAGCTGGAGCCCCAGCCACGCGCTGCTGTACCTCGGCACCGCGGTCATGCTGGCCGGCGCCATCCGCGGCTGGTGGCTCTACGCGGCACCCGGCCGGCTGCGCCGGCTGGTCTCGCTCGGGCTCTGGCTGTTCTTCGTGGAGAACGTCGTCTTCCCCAACCAGCACCAGGAGTACGGGGTGCTGTCGCTGGCCGACCACCGCGCCGGGCGGACCACCGCGGAGCCGCAGCTGCTGGACTTCGCCGCCGCCCAGGGGCAGGACGCCGCCCAGTTCATGCTGCCGGTGCCCTCCTGGGTGCACCCGGCGTGGCTGGTCTGCGCCGGGCTCCTCGCGCTGGTGGTCGCCCGGCGGACGGTCGGGCTGCGCTGGACCGCGACGACCATCGCCGGCGGCTACCTGGCCTACCGCGCCGTCACCGGGCTGCTGCTGACCGCCACCGGCTTCCCGCCCTCGGCGCTGCCGGTGATGCTGCTGGCCGGCGCCGTCCTGGTGGACCTGGCCGTGCTCGCCCGGGTGCCGGGCTGGCTGGCCGCGTTCGGGGTCACCGCGGGGGTCGCGCTGGCCGCCTTCGGGCAGTCGGTCGTCGCGGAGATCCCGCCGTGGAACTGGGCGGCCCTACCGGTGGTCGCGGCCGCCTTCGCGGTGCTCTGGGGGGCGGTCGACGGGGTCGCCCGGACGTCGGCGTTCCGCCGCTGGCGGGCCCCGGTCGAGCCCGGCCGGACCGGTGCGCAGGCCGGCGCGACCGCGGTGGGAACCGGCGGCGCGCCCGTCCGGTGAACCGGGGGACGGGCCGGCGATGACGTAACGTCGGATCGGTCCGTGCCGCCGGTGCCCCCGTCGCGGCGGCCCGTCGCCCGACCGTGGAGAACCCGTGCTGATCGTCACGCCGAGCCGCCTGGAGTCGGCGGCTGAGCGTGCGTTCTTCGCCGAGCTCGCCGGCTGGGACACCGGCAGTGCCGTGCGCGGGGCGGTCGTGGTCTCCCTGCCGATCGTCGAGCCGCCGTCGCAGCGGCGGCAGTCCGATGCGGTCCTGTTCGTGCCCGAGGGGCTCGCCGTGGTCCGGGTCGTCGAGGTCGAGCGCCAGTCCGGGGTGGTCACCGCCGCCCCCGAGGGTCCCTGGACGATCGGGGACGGCACCGGCCCGGGCAGCGTGCTGCAGCTCGGCGGTGGTGGGTCGACCCCGCTGGACGGCCTGATGCGCGCCGGCATGCACGCCGCGGTGACCCTGCGGCGCGCCGGGCTGGAGCCCGGACGGATCGCCCGGCTCACCGTGCTCACCGGTGCGGTCACCGGGCAGGTCCCCGCGGACGGCGACCTCGGCGAGGGCGACCAGGTCGCCCTCCTGGACCCCCGCTCGTTGCTGCTCGGCGTGGCCCGGGCCAGCCGGTACACCGGCACCGACAACCCGCGGCTGTGGACCACCGCCGACGTGCGGGCGGCGATCGATGCGCTGGGCGTGGCCGGCCGCGTCCCGTCGGTCGAGGAGCTCAACGGGGAGGGCTTCCCCTACTCGCCCTACGTGCTGCGCCGCCCCGACCTGCTCACCCCCGCCGCGCTCAACGCCTCGCCCAGCCGGGTCGCCGCCGGCCCGGTGACCGGCGACGGCATCGGCCGGGTCGTGCCCGCCGGGCCCCTGGTCGACCCGGCCGCGGCCGCCCGGGTGGCCGCGGCCGCCGCGGCGGCCCAGCAGGCGGGGGAGCGGGCGGCGACCCGCACCGAGCCCTCCGCCGAGGCGGTGACCCCCGACCCGGTTCCCGCCGAGGCCGCCGACGCCCCGCAACCGGCCCCCGGGAGCTCGCCGGCAGCGGCCGCGACCCAGGAGGCGGTGGTGTCGGTCGAGCAGCGGTCGTCCACCGCGGGGGACACCGTGTCGTTGCGCGCCGAGCCCGCGCCCGAGGAGGTGTCCGCTCGGCCGCGCCGGGACGACACCGGCGGACTGGACGGGCTCTTCGGTGGCGGGGCCGACAGGTCCACCCGGAGCTCCGATCCGTCCACCGGGAGCTCCGGGCCGGCGACCACGGTGCAGCCGGTGTACGAGCCGACGCCGGGGGCCGGTGCCCGGTCGACGACGGCGTACCCGTTCGGGCCCGGGAGCGTCGGCAGCCCGTCGTCCGGGTCGCAGCCGGACGCCGCGGCCCGGGAGCTGCCGCCGGGGCTGCGGCCCCGCCGGAGCGCACCCGCGAGCGGGGCGACCGCCAGTGGCGGAGCGCCCCGCAGCCGGCGTGCCGTGCTCGTGGTGGCGGCGCTGGCCCTGGTGCTGCTGGCCGGGGTGCTGGGCGTCGTCGTCCTCACCTCCGGCGGCGGCGACGAGCGCACGGCCGACCCGGCCGGCGCCACCACGGGGGTGTCGGTGCCGACCGGCGCCGACGGTGCCCAGCCCGGTGACACCGAGCTCATCGACGGGGTCACCTACACGCTGCAAGTGACCCAGCGCGACACCAGCTGCGCCGAGCACGCCTACGGCTCGGTGGCGTCGTTCTTCGCCGAGAACGAGTGCACCGGCCTGGTCCGCTCGCTGTGGTCGGCGGACTCCGACGGGCGTTCGGCGGTCGTCTCGATCGCCGAGGTCACCATGCCGGACGCGTCGCTGGCGCAGGCGCTGCGCGCACTGGCCGACACCGACGGCAGCGGCAACGTCAGCGACCTGCTCCGGGAGGGGGTCGGCTACGCCGGCGCCCCGCCGCGGCTGCAGGGCGCGCAGTACGCCAGCAGCCAGCGGGGGAACGGCGTCACGATCGTCGAGTCGGCGTGGGCCGGCGAGGCCGGGTCCAGCGCGGCGCTGGACGTGCTGACCAGCTCCGCGCTCTCCCTGCCGGGCACCGGCGCCTGAGGCTCAGGCCGGCGCGGTCGCGGCGGCCAGGGCCATCGCGCCCAGCAGCTCGGCCATCGCCGGGCGGGGCACCTGCCCGGCGCTGTGCGGGGTGGAGTTGACCAGCCCGAACAGCGCGTGCGCCCGCCCCCGGCAGGCCGCGGTGCCCGCCTGCGGGTGCACCCGGGCCAGCACCGCGACCCAGACCTCCACGTAGCGCCGCTGCAGCTGCCGCACGCGCCGGGCGTCGGATTCGCCGAGGACGCCGAGGTCGCGGTCGTGCACGGTGATGAGCGCGGGGTTGTCCAGCGCGAACTCGACCTGGAAGCCGATGAGCGCGCGCAGCTGCTCGAGCGGGTCGTCCCCGGCCGCGGCGACCCGCTCGCCGCCCCCGACCAGCAACCGCTCGCTGATCCGCAGCAGCATCTCGGCCAGCATGGCGTCCTTGCCGGTGAAGTGCCGGTAGATCGCCGGCCCGGTGACGCCGACGGCCGCGCCCACGTCGTCGACGCCGACGGCCCGGGCGCCGCGCTCGGCGAACAGCTGCGCGGCGGCCCGCAGGATCTGCTCGCGGCGGGACGGGTGGGCGGCGTCGGCGGACAGCGCGCTGTCGGGGTCGGCGGCCACGCCAGCAGGTTAACCGCGGTTCACATCCGGCGGGGTGACGTGGTTCACTCAGCGCGTGGACGCACCGGTGCTCCCCACCGCCCCGCCGGCGGACCCGACGGCGGCCGAGCGCAACGCCGCCGCGCACCGTGCGCTGGTCGGCGAGCTCGCCGCGCACCTGGCGCGGGTGGCCCTCGGTGGCGGGGAACGGGCCCGCCGCCGGCACCTCGACCGCGGCAAGCTGCTCCCGCGCGACCGGGTCGACGCGCTGCTGGACCCCGGCAGCCCCTTCCTCGAGCTCTCCCCGCTGGCCGCGCACGGCCTGTACGACGGTGAGGTCCCGGCCGCCGGCATCGTGACCGGGATCGGCCGGGTCGCCGGCCGGGAGGTCGTCGTCGTCGCCAACGACGCCACGGTCAAGGGCGGCACGTACCACCCGATGACGGTGAAGAAGCACCTGCGCGCGCAGGAGGTGGCGCTGCACAACCGGCTGCCGTGCATCTACCTGGTCGACTCCGGTGGCGCCTTCCTGCCGCTGCAGGACGAGGTGTTCCCCGACCGCGACCACTTCGGCCGGATCTTCTACAACCAGGCCACCCTGTCCGAGGCGGGCATCCCGCAGCTGGCCGCCGTCCTGGGCTCCTGCACCGCCGGCGGCGCCTACGTCCCGGCGATGAGCGACGAAGCGGTCATCGTCCGCGGCCAGGGCACGATCTTCCTCGGCGGCCCGCCGCTGGTGAAGGCGGCCACGGGGGAGGAGGTGACCGCCGAGGAGCTGGGCGGCGGTGAGCTGCACTCCCGGGTCAGCGGGGTCACCGACCACCTCGCCGAGGACGACGCGCACGCCCTGCAGATCGTCCGCCAGATCGTGGGCACCCTCGGGCCGCGCGAGCCCCGGCCGTGGGACGTCGACCCGGTTGAGGAGCCCCGGTACCCGGCGGAGTCGCTGTACGACGTCGTCCCGGTCGACGTCCGCACGCCCTACGACGTGCGCGAGGTGATCGCCCGGCTGGTCGACGGCAGCCGGTTCGCGGAGTTCAAGCCGCTCTACGGGCCGACGCTCGTGACCGGGTTCGCCCGGCTGCACGGCCACCCGGTGGGGATCGTCGCCAACAACGGGGTGCTGTTCGCCGAGTCGGCGCTCAAGGGCGCGCACTTCATCGAGCTGTGCGACCGCCGGAGGATCCCGCTGCTGTTCCTGCAGAACATCAGCGGCTTCATGGTCGGCCGCGACTACGAGGCCGGCGGCATCGCCAAGCACGGCGCGAAGATGGTCACCGCGGTGGCCTGCGCCCGGGTGCCGAAGCTGACCGTGGTCATCGGTGGCTCGTTCGGCGCCGGCAACTACTCGATGTGCGGCCGGGCGTACTCACCCCGGTTCCTGTTCACCTGGCCCAACGCGCGGATCTCGGTGATGGGTGGGGAGCAGGCCGCCAGCGTGCTCGCCCAGGTGCGCCGCGACCGGCTCGGGGACGCCTGGAGCGCCGAAGACGAGGAGGCGTTCAAGGAGCCGATCCGGGCGCAGTACGAGCTGGAGGGCAACCCGTACCACGCGACCGCCCGGCTCTGGGACGACGGCGTGATCGACCCCGCGCAGACCCGCACCGTGCTCGGGCTCGCGCTGTCCGCCTGCGCGAACGCCCCACTGGAGGAGGTCGGCTATGGCGTCTTCCGGATGTAGCCGGTCGCGAACAGGACGAGCGAACGCCCCGCTGGAGGAGGTCGGCCATGGCGTCCTCCGGATGTGACTCCCCTGGACGTGACCCCGCCCCGGGGGGGGGGGGGGGGGGGGGGGGGGGGGGGGGGGGGGGGGGGGGGGGGGGGGGGGGGGGGGGGGGGGGGGGGGGGGGGGGGGGGGGGGGGGGGGGGGGGGGGGGGGGGGGGGGGGGGGGG
>NZ_JBJHAQ010000059.1:0-13888 GCF_054051115.1 Modestobacter sp. SYSU DS0904 | reverse complement strand
GTGCGGCGCCCGGCCACCGGCCGGGCGCCGCCGGTCAGCTCTGCCCGTCAGCGGGCAGCCGGAGGGCGTCCAGCGGGAGCCGGCCGGTGACCAGGTCCGCGGCGACGTCGTCCACCACCCGGTCCGCCGCGAACGCGTAGGCCTTCAGCAGCGCCAGCGAGTCCTCGCAGTCCAGCCCGTGGGCGACGTTGACCATCCCCATCGCCTGCCAGACCCGGGCGCGGCGCAGCGCGTCGGGGCCCTCCCACCAGCCCCGGCCAGGGTCGGGTTGGGCTGTGGCGCTGCTCCGGGCCGCAGCGGCCATCTCGAGCGTCACCGCCGTGACGACGTCGGCCACCTCCGTGCGGTCGACCGCCCGGAGCCGCTCCGGGTCACGGGCGTAGAGGTCGAGCACCACCAGCGGCCCCAGGGGGGGCAGCAGCGGCACCGAGAGCACCGCGCGGAACGGCGTCGTCGTCGTGAGCGCCGCGTGCAGCGCCGGCCAGCTGCGGGCGATGTCGGCCTCGTCGAAGGCGATGGTGACGCCGTCGTCGTGGGCCTGCATGCACGGCCCCACGCCCTGGGTGAACTGCAACCGCTCGGCCTGGGCCGCGGTCGGGTCGCTGGCGCCCAGCGGCGTTCGGAGCCCGCCGGAGTCGTGGATGCCGATCCCGGCGCCGTCCACCGGCAGCGCGGCGGCGCAGGCACGGGCCAGCCGGACGCCGAGCATCTCCGGCGCGTGCAGCTCCGGTGGGGCCGCGTCCAGCTCGCGGGTGAAGCGGTCGGCGGCGTGGCCGGGCTGGGTCATCGGTCCTCCGTCGGGTCGGGCGCGGGGAGTGGGTGCCCCGGACCGGGGGCGGGCATGCGGTCGGCCGAGGGCGTCGATGCCGGTCAGCCGAAGGCGTCGATGCCGGTCAGCCGAAGGCGTCGATGCCCAGGTGCAGCGCGAGTCCGAGCCCGGCGACGGCGATGACCCGGCGGAGCGGCCGCTGCGGCACCCGGCGGACCACCCGCGGCCCCAGCCGGCCACCGACGAAGAACCCGAGGGCCAGCGGCAGCGCGGCCAGCCAGGCGACGTCGGCGAGGAAGGCGTAGCCGAGCGCGGCCACCAGGTTGGCCAGCCCCAGCACCACGTTCTTCAGCGCGTTGCCGCGCGGCACGCCCTCGCCCAGCACCAGCAGGTACATCGCCAGCATAAGCACGCCGGCCGCGGCACCGAAGTAGCCGCCGTAGATCGCGACGAGGAAGGTGCCCAGCGCCAGCCCCCAGTGGTCACGGTGCGGGCGTCCCGCGCCCTCGGCGGCCAGCTCCCGCGGCGACCGCTGGACGAGGATCGCCAGCGACGCGGCGGCGATCAGGAAGGGGACCAGCCGCTCGAAGGCGTCCGCCGGGGTGAGCAGCAGCAGGACGGCGCCCACCACGCCGCCGAGCACCGCGGCGACGCCCAGCCGGACCAGCCGCGGCCCCTGCCCGGTGAGCTCGGGGCGCGAGGCGCTCACCGAGCCGACGCTGCTCAGCACCAGCGCGACGGTGTTGGTGACGTTGGCCGACAACGGGGACAGGCCGGTCGCCAGCAGGGCGGGGTAGCTCACCAGCGAGGCCAGCCCGGCGATGCTGCCGGTCAGGCCGGCGCCGACCCCGGCGAGGACCAGCAGGACGAACTCCGGTGCGCTCATCGGTTCAGCAGCACCCCCAGCGCCACGAGGCCGAGCACGACGATCGCGCCGCGGAGCAGCGGGGCGGGCAGCCGCCGCCCCAGCGTCGAGCCGACGTACCCACCCACCAGGGAGCCGGCGGCGACCAGGGCGGCCGCGGTCCAGTCGATCCGGTCGGTGGCCACCACGACGTAGGTCAGCGCCGCGACCGCGTTCACCCCGAGGGTGAGCACGTTCTTGATCGCGTTGAGCCGCTGCAGCGGCTCGCGCAGCAGCAGCCCGAAGATCCCGATCTGCAGCACGCCCTGGCTCGCGGCGAAGTAGCCACCGTAGGTGCCGGTCGCGTAGGCCCCGGCGAACAGCGCGGCCAGCCGGCCCGGCCCGATCCGGAACACCTCCTCGGCGGTGCCGGCCCGGGCCCGCCGGGCCGCCAGCCGGCGCTGCAGCAGCGGCTGGACGGCGACCAGCACGACGGCCAGCGCCACCAGTCCCGGGACGATCGCCTCGAACGCCGAGGCCGGCAGGTGCAGCAGCAGGAAGGCACCGGTGAGCGCCCCCAGCACCGAGGCGGGGAACAACCGCAGGAGCAGGCCGCGCTGGCCGCGCAGCTCGCGGCGGTAGCCGATGGCGCCGGTGAGGTTGCCCGGCACCAGGCCCAGGGAGTTGGAGATCGTCGCCGGCAACGGGGGCAGGCCGACGGTCAGCAGCACCGGGAAGGTCACCAGGGTGCCGGAGCCGACGACGGCGTTGATCGACCCGGCGGCGAGCCCGGCGACGGCGACCGCCACCATCTCCCAGGCCGTCATGCGCTCATCGGCGCGAGGGTCCCACAGCCCTCGACTGTGACCGACGTCCTGCCCGACGGGGCCGGGTTGGGTAGACAGGGGCCATGCCCGAACTCGCCGCCCTCGCCCGCGCCGGTGACCTGCGAGCGCTGCACCAGGCGCTCGACCCCCTCGACGTGCCGGCGGTCGTGGACGAGCTGGAGCGACTGGACCCGGCTGCCCGTGCGGTGTCGTTCCGCTCGCTGCCGAAGGACCGCGCCCTGGCGGTGTTCGAGGACCTGGACCCCACCCTGCAGCGGGAACTGATCGACCAGCTGCGCGAGGAGTCGACCACCGAGCTGATGGCCGGGCTCGACCCCGACGACCGCGCCAGCCTCCTCGACGAGCTGCCGGCGAGCGTCGCCGCCCGGCTCCTGTCCGGCCTGGACGAGCACGAGCGGGCCATGACCACGGCCCTGCTCGGCTACCCCCCGGACTCCACCGGGCGACGGATGACGCCGGAGGTGGTGGCCGTCGCGGTGACGCTGACCGTCGGCGAGGCGGTGGAGCAGGTGCGCCGCGGGGAGCCGGACGCCGAGACCATCTACACGGTGCCGGTGGTGGGGGAGGGGCGCTGCGTGGTGGGGGTGGTCTCGCTGCGCCGGCTCTTCGTCAGCGACCCGGCGGTACCCGTCGCCGAGGTCATGTCCCCGCCGGTCGTCGTCCGCACCACCGAGGACCAGGAGGTCGCCGCGCGGGTGATCCGCGACCACGGGCTGGTCGCCGTCCCGGTGGTCGACGCGGAGAAACGGCTGGTCGGGCTGTTCACCGTCGACGACGCGATGCGGGTGCTGGAGGAGGAGGAGAGCGAGGACCTGGCCCGCACCGGCGGGAGCGAGCCGCTGGACCGGCCCTACCTGACCACCGGAGTGGTCGGCCTGGCGCGGACCCGGGTGGCGTGGCTGCTCGTGCTCATCGCGGCGGCGGCGCTGACGGTGAACGTGCTGGACTACTTCGAGGACGTGCTGGACCAGGTGGTCGCCCTGGCGCTGTTCGTCCCGCTGCTGATCGGCACCGGTGGCAACACCGGGGCCCAGTCGGCGACCACGGTGATCCGGGCGATGGCCGTCGGGGACGTCCGGTTCACCGACCTGCCCCGGGTGGTGGGCCGGGAGCTGACGACGGGGGCGCTGCTGGGCGCGCTGCTGGCCCTG
The DNA here is from genome assembly GCF_054051115.1 of Modestobacter sp. SYSU DS0904. Classification (NCBI taxonomy): domain Bacteria; kingdom Bacillati; phylum Actinomycetota; class Actinomycetes; order Geodermatophilales; family Geodermatophilaceae; genus Modestobacter; species Modestobacter sp. SYSU DS0904. Next base: position 10,276 of record NZ_JBJHAQ010000059.1, on the reverse strand, counting down.
GTCGGGTTCGGCCCGGCCACCTGGCTGGTGGGCGCGGACATCGCGGTGGTGTTGTGCGCCGCGCTCGTCGTGGTCTGCACGCTGGCGACCACGGCCGGGGCGCTGACGCCCATGCTGGCCAAGCGGGTGGGTGTCGACCCGGCGGTGGTGAGCGCGCCGTTCATCACCACGTTCGTCGACGCCACCGGACTGATCGTCTACTTCCTCATCGCCCAGGCGGTCCTCGGCCTGTGAGGGGTCTCCGGTCCCGGGCCGCCACGGCTCAGGAGGAGGTCACCTCGGCGGGCTGCCCCGTCACGGGAGCGCCGTCCAGCAGCACCTGACCGGAGCGCGTCGACTTGGCGGTGTACATGGCCAGGTCGGCGTGCTGCAGCGCCTCGTCCCAGGGGCGGCCGGGCAGCACCCGGGCGACCCCCGCACTGGCCTGGACGGCGAGCGGGTGGCCGGCCACCCACACCGGCTCGGCCACCACCGCCACGAGCCGTTGGCCGAGGTGCTGGGCCGCGGTGCCGTCGTCCGCCCGGATGAGCAGGGCGAACTCGTCGCCACCGAGCCGGGCGCAGAGGTCCGGGGCGCGCACCGCCGCGGCCAGCCGGGCGCCCACGGTGCGGAGCACCGCGTCGCCGGCCGCGTGGCCGTGCTCGTCGTTGACCTCCTTGAAGCCGTCCAGGTCGGCGAAGAGCACCCAGGCGTCCTCGGCGCCGGACGCGCTGACCTCGGCCAGGGCGGCGGTGAACGCCGCCCGGTTCGCCAGGCCGGTCAGCGCGTCGGTCTCGGCCTGGTTGCGCAGCTCCCGGTGCACCGCGCAGATCTGCAACGCCAGGGCCATCTGGTTGGTCAGGGCGCGCACGGCGACCAGCGTCTCCCGGGGCAGCGGGCCGCGGGCGCCCACGAGCAGGAACCGGTCCTCGTGGTCGGGCGTCGGCAGGCGCAGCCAGGTCTGGGCACTGGTGGCCGTCATCAGCTCCGGGGGCGGGGTCACCGGGTGCCATTCGTCGGTGCCAGCGATCTCGGTGACGAAGGTGCGGGGGAGCGGGGGCAGGCCGTTGCCGAGGCCGCCGGCGGCGTCGACGAGGCGCAGGGCGGTGCCGTCGTCCTCCAGCGCCAGGATCACCAGACCGGGGGTGGCCGCGCAGACCTCCTCCGCCGCCGCCCACCCCCGCGCCGCGACCTCGGCCTCGTCGGTCAGGCCCAGCAGCCGCGTGCCCAGGCGGACCAGGGCCGCGTCGCGGGCCTGCGCCCGCTCGCGGGCGAAGAGCCCGAGCGCCAGGTGCCGGGCGACGACGGCGAGCAGGAAGACCAGGGGCAGGGCGCCGAGCACCGGCCCGGCGGGCGCCGGGGTGTCGTGACCCGGCAGCGACTGCCACCACACGAGCGCCGCGACCAGGGCCAGGCACTGGCCGGTGGCGTAGAACCAGATGTCCCGGGTGCGGCCGTAGACCGCGCGGAACCACAGCGCGCTGAACGTCGCGCCGAAGGCGACCGCGGGCACCGGGCAGCCGAGCGCGAAGGCGGTCAGCGCCACCACGTCGAGCAGGTCGAGGGCCTGGTGGCTGCGTCGGGTGCGGTACCGGTGCAGCCACGAGGCGGCGAGGGCGAGCGCGGAGACGGTCAGCAGCAGCACGCTCACGGCCGGGGCGCCCGGCACGGCCCCCACGTAGGCGAGGGCGAGGGAGATCAGCGCGCAGACGCCGAACAGCCAGCGGGTGCCCTCGACCATGTCGTCGGGCCGGCGGAACGGCGACCGGCGCGTCGCCAGGCGTGGGGTCATGTCCGGTCCTCGTCTACGGCCCGGGGCTGTCCACCGGTGCGTCCACCCAGTTCTTCGTCATCTGCACGGGAGTCCTGCATCACCCATCCGGGTCGATCACGTCGGCCGCCCGGTGGTGCCGGGTGCCGGGCTGGGGTGGACCCGGATGGACAGTTCCGGCGCGGGTGGGCAGGGTGCCGGACGTGACCGCACCCGCGTACTGCTTCCGCACGGTGTGGCGGGTGACCGCGACGATCGCCGAGGTGCGGGCCGTGCTCAGCGACAGCGCCTCGCTGCCCCGCTGGTGGCCGGCCGTCTACCTCGACGTCGTCCCGGTCGACGACGGCGGGCCGGACGGCGTGGGGCGCACGGTGGAGGTGTTCACCACGGGCTGGCTGCCGTACACGCTGCGCTGGACGCTGCGGATCACCGAGACGATGACCGACGCCGGGTTCGCCCTGGCCGCCAGCGGTGACCTGGTGGGCACCGGCCGGTGGACCTTCGTCCAGGACGGGACCGAGGTGGTGACCACCTACGACTGGCGGGTGGCGGCGGCCAAGCCACTGCTGGCCCGGCTCAGCTGGCTGCTCCGGCCGGCGTTCGCGGCCAACCACCGCTGGGCGATGGCTCGCGGCGAGGAGAGCCTGGCGCTGGAGCTGCGCCGCCGCCGCGACCCGCACGCCGTGCTCGGGTCGCCCCCGGGCCCCACCTTCCGCCGTTCGGCCCCGTCCAGAGGCTCGTCCCGAGCTCGCGAGGGATGAGGAGGACGGGGTCCTTCATCAGTCCTTGCGGCCGGCGCCCACCAGGCGGAGCACGACCGTGCCCTCCTCGTCGGAGGCGTCCAGGTCGACCTCGGCGTCGAACCCCCAGTCGTGGTCACCGGCGGGGTCGTCGATGATCTGCCGGACCCGCCACAGCCGCGGCTCGGTGCGGTCCACGACGAGCAGGGCGGGGCCGCGGGCGTCGGCGCCGGTGCCCACCTCCGCGTGCTCGGTGAAGTAGGCCTGCACCACCTCGCCCCACCGGTCGGCGTCCCAGCCGGCGGCGGAGTCCAGCTCACCCAGGTCGTACCAGCGGCGGCGGGCCCACAGCTCGACCCGGCGGAACAGCTGGTTGCGCACCATCGCGGTGAACGCCCGCTCGTTGCCGGTGAGCGGCCGGGGCCGGGCCGGGACGGCGACCGGTGCGTCCAGCGGCTGGTCCGGGCTGGTCAGCTGCTCCCACTCGTCCAGCAGCGAGGAGTCGACCTGGCGCACCAGCTCACCCAGCCACTCGACCAGGTCGGTGACCTCCTCGGTGCGCGCCTCCGCGGGCACGCCCGAGCGCAGTGCCTTGAACGCGTCGGAGAGGTAGCGCAGCACCGCCCCCTCGGAGCGGGTCAGCCCGTAGTGGTTGACCAGCTCGCGGAAGGTCATCGCCTGCTCCCACATGTCCCGCACCACGGACTTGGGGGACAGCTGCGCGTCCCGCGCCCACGGGTTGCCGGCGGAGTAGACCTCGAACGCGTGGTCGAGCAGTTCGGCCAGCGGCTTGGGGTAGGTGATCTCCTCGAGCAGCTCCATCCGCTCCTCGTACTCGATCCCCTCGGCCTTCATCTGCGCCACCGCCTCGCCCTTGGCCTTGTTCAGCTGGGCGGCGATGATCTGGCGCGGGTCGTCCAGCGTCGCCTCGATGACCGAGACGACGTCCAGGGCGTAGGTGTCGTTGCCCTCGGCGTCCGGGCCGGGGGAGAGCAGCCCGATGGCGGCCAGCGCGAAGGTCGACAGCGGCTGGTTGAGCTGGAAGTCCGGCGGCAGGTCCAGGGTCAGCCGGTAGCGCCGCCCGTCGGGCTCGGGGACGTCGAGCCGCTCGACCACCCCGGCGGTGATCAGCGAGCGGGCGATGCCGATGACCTCGCGGATGTGCCGCAGCTGCCGGGTCCGCGGCTCGTGGTTGTCGGTGAGCAGGTGCCGCATGGCCGCCACCGGGTCGCCCGGGCGGGCGAGCACGTTGAGCACCATCCCGGTTGACACCCGGAAGTGGCTGGTCAGCGGCTCGGGCTCGGCGTTGATCAGCCGCTGCTGGGTCGACTCGCTCCACGGCACCATGCCCTCGGGCACCTTGCGGCGCACCAGCTTGCGGCGCTTCTTCGGGTCGTCGGCGACCTTGGCGAACTGCTTGAGGTTCTCCACCTCGTGCTCGGGTGCCTGGACGACGACGGTGCCGGCGGTGTCGTAGCCCGCGCGCCCGGCCCGGCCGGCGATCTGGTGGAACTCCCGGACGGTGAGCATCCGCATCCGGGTGCCGTCGTACTTGCTCAGCGCGGAGAACACCACGGTGCGGATCGGCACGTTGATCCCGACGCCGAGGGTGTCGGTGCCGCAGATGACCTTCAGCAGCCCGGCCTGGGCCAGCTGCTCGACCAGCCGCCGGTACTTGGGCAGCATCCCGGCGTGGTGCACACCGATGCCGTGCCGCACCAGCCGGGACAGCGTCGTCCCGAAGGCGGAGGAGAACCGGAAGCCGCCGATCATGTCGGCGATCGCCTGCTTCTCCTCCTTGGTGGAGACGTTCACGCTCATCAGCGCCTGGGCCCGCTCCAGCGCCGAGGCCTGGGTGAAGTGGACGACGTAGACCGGCGCCTGCCTGGTGTCCAGCAGCTCCTGGATCGTCTCGTGCATCGGCGTCGTCGCGTAGTAGTGGTGCAGCGGGACCGGTCGCTCGGCGTGGGCGACGAGCGCGGTCGGCCGGCCGGTGCGGCGGGTGAGGTCCTCGCGCAGGTCGGTGACGTCGCCGAGGGTGGCCGACATGAGCAGGAACTGGGCCTTCGGCAGCTCGATCAGCGGCACCTGCCAGGCCCAGCCGCGGTCGGGGTCGCCGTAGAAGTGGAACTCGTCCATCACCACGAGCCCGATGTCGGCGTCCGGGCCCTCGCGCAGCGCGATGTTGGCCAGCACCTCGGCGGTGCAGGCGATGATCGGGGCGTCGGCGTTGACCGAGGCGTCGCCGGTGAGCATGCCGACGTTCTGCGCGCCGAAGACCCCGCATAGGGCGAAGAACTTCTCGCTGACCAGCGCCTTGATCGGGGCGGTGTAGAAGCTCACCCGGTCGTTGGCCAGCGCCGCGTACTGCGCGCCGGTGGCCACCAGCGACTTGCCGGAGCCGGTGGGGGTCGCAAGCACGACGTTGGCCCCGCTGACCAGCTCGATCAGCGCCTCCTCCTGCGCCGGGTACAGCGTCGTGCCGCCCTCGGCGGCCCACTCGGCGAAGTGGGTGAACAGGGCGTCGGGGTCACCGGCCAGCGACTGCAGCTCGGTGAGGTCGTCCGGGTCGCCGATCAGCGACCGCACGGCGGGCGAGGGCAGTGCGGCGGCGGGGGAGTCGGCCGGGGTGGCGTCGGTGCCGGCAGGAATGAGCGTCATCGTGGGCAACAGCGTGCCCGATGCCCTGGAGCTTCCCGGCGCCCTGTCCTCCCGGCGGTCGACCACGGGCGTTGGTAACGAAACGGTCACGAGTCCTACGGATGTGCGTGAGATCGGTCGATGCAGGGGAGAAGGTGAACAGCAGGTGAACGAAAGGTGGATGGGACATGCGTGAACGCTTCTGCCCGGAGTGCCGCTGGACGCTGGTGACCGACCGGGACGGCCGTCGGCACCTCGAGATGCGCTGGGTGCCGGTCGGCGCGGAGACGCCGATGGCGCGCGCCGCCTGACCGAGCGGCGCTGACACCGGGCGGTGTCGAGGAGAGCACCTGCGGGTGCCCGCCTCGACACCGCCCGGTGTCGTTGTGGCCGCAACCGGGTCCCAGGTCGCTGGTTCCGCGGGCGATCGCCCGGGTAGCGGGGGACGGCATGGCACCGCACCGGGCCCCGACCGGGGCCGGTGCGCGCGAGCAGCGTGCGCCAGGTGCCACCGCCCGACCAGCAGGAGGAACCACCGTGTCGTCACCCCGCCCTGAGTCCCTTCCCGAGCAGGAGCAGACCCCGCCCGGCACCCTCGGCCAGATGAACCCCCGGCCCGACCACGGCGAGGAGAGCTACACCGGCTCGGGCCGGCTCACCGGCAAGCGGGCCGTCATCACCGGGGGCGACAGCGGGATCGGCCGCGCGGTCGCCATCGCGTTCGCCCGGGAGGGCGCCGACGTCCTCATCGCGTACCTGAACGAGCACGAGGACGCGCAGGACACCGCGAAGTACGTCGAGCAGGCCGGCCGGAAGTGCGTGCTCGTGCCCGGAGACCTCGCCGACCGCGCGCACCAGAAGACGATCATCCCGAGGGCGCTGGAGGAGCTGGGCGGGATCGACGTCCTGGTCAACAACGCCGCGTTCCAGATGGCCCACCAGACGCTCGACGAGATCAGCGACGACGAGTGGGACCACACCGTCGCGCTGAACCTGACCGCGATGTTCACCCTCTGCAAGGACGCCATCCCGCACATGCAGGCCGGCGCCTCGATCATCAACTCCTCGTCGGTGAACTCCGACATGCCCCGGCCCACGCTCGCGCCCTACGCGATGACCAAGGCCGGGATCGCGAACTTCACCGCCAGCCTGGCCCAGATGTACGGCGAGAAGGGCATCCGGGCCAACAGCGTGGCGCCCGGGCCGGTGTGGACCCCGCTCATCCCCGCGACGATGCCGGCGGAGCAGGTGGCGAGCTTCGGTGGCACCCCGCTGGAGCGGCCCGCGCAGCCGGCCGAGCTCGCGCCGGTCTACGTGATGCTGGCCAGCGACGAGTCGAGCTACGTCTCCGGTGCGCGGATCGCCGTCACCGGCGGCAAGCCGATCCTGTAGCCCGATGGTCTTCGTCTGGGGCTGGGGTGGCGGGCCGCGTCGCCGGCGGCGTGGCTGGGGTCCGCGCCGCCGCGGGTACGGCCCGCCACCCGGGTACGGCGGCTACGGCCCGGGTCATGGGCAGGGTTACGGGCCGGGCTATGGGCCGGCGCCGGGCCACCGTGGCTACCGGCGCAACGACTCCTGCCTGCGCGACCTGCTGTTCCTCAACACCGGCTGCTGCCTGGCCAACGCCGTCGGCTGCGGGATGGACCTGCTGCTGGTCGCCCCGCGCACGCTGCGCCGGGTCCGCGCGGAGGGGACCGGTGGACCGGTGGCCGACCGGCTGGTGGCCGCCATCCGGCTCTACCAGCGTGAGGTGAGCCCCCGCCGTCCGCCGTGCTGCCACTTCACCCCGACCTGCTCGGGCTACGCGGTCGAGGCGCTGGAGCGGCACGGTGCGCTGCACGGCAGCTGGCTGACGGTCCGCCGGCTAATCCGCTGCCGGCCCGGCGGCCGGCGCGGCGCCGACCCGGTGCCCGACTGAGCGCCGGTCACCCGGCGGGGGGCTGGACCGCCGCGGCGACCCGGGCGACGTCGGCGGGGCGCACCCGGCAGCACCCGCCGACCAGCCGCGCCCCGGCGGCCACCCAGGCGGTGACGTCGCCGACCCCCGGCTCCCCGGTCCACCGGCGGGCGGCGGCGTCCCAGCGCTCACCGCTGTTCGGGTAGGCCACCACCGGCTTCCCGCCTGCCTCGGCCGCGACCCGCACGGCCGGGGCGACGCCGGCGGGATCGGTGCAGTTGACCCCGACGGCGATCACCTGCGCGACGTCCCGGGCCAGCGCGACCACCTCGGCCAGCGGCTCCCCGCGGCGGGTCCGCGGCACGCCGTCCGGGCCCGCCACGCTGGTGAGCGACAGCCAGGCCGGGACGTCGAGGGCCACGAGCTCGGTGAGCAGCGCCTCGACCTCGGCCGCGCCGGGCAGCGTCTCGACCGCCAGGACGTCGGCCCCGGCCTCGGCCAGCAGCGCCAGCCGGGGCCGGTGGAACGCGCGGAGCTCCGTGACGGGGACGGTGCCGAGGTAGCCGCCGGTGTACTCCGACCCGTCGGCGAGGAACGCCCCGTAGGGCCCCACCGATCCGGCCACCCAGCCGGCCCGTCCGCCGGCGGCGAGGCCGTCGCGGGCCAGCCGTACCGAGCTCGCGATCAGCGCCCGGGCCCGGTCGCCGTCGATCCCGGCCGCGGCGAACCCGGGCAGGGTGGCCTGGTAGCTGGCGGTGGTCAGCACCTGGGCGCCGGCGACGGCGAAGGCGGCGTGCGCGGCGACCACCGCGGCCGGGTCGTCGCGCAGCAGCCGGGCGGACCACAGCGCGGAGCTGACGTCGTGCCCGCGGGCCTCCAGCTCGGTGGACAGCCCGCCGTCGAGGACGACCGGGCCGGCGGTGAGCGCGGCAGCGAGGGAGGTCACGCCTCCGATGGTGCCCGGCGGGACCGCAGCAGACCCGGGGTGCGGCGGTCGGCCGCGACGAAGGCCACGGCGACGGCCAGCGGGGCGGCGCCGGCGACGCCGGTCACGGCCAGCACGTCGGCGAAGGTCGCGGTGGAGACCGGCGCCGAGGACAGCAGCGCCCAGCCGAGGCCGGTCAGCGGCACGGTGACCAGGCCGGTGCCCAGGGCCAGCCGGACCCGGGCCGCCCGGCCGGCGTCCGCGGCGAGCAGCCCGGCCAGCACCGCCGGCACCAGCGGCACCAGGCAGCGGACGAGGAGGTCCCCGGGGCGCTCCCCGGCCGTCGTGAACGACGCCAGCGACAGGGCCGCGACGCCGGAGACGGCGGCCGAGCCCAGCAGCAGGCCCCACCACAGGCGCACCTGGGCGCACGGGAGGACCGCCGCCGGGCGCACCAGCCGCGCGCCGCACAGGCAGAGCAGCGCGCTGATCAGCACGAAGGAGACCAACGACTGCGGCACGTCGGACAGCCCGCCGCCGTCCCGGCCGGGCAGCTGCCAGGGCTGCCGACCGAGCAGGGCGAGCAGGACGGTGAACCCGAACCCGAGTCCGAGCAACCCGGTGGGACGCATCGCGCGGGGCCGGGTCTCCTCCGCCGTCCGGGCGTCGAGGGCCTCGGCGCGGCGGAGCAGGTCCGCCATCACCGGGTTCTCGGACCCGGCCGGCCGAGCTGGGCGCTCATCGTCGGCCAGCGGGGCGACGGCGTTGCCGGTCACCAGGTGGAGCCGCGGCGAGGCGTCCTGAGTCACGGCCCGAGCGTCACACCCGGTGACCGGGTGCGCGACCGGAACGCCGGTCCGTCACCGGACCGGGCGACACGGTGGTCACCGAACGGGGTCAGGTGGCCCGCTGCTCACCCGACCGGGGTGGCCCGGCGGTTCCTCGGCAGGGTGATGGCCACCGCGATCAGCAGCGGGATGACGCCGAAGACCCCGGCCGCGTACAGCGACCCGAGCAGCGCCTCGGCGAGCCCGGCGTCGGCGTAGAGCGCCCAGCCGAGGGCGAGCATCGGCAGGGTCAGCACGCCCATCCCCACGGTGGCCCGCAGGTGGGCCCGACGGCCGAGTGACCGGGCGGCCACGCCCACGAGCAGCACCGGCACGAAGGTGAAGAGCCAGTCGAACACCGGGATGACGGGGCCTTCGCCGCCGCCCAGGGCGGCGAAGTAGACGTCGTTCCAGCCCTGCGCGAACGCGGAGACCACCGCCAGCGCCCCCCAGGTCGCGGCAGCGGTGGTGGACCCCAGCGCCCAGGGGCGGGTCAGGGCGGCGGCGACGGCGAGGCAGACCAGTGCGGTGCCGACGACCACGGCCAGCAGCGACGCCGGGACGTCGGCGACCTGCCAGCCCGACAGCGTCCGTCGCGGCGCCGGCCAGTCCCGCGACCCGACGACGCCGGCAGCGGCGGTCAGCAGCACGGCCGCCGCGGCGAGCGGCAGCGGGCCGGGGTGGGCGGTCCCCTCGTCTGTCATGGCCGCAGCCTGGCAGGTCATCCCGGATACCGGTCGTGGGCGACGCGCCGGGCAGGCAAGATGGCCGGGTGCCCGGGGACGACGCGTTCGGTGACCTGCCGGTGACGGCGTCCCTCGTCGTCCCGGCCGGCCTGCTGTCGTGGCGGTTCTCCCGGTCCTCCGGGCCCGGCGGCCAGGGGGTGAACACCGCGGACTCGCGGGTGGAGCTGTCGGTGGCACCGCTGGAGCTGCCCGGGCTGACCGACGCCCAGCGGGCGCGGCTGGCCGATCGCCTCGGCAACCGGCTGGTCGACGGCGTGCTCACCGTCGCCGCCAGCGAGCACCGGGCGCAGCTGCGCAACCGGGAGGCCGCCCGCGAGCGACTGGCCGCCGTGCTGAGGGCAGCCCTGGCCCCGCCCGCGCCGGCCCGGCGGAAGACCAAGCCCACCCGCGGTTCCAAGGAGCGGCGGATCACCGCCAAGAAGCAGCGGGGGGAGACCAAGCGCCTGCGCGGCCGGTGGGACTGAGCCGCCCGGGATCCCTAACGACGGCGGGCCACGCGGGTGCCGACCAGCACGCCCATCAGCGACCAGAAGGCGCCGACACCCACCCCGGCCAGCACCACCCAGAACGGCACCCGCGTCTCGTCGGTCGCCGTCGCCACCAGTCGCTCCTGCACGCTCGGTTCCATGTGCGCAGCCTGGCCGACGCCACGCCGCACGTCACCCCCTGGGGGGGGGGGGGGGGGGGGGGGGGGGGGGGGGGGGGGGGGGGGGGGGGGGGGGGGGGGGGGGGGGGGGGGGGGGGGGGGGGG
>NZ_JBJHAQ010000058.1:0-14709 GCF_054051115.1 Modestobacter sp. SYSU DS0904 | reverse complement strand
CCCCCCCCCCCCCCCCCCCCCCCCCCCCCCCCCCCCCCCCCCCCCCCCCCCCCCCCCCCCCCCCCCCCCCCCCCCCCCCCCCCCCCCCCCCCCCCCCCCCCCCCCCCCCCCCCCCCCCCCCGGGGCGTCGGTCAGCTGCCGACCCGGCCGCCGTCGGTGCGGTAGACCACGGCGACGCTGGGCCGGGGGAAGCCGCGCTCGGGCAGGAGGTCGGGCCAGGTGCTCGACGGGGACTCCCGGGTCGAACCGGTGGTCTCCCCCGGGTGCTGCACCGAGACGAACACCGACCGCCCGTCCGGCGGGATCTGCGGGCCGCTGCACTCCGCGCCGAACGGCACGGTCAGGAAGGCCTTCAGGTGACCGCGCTCCGGCCCCGCCGTCGGCACCGCGAACAGCCCGTCGTTCGTCCCGGCGAAGGTGCCGGCCTCGCGGTTCCGCGTGGACAGCACGTTCCCGTCGGTGGAGATCCACAGGTTCCCGGCCGGGTCGAACTCCAGGTTGTCCGGGCAGGACAGGGCGCTGACCTCGCCGGGGTCGAAGCCCGCGAAGTAGGTCCCCGGGGTCTCCGGGTCACCGGCCACGATGAACACCCGCCAGTAGAAGTCGTCCCCGGCGATCCCGTCGGTCTCCAGCCACTCCAGCACGTGCCCGTTGCGGTTGCCGGCGCGCTCCTCGTACGTGCCGTCCTCGAGGTCGAAGGCGAACGACCGGGCCACCGGGTTCGGCTCGTCGGCGACCTCCCGCCGCGAGTTGTTCGTCAGCGCCGCGTAGACCCGGCCGTTGACCGGGTTGACCTGGATGTCCTCGGGCCGGTCCATCTGGGTGGGCACCTTCGACGGGTCGACCACCACCGGGGCGGCGGGGTCGGGGAAGTCGCCGTTGGCGTCCAGCTGCTTGCCCAGCCGGTCGGCGGCCAGCCGGGTGAAGGTGAGCACCCAGGGCACCGACTTGCCCGGGATCATCGACTGCCCGTCCTTCACCAGCGGGATCCACTGGCCGGTGCCGTCGAACTCGCCGTCGGCCGGCACCGAGGCGAGGCCGTCGATCTGCTCCGGCGGCGAGTCGCCGGTGAAGCGCGCGACGTACAGGTCGCCCTCCTCCAGCAGCGTCAGGTTGTGCGCACGCGAGGCGTGGTCGTCACCGGGCTGGTAGCGCTTCTTCGACACGAACTTGTAGATGTAGTCGAACCGCTCGTCGTCGCCGGAGTAGGCGACGACGCGCCCGTCCTCGGCGATCTGCACGTTGGCCCCCTCGTGCTTGAACCGCCCCATCGCCGTGCGCTTCTTCGGGGTCGAGGTCGGGTCGTAGGGGTCGAGCTCGACCACCCAGCCGAAGCGGTGCACCTCGTTCGGCTCCTTCGCCAGGTCGAACCGCGGGTCGATCTTCTCCCAGCCGCGCACCGGGGCGTCCTCGGCGCTGACGCCGTAGCGGCCCAGCTGGAGCTCCCGCGGGTCCTCCGCGATCGGCGCCGTCGTACCGAAGTACTGGTTGAAGTTCTCCTCGCCGTGCAGGGTCGTGCCCCAGGGGGTCTCCCCACCCGCGCAGTTGTTCAGCGTCCCCAGGACGGTGCGTCCTTCCGGGTCCGCCGTGGTCCGCACGTACTCCGAGCCGGCGACCGGCCCGGTCAGCTCGATCGGGGTCATCGCCGTGATGCGGCGGTTGCGCTTGCCCCACCGGTCGGGCAGCCAGTTGCCCGAGTCGCCGTCCCGGGCCACCTCGACCACCGAGATGCCGTGCGCCATCATCGCGATGCGCTTCTGCTCGTCGGTGGTGGGTGCCGCCTCGTCGGCGACGCCGGCGAACATCAGCTGCTCGTTGGTGTACTCGTGGTTGACCACGAGCAGCGCCCGACGGTCGTCCCGGCCGAGGGGCAGCCAGCCGATGTAGTCGCAGTTGTAGCCGAACTGCTTGGCCTGGGCCTCGGGCGTCTGGGCGTCGACGTCGAAGTCCGGGGCGTCCCACACGACCGGGTCGCCCCAGCGCATGACCACCGAGTACTCGTAGCCGGCGGCGGTCACCAGCTCGTCGAGCAGGTTCTGCTCCACCGGCTCGAAGGTCAGCGACCCGTCGGCCGGTGGCTGCCAGTCACCGGCGCCGGGCATCCGCCGGTTGCCGGCCAGCGCCGGCTGCAGCGGCGAGGCCACCACCAGCAGCGCGCCGACACCGGCCCCCTTGAGCATCGCGCGGCGGCTGAACGCGGACTCGACGACGCTCTGGAACGTCGGGTTGTCCGTCTGGTTGGGCACCGCCGCGTCGCAGGCGTTGCCGCACTTGTAGTAGCAGGTCGTGTGACTGCGGCTGCCGTGCCGCACCTCGTCGAGGAAGGGCAGCAGGCGACGGCCGCGAGGCCGCTGGACATCGGTCAAGGTGGTTCTCCCCGGTCTCGTGACGGACAGGTCCGGACGCTAGGAAGCGGCCGGGGAGATCCGGGGGGACTCGGGTGGAGCCGAGGTGAACTCGGCGTGATGGGTGAACTGGGACACGCCGGAGGACTGCGTGCCTCGCGCGGTACGGAGCCACCGGACTACGCGGCGTCACGCTCGCCGGAGCGCGCGCCTCAGGTGGTCGGCAGCTGGAGCGGTTGCCCGATGGTGAGCAGGGTGCTCCCCAGGCCGTTGCGCGCCACCAGGTCGGCGACGGTCGTACCGGAGCCGCGCGCGAGGTCCCACAACGTGTCCCCGGGGACGACGGTGTGCGCCACGGTCGCGGGCGCCGGGGGCTCCGGGGCCTCCTCGGGCGCCGGGGGCGGCTCGGGCGCCGGTGCGGCGGACGAGGGGACCGCGAGCACCTGGCCCGCCATGATCACCGTGCTGGTCAGGCCGTTGCGGGCGACCAGGTCCTCGACCGTCGTCCCCCGGTCGAGCGCCAACTGCCCGAGGGTGTCCCCGGCCGCGACGGTGTGCTCGTCGGTGGGCACCGTGTCCGCGACGGGGGGCGACTCCGGCGGCGGTGCGTCCGCCGGCGGTGCGCCCGGCGGTGGGCAGGGCCCCGGCGCACCGGCCTCGGCCGCCGCCGCGTCGCAGGAGTCGTGGTGCACCCCGGCCGCCGTCCCGGTCCAGAACGAGGTCACCCCGAGCGCGCCGCTCCAGGACAGCGAGACGTGCACGTGCCCGGTGTGCGGATCGGCGCCGCCGTAGGGCTGCCAGCCACGGTCGGGCGACCAGACGCGCTCGGCCCAGATCACGTACATGACCCCCAGGCGCCGGGCCTGGTACCCGGGCGCCCCGTCCGGTCCGGCGGCGGTCAGCCAGCCCAGGAACTCCTCGGCCGCGGCCCGTTCCGCCGGCTGGTCGGCGCGGACCAGCCAGTCCCAGGCCCGGCCCTCCTTGTGCTCGCTCCGGCCCCCGGCGGCGCAGTCGCGGACGATGCCGCCGTTGACGCCCGTGCCGTAGGTGTCGAGGACGAGGCGCGCGAGGGCCACCGCGCCCGGCCGGGCGATCGGGTCGCAGACCGCCTGGCCGACGTGGCGGGCCGGTCCCTCGACCGCCTCCGGGGCCACCACGGGTGCCACCGGCTCCTGCGCCTGCGCCGGGGGGACGGCGAGACCGAGGAGGCCGGCGGCCGCCAGCACGACGGCCGGGCGCAGCAGCCCGGAGCTGCGGCGGACGGTCACGCTCGGACGGCCGGACGTGGGCGCGGCTGCGACGGGACGACGGGCACGGGGACCTCCGGGATCGGGGGACGACGTCGCCCATCCCAGGGTCGGCCCGTCGCGACGTCCACGCGGGCGGTGCGGCCGACCGGTGTGTCCCCGCGCGGCGATCACGCAGCGCAGGCACCGGCCAGCCGTGGGTGGCTCAGCCGTGCGTCGCCCGGCCGTGGGTGGCTCAGCCGTGCGTGGCATGGCCGTGGGCGTGCACCCGGCCGTACTCGTCCACCGCCTCGGGACCCTGGTCGGGGGCCTTGCCGTCGTCCCCGGGGGCCTTGCCGTCGGGCCGGCGCTCGGCGGCGGCCCGGGCCGCCTCCCGGCCCTCGTCGCGCCGGTCGTGCCGCCAGTCCAGGAAGCCGATCACCAGCGCGGCGAGCGCCCCCACGACGGCGACGCCCAGCGCCGCCGCCACGGCCCGCTGGTAGTCCTGGTCGGTGGAGCCGAGCACCAGGTAGAACAACCCGGGGAGCGCCGCGGTGCCGATCGCGCCGCCGAAACGCTGGAAGGTCTGCAGGCCACCGCCGGCCGAGCCGGCCATCCGCACCGGCACGTCGCGCAGGGTGAGGGTGACGTTCGGCGAGATGACGAAGCCGCCGCCGATGCCGGCCAGCAGCAGCGTCGGGGCGGTCGCCCAGCCGCTGACGCCGGGCGGGGCGAACAGCAGCACCGCCGCCGTCCCGGTGAGCCCGAGGGCGACGCCGCTGAGCCCGAACACCGTCAGCGCCCGGCCGTAGCGCGCCACCAGCCGGCCGGCCACCACCGCGGCGGACGCCGAGCCGATCGCGAACGGCGTGACCGCCAGGCCCGACTGCAGCGGCGTCCAGCCCAGGCCGGTCTGGAAGAACAGCGCGAACACCAGCCAGATGCCGCTGAAGCCGACGAAGTACACGGTGCCCAGCGCGACCCCGGGGGCGTAGCCGCGGGTGGCGGTGACCAGCCGCGGGTCGAAGACCGGCTCGCCACCGCCGCGCACGACGCGGCGCTCCCACAGCACGAAGAGCACCACCAGCGCCAGGCCGAGCGGGAAGAGCCACCACAACCGGGTCAGCCCGCCGGACTCCGCCTCCACCAGCGGCAGCAGCAGGGCCAGGGCACCGGCACCGAGCAGCCCCACGCCGACGACGTCGATCCGGCCGTGCCCGCGGCTGGTCGGGCGGGGCAGCAGCCGGACGGCGAGCACGAAGGCGACCACGCCGATGGGCACGTTGACGTAGAAGATCCACCGCCAGCCGCCCGGGCCGGACGCCAGCGCCAGCAGCGCCCCGCCGATCACCGGGCCGACGGCGGTGGAGATGCCGACGGTGGCACCGAAGAAGCCGAAGGCCCGGCCCCGCTCCGGGCCGCGGAACAGCTGCTGGATCAGCGCGGAGTTCTGCGGCGCCAGGCAGCCGGCGGCGACGCCCTGCAGCAACCGGGCGGTGATCAGCAGCTCGACGTCGGGCGCCGCGCCGGCCGCCGCGCTGCACACCACGAAGGCGACCAGGCCGATGAGGAACATCCGGCGCCGGCCGAACGCGTCGCCCAGCCGGCCCGCGGGCACGAGCGCCAGCCCGAAGGTCAGCGCGTAGCCGGAGACCACCCACTGCACGGTCGATGCCGTGGCGCCCAGGTCGGACTGCAGGGAGGGTAGCGCGACCGAGACGATGCTCACGTCGAGCAGGGTCATGAACCCGACGACGAGGGTCACCCACAGCGCGTGCCAGCGATTCGGGTCGGCGCCCTCCGGCGGCTCGGCCGGACGCTGCCCGGCACGGTCGACGGCTGCGTCGGTCACCTGCGCTCCTCCACTGCTGGCGTACGGGCCTGCTCGGGTGCGGACGCCGCTCCCGGCCCCGCGGGCGATCGTCCCCCCGGCCGCCGCGGTCCGCTGCCCAGGGCGACGAGCATCACGGGACGGCGATCGTCGTCGTCACCCGGACGACCGAGGGGTCCGGTGGCACCGAGCCGAAGCCGAAGGCGACCGGCGGCCGCACCGGCGCGAGCCCGCCCAGCGGGACGCCGTCCCAGGACGCCCGGACGGCGGCGACGGCGTGCAGGTCCTGCACGCCGTACCACTCGGTGCGCCCGTTGCCGGCCGAACCGGTGGTGCGCAGCCCGGTCAGCACCCGGGCCGGCAGGTCGAGCAGGCGCACCCAGCCCGGGGTGCGGGCCAGCGGCGGCGGCACCGCGCGGAGCAGCCGGCCCAGGGCGGGCCGGCGGCCGGTGCGCAGCTCCAGGTCGAGCGGCCCGGCGGACACCTCCCAGGTGGCCGGGTCCGGGCGCCGCACGGTGACGTCGACCACCCGCACCTCGTCGAAGGTGTAGGTGGCCGCGACGAACTCGGCCAGCTCGGCGCTCTGCGCCAGCAGGATCCGGTGGCCGTCGGGCCGTTCCACCATCACGTCGGAGACCGGGCCCAGCGGCGAGCGGGGCCAGTGGCCGACCACCAGGCGCGTGCCGGAGGTCGTGCCGGTGCCGAGGATCCAACCGTCGAACCGCAGCCGCTCGCCGCCTCGGGTGCCCACCGCACGCCGGTGCCCCGGCGGGTGCGGTCCACACCTGCTGTGCTCCCCGTCACCCACCGTGCTCCCCGTCGCAGGGGGCGCCAGCGAATACCGCGGGCTGACGGGGGTAGAACTGGAGCCGAACAGGGCGGAGAGACACCAGGAGTCAGCCCTCCTCAGGACTGGAGCCCGCCCATGAGCGGCAATGCCACCCACCGGTTCACCAACACGAGCGTGCTGACCGTGCAGACGGCCGACGCGACCCAGGTGGTCACCTCCGACGCGATCGACGAGCAGCTGCTGGAGACCTACCAGCGGGTCCGGCTGCGACCCGGGCTGCTGGAGCGGCTGGCCGGGATCCGCGAGCGCCGGTGGTGGGCCGACGGCGTCACCTTCGTCGACGGTGCGGCCATGGCCGGGGCCAAGGCGATCAGCGAGAGCGGCGTCGACCCGGCGGCGATCGGGCTGATGGTCAACACCTCGGTCAGCCGTCAGCACCTCGAGCCCTCCACCGCGGTCGCCGTGCACCACGCGCTCGACCTGCCCCGCTCGTGCAAGAACTTCGACATCACCAACGCCTGCCTCGGCTTCGTCAACGGCATCGAGCTGGCCGCGGCGATGATCGACTCCGGGTTCATCGAGTACGCGCTGATCGTCAACGGCGAGGACTCCCAGAAGGTGCAGGAGCGCACCATCGAGCGGCTGCAGGGCCCGGGCACCCGCTCCCGCGACGTCATGGACCAGTTCGCCACCCTGACGCTGGGCTCCGGCGCGGCGGCGATGGTGCTGGGCCGCAGCGACCGGCACCCGGAGGGCCACCGGGTGGTCGGCTCGGTGAGCCGGGCGGGCACCGAGCACCACGAGCTCTGCACCGGCGACAACGACCAGATGGACACCGACCTCAAGGGCCTGCTGGACGCCGGGATCGCGCTCTCGGCCGACATGTGGGACGAGGCGGCCGGGGAGTTCGACTGGCAGCAGGGCATGGACCGCTACGTCATGCACCAGGTCTCCAAGGTGCACACCGCGGCGATGTGCGAGCGCTTCGGCGTCGACCCCGCCCGGGTGCCGCAGACCTTCCCGACCCGGGGCAACCTCGGCCCGGCGTCGGTGCCGTTCACCCTGGCCACGGACGCCGACTCGCTGGTCGACGGCGACCGGGTGCTGCTGATGGGGATCGGCTCGGGCCTGAACGCCTCCTGCCTCGAGATCGCCTGGTGACCCCACCGCTGGAACAGGCGCCCCCCTCCGCCGCGACCGACCTGCCGCCGGCCCTGCCCGGGCTCGACCCGGCCTGGTCCCGGCGGGTCACCGTCGCCGACGCCACCGGCGTGAAGCACGAGTGGCACGTGCTGGACAACGGCGTCCGGGAGCCGGTGGGCACGCTGCTGTGCGTCCACGGCAACCCGACCTGGTCCTACCTGTGGCGGCGGCTGCTGGCCGCCGCCCCGCCCGGCTGGCGCGTCGTCGCCCCCGACCACCTGGGCATGGGGTTCTCCGCGCGGCTCACCGCCCCCCGCTCGCTCGCGCAGCGGGTCGCCGACCTCGGTGACCTCACCACCGCGCTGGGCGTGAGCGGCCCGGTGGTCACCGTCGGCCACGACTGGGGCGGCATCCTCTCCCTGGGCTGGGCGCTGGCCCACCGCGACCAGCTGCGCGGCGTGGTGCTGACCAACACCGCGGTGGCCATGCCCGAGGGCGACACCGGGCCGGCGCTGATCCGGGCGGCCCACCTGCCCGGGGTGCGCGGCGCGGTCACCGTCGGCACGCCGCTGTTCGTCCGCGCGACGACGGCGCTGTCCTGGCCGCCGCTGCCGGCGGCGGTGCGGAACGCCTTCGCCGCGCCGTACCGGGGTGCGGGCCGCCGGGGCTCGGTCGGTGACTTCGTCGCCGACATCCCGTTCGCCGCCGGCCACCCGTCGCGCCCGGACCAGGAGGCGATCGCCGAGGGCATCCGCGAGCTCGACGTGCCCGCGCTGCTGATGTGGGGCCCGCGCGACCCGGTGTTCGGCGAGCGGTACCTGACCGACCTGCGCTCCCGGCTGCCGCACGCGGAGGTGCACCGGTTCGAGGGCGCCTCCCACCTGCTCCCCGAGGACGCGCC
This sequence comes from Modestobacter sp. SYSU DS0904, assembly GCF_054051115.1. Lineage (NCBI taxonomy): Bacteria > Bacillati > Actinomycetota > Actinomycetes > Geodermatophilales > Geodermatophilaceae > Modestobacter > Modestobacter sp. SYSU DS0904. Next base: position 6,473 of record NZ_JBJHAQ010000058.1, on the reverse strand, counting down.
CCGGTACGCCGCGGCGGTCGCCCAGTTCGTCGCCGACCTCGACGCGCCGCCCTCCCCCGCGCCGGCCCGGCCGGCTGTCACGGCCGACCGGCGGCCGTGGTCGGCGCTGACCGAGCGGGCCGGCGACGACAGCCCCGCCGTCGTCACGGTCGGTGGCAGCACGGTCGGGGGCGGCAGCGCCGACGACGGCGGCTGGGTCACCGGCGGCATGGTCAGCTGGGCCGGTCTGCACCGCCGGGTGGAGGAGCTCGCCGCCGGGCTCCGCGCCGCGGGACTGCGGCCGGGCCAGCGGGTCGCGCTGCTGGTGGAGCCCTCCGCCGACCTCACCGCGTCGGTCTACGCGGTCTGGCGGGCCGGCGGCGCGATCGTCGTCGTCGACCGGGGCCTGGGCCTGCCCGGGATGCGGCGGGCGCTGCGCGGCGCGTCGGTCGATGCGGTCATCGGCAGCGCGCAGGGGCTGGCCGCGGCGCGCGCCATGGGCCTGCCCGGGCTGCGGTTCCTCGCCGGCCGGCTGCCTGCCGCCGCCCGCCGCGCGCTCGGGGTCGCGCACGATCTCGCCGAGCTCGAGCAGCTCGGCCGCGCCGCCGGGCCGGTCGCCGACGAGTCCTCGCCCGACGACGACCGGGCGGTGCTGTTCACCTCCGGCGCCACCGGACCGGCGAAGGGCGTGGTCTACACCCAGTCCCAGGTCGTCGCGCAGATCGCGCTGGTGCGGGAGGCCTACGGGCTGACCGCGGACGACCGGTTCGTCGCCGCCTTCGCGCCGTTCGCCATCCTCAGCCCGGCGCTGGGCATCGGCTCGGCGGTGCCCGACATCGACGTCACCGCGCCGGGCACGCTCACCGCGCCCGCCCTCGCCGACGCCGTCGCCGCCGTCCACGCCACCGTGCTGTTCGCCGCGCCGGCGGCGCTGCGCCGGGTGGTGGCCACCGCGGATCAGCTCACCGACGCCCAGCGGGGCGCGCTGGGCGGGGTGCGGCTGGTGATGTCGGCCGGTGCACCGGTGCCGGCGTCGCTGCTGCGCGCGCTGCGGACGGTGCTGCCGGCCGCGGAGGCGCACACCCCGTACGGGATGACCGAGGCGCTGCCGGTCACCGACATCTCGCTGGCCGAGATCGAGGCCGCCGAGCAGGAGGTGGGCGGCACGCCGGACGGCGTCTGCGTCGGCCGCCCGCTGCCCGGAGTGGAGGTGCGCGTCAGCCCGCTGGACGACACCGGGGCCGCGGTCGGGCAGCTGAGCACCGCGCCCGGCGTCACCGGCGAGATCTGCGTGCGGGGCGCGCACGTCAAGGACCGCTACGACGCGCTGTGGATCACCGAGCGGCTGTCCTCCCGCGACGCCGGCTGGCACCGCACCGGCGACGTCGGGCACCTGGACGCCGACGGCCGGTTGTGGGTGGAGGGCCGGCTGCCGCACGTGGTCACCACGCCCGCCGGCCCGGTCACCCCGGTCGGCGTCGAGCAGCGGGTGGAGCAGCTGCCCGCGGTCGCCGCGGCCGCCGCCGTCGGGGTCGGCCCGGCCGGCACCCAGGCCCTGGTGGTCGTCGTGGTGCCCGCCGAGGGCGGCAGCGGACGGCGGCCAGCGCTGCGGCTGGCGGCGGACGAGCTGGCCGACGCCGTCCGGGCGCGGGCCGGGGTGCCGGTCGCCGCGGTGCTGGCCGCCGGCCGGCTCCCGGTCGACATCCGGCACCAGTCCAAGATCGACCGGGCCGCCGTCGCCCGGCAGGCCGCCCGGCTGCTCGCCGGCTCGCGCACCGGGCTGCGCCGGTGAGGGTGCTGGTCACCGGCGCCAGCGGGATGCTCGGCCGGGCCACCGCCACCGCGCTGGCCGCGCGCGGCGACGACGTGACCGTGCTGCAGCGGCGCCCCGCGGGGCTGCCGTGCGCGGAGGTGCTCGCCGACGTCGCCGACCGAGCGGCGGTGGCCCGCGCGGTCGCCGGGCACGACGCGGTGGTGCACCTGGCCGCGAAGGTCGACGTCGTCGGGCCCTGGGCCGAGTACCAGCGGGCCAACGTCGAGGGCACCCGCTCGGTGGTCGACGCCTGCCGCGCCGGCGGGGTGGCGCGGCTGGTGCACGTGTCCTCGCCGTCGGTGGCGCACGCCGGTGCGGCGCTGGCCGGTGCGGGTGCTGGGCCGGCCGACCCCGCGCGGGCCCGTGGCGCCTACGCCCGCTCCAAGGCGCTGGCCGAGCGGGAGGCGCTGGCGGCCGACTCCGCCGCGCTGGCGGTGCTCGTCGTCCGCCCGCACCTGGTGTGGGGCCCGGGCGACCCGCAGCTGGTCGAACGGATCGTCGCCCGGGCCCGCGCCGGCCGGCTGCCGGTGATCGGTACGGGTGCGGGGCTGATCGACACCACCTACGTGGACAACGCGGCCGAGGCGCTGGTCGCCGCGGTCGACGCCTGCGGGCCGGTGCACGGGGAGGCGCTGGTGGTCTCCAACGGCGAGCCCCGGCCGGTCGCCGAGGTGCTCCACCGGTTGTGCCGGGCAGCCGGCGTGCCCGGCCCGTCCCGGCGCGTGCCGTTCCCGCTGGCCTGGGCCGCCGGTGCCGCCGTCGAGGGCGTCTGGCGGGCGACCGGCCGCCGCGACACTCCCCCGCTGACCCGTTTCCTCGCCGAGCAGCTGGCCACTGCGCACTGGTTCGACCAGCGGCGCACCCGCGCGGCGCTGGGCTGGCGGCCCCGGGTGTCGCTGGAGCAGGGCTTCGCCCGCCTCGCCGCGGCGACCTGACCGCACCTCACACCTCCCTCCGGGCGGCTGTGCAGCCGAGCTAGCCGACGCGTAACGCCGGCGGCGGCTCCGGGAAACACGCCGTCCATACCTTCGCGGAGCACCACGAGGCGCCTCCCTGGCGCCCACACCGCCGCGAAGGAGCACCCGACCCATGCCGATCGCACCCCCCAGGCAGCTGGTCGTCGTCGGCGGGGGCATGGTCGCCCACCGGCTGGTGGAGGCGCTGGTCGACCGGGGCGGCGTCGCCGACGGCGGCTGGCAGGTGACCGTGCTCGCCGAGGAGCCCCGCGCTCCCTACGACCGGGTGGCGCTGACCTCCTACTTCTCCGGCCGCGACCCCGAGGACCTCTCGCTGGGCCAGCCCGAGCTGTGGGAGACCCCCGGGGTCACTCTGCGCCGCGGTGAGCAGGTCACCGCCGTCGACCGCGCCGCGCAGCGGGTCACCACGGCCGCGGGCCGGGAGTTCCGCTACGACGCGCTGGTGCTGGCCACCGGCTCCTCGGCGTTCGTGCCGCCGGTGGAGGGGCGCGACCTCGCCGGTTGCTTCGTCTACCGCACCATCGACGACGTCGCCGCGCTGCGGCAGTACGTGACCGACCGCCAGCGGGACCTGCCCCGGCCGGTCACCGGCGTCGTCGTCGGTGGTGGGCTGCTCGGGCTGGAGGCCGCCGGCGCGCTCACCGCGCTCGGCGTGGACGCCTCGGTGGTCGAGTTCGCGCCCCGGCTGATGCCGTTGCAGGTCGACGACGGCGGTGGCGAGGCGCTCGCCCGGCTGGTGGGCGCGCTCGGCGTGCGGGTGCACGCCGGCACGGCGACGGCGAAGCTCACCGCGGGGAAGGACGGCCGGGTGGGCCGGATGCACGCCGCGGAGGGCTCGGCCACGGGGCTCGGGCAGCTGGACGTCGACGTGGTGGTGTTCGCCGCCGGCGTCCGCCCCCGCGACGAGCTGGCCCGCGCCGCCGGCCTGCCGGTCGGCCCGCGCGGCGGGGTGCTGGTCGACGCGAGCTGCCGCAGCGAGGACCCGACGGTGTTCGCGATCGGCGAGGTCGCGGCCGTCGACGGGCGCACCTACGGCCTGGTGGCGCCGGGGTACACGATGGCCGAGGTTGTCGCCGACCGGCTGCTCGGTGGCGCGGCGGAGTTCCCGGGCGCCGACCTGTCGACCAAGCTGAAGCTGCTCGGGGTCGACGTCGCCAGCTTCGGCGACGCCTTCGGCACCACCCCGGGCGCGCTGTCGGTGGTCTACGGCGACCCGGTCGCCGGGGTCTACAAGAAGCTGGTCCTGTCCGACGACGCCCGCACGCTGCTGGGCGGCATCCTGGTCGGCGACGCCGGTGCCTACGCCGGGCTGCGGCCGCTGGTCGGCCGGGAGCTCGGCGGTGACCCGGCTGCGTGGTTGCTGCCCGAGGGCGCGGAGGGCGGGCCGGCCTCGGCCGAGCTGCCCGACGACGCTGCGGTGTGTTCCTGCAACAACGTGTCCGCGGGCACGATCCGGGATGCGGTTCGGTGCGGTGACTGCACCGACCTGGGCGCGGTCAAGGCGTGCACGAAGGCGGGCACCAGCTGCGGCTCCTGCCTGCCGCTGGTGAAGCGGCTGGTCACCAGCGAGCTGGAGGCCGCCGGGGTCAGCGTCAGCCGGGCGCTGTGCGAGCACTTCGACGTCAGCCGCGCGCAGCTGTTCGACGTCGTGCGGGTCACCGGCATCACCAGCTTCAGCGAGCTGGTCGCCCGGCACGGCCGCGGCCGCGGGTGCGACATCTGCAAGCCGGTGGTCGCCTCGATCCTGGCCAGCCTCGACTCCGGCCACGTGCTGGAGGGCGAGCGGGCCACGCTGCAGGACACCAACGACCACGTGATGGCCAACATCCAGAAGGACGGCACCTACTCGGTGGTGCCGCGGATCCCGGGCGGTGAGGTGACCCCCGAGGGGCTGATCGCGATCGGTGAGGTGGCCCGCGACTTCGGGCTCTACACCAAGATCACCGGTGGGCAGCGGATCGACCTGTTCGGCGCCCGGATGGAGCTGCTGCCGGCCATCTGGGAGCGGCTGGTGGCCGCCGGGTTCGAGTCCGGGCACGCCTACGGCAAGTCGCTGCGCACGGTGAAGTCCTGCGTCGGCTCGACCTGGTGCCGGTACGGCGTGCAGGACTCCGTCGCGCTCGCGGTGGCGCTGGAGCTGCGGTACCGCGGCCTGCGCTCGCCGCACAAGATCAAGCTGGGCGTCTCCGGGTGCGCGCGGGAGTGCGCCGAGGCGCGCGGCAAGGACGTCGGGGTGATCGCCACCGACAAGGGGTGGAACGTCTACGTCGGCGGCAACGGCGGGTTCACCCCGCGGCACGCGCAGCTGCTGGCCGAGGACCTGGACACCGAGACGCTGGTGCGCACCATCGACCGGTTCCTCGTCTACTACGTGCGCACCGCCGACCGGCTGCAGCGCACCGCGCCGTGGCTGGAGGAGATCGAGGGCGGGCTGGACCACGTGCGCGCCGTCGTGCTGGAGGACTCGCTGGGCATCGCCGCCGACCTGGACGCGGCGATGGCCGCCCACGTCGAGGGCTACACCGACGAGTGGCGGGCGACGCTGGAGGACCCGGAGAAGCTGCGCCGGTTCGCCGCCTTCGTCAACGCGCCCGACTCCCCCGACCCGTCACTGGCCTACGTGGTCGAGCGCGGCCAGCCACGCCCGGCCACCGATGCCGACAACGACCGCCCCGGTGCCGTGCTGGTGGCCGGGCCCCGCCTGGAGGTGCTCCCCCGATGACCGCGAGCCTCGAGCGACCGGCCGCGCCCACCGACGCGTCAGCGACCGCGACCGGCTGGACGGCGATCTGCGCGTTCGACGACCTGCTGCCCGAGCGCGGCGTGGCCGCGCTGGTGGACGGTGTCCAGGTGGCCGTGTTCCTGCTCTTCGACGGCAGCCTGCACGCGGTGGGCCACCGGGACCCGTTCAGCGGTGCGCACGTGCTGGCCCGGGGCATCGTCGGCACCCGCGGCGAGGCACCCACCGTGGCGTCGCCGATGTACAAGCAGGTGTTCGACCTGCGCACCGGCCAGTGCCTGGACGACCCCGCGGTGTCCATCCCGGCCTACCCGGTGCGGGTGCGGGAGGGCCGGGTCGAGGTCGCCGTCGGCTGAGCCACCAGCTCGCTCGGTCGACTCCCCACCCGGGCCGTCACTTCCCGCGTCCCTGGTGTCGACGAGGGGATGTGTCGACGAGGGGATGTGTCGACAAGCCGCCGTGCCCGCTCGTCGACGCATCAACATGCGGACATGGCGACGTTCCCCTGTGTCGACTCAGTAGCGCGGCACTCAGAACGGCACTCAGAACGGCGGTGGGTCGTCGGCGGGGTCGTCGGGTGGTGGTTCGGGGCCGCTGGCCGGTTCGGGTCTGCCGGGTGGTTCGGGTGGTGGTCGCAGTCCGGGTGGTCGGGTGGTGCGGGTGACCCCAGATGGCGTGGTGACCCGCAGGGTTCCGTCGGGATCCATCTCGAACCGCCAGCCGGGGGCGTGGGTCTTCAGGCGGTGGTGGGAGCGGCACAGGCAGCAGAGGTTGGCACAGTCGGTCTCGCCGCCGCAGGCGTGTGGGATGACGTGGTCGAGGTCGGCCCAGCCCACGCGTTGACCGCAGTTCGGGAAGCGGCAGCGCCGATCCCTGGTTGCGACGAAGGCACGTTGTCGCGCGGTGGGCTCGTAGCGTTCGGTCGCCGGTGGCGGGCCCAGCACCGCGCAGCCGCAGTCGCCGC
>NZ_JBJHAQ010000057.1:0-14986 GCF_054051115.1 Modestobacter sp. SYSU DS0904 | reverse complement strand
CCCCCCCCCCCCCCCCCCCCCCCCCCCCCCCCCCCCCCCCCCCCCCCCCCCCCCCCCCCCCCCCCCCCCCCCCCCCCCCCCCCCCCCCCCCCCCCCCCCCCCCCCCCCCCCCCCCCCCCCCCCCCACGGCGAGGGCCGCGGCGATCCGGGCGATCAGCTGGTCGGGACGTCGCAGGTCGGTGGCGGTCACGAAGACCACCCGCCAGCCGGCGGCCGTCAGCCGGTTCAGCCGCTCCCGGTCGCGGGCGAACCGGCCCGGCTCGGCGTGCCACAGGCCGTCGTACTCGAGAGCCAGGCGCGCCTCGGGCCAGGCGAAGTCGACCCGCGCGACGAACCGGCCGCGGTCGACCACCCGGTGCTGGGCCACCGGTGCGGGCAGGGCGCTCGCGCGCAGGGCGAGGCGCAGGCGCGTCTCCTGGGGTGACTCGGCCAGCCCGTCCGCGAGCGCACAGGCACGACGGGCTCGCCGGCAGCCCGGCCCGGACGAGGCGCCGGCGAGCCAGCGCACCTCCGCCAGATCGGCGCCGGCGAGCACCACCAGCTGGTCGATCGCCGCGACGGCGTCGTCCAGCGGGAGCACGCCGGCCAGCCGGACGGCGGTGGCGTCCGGGTTCGTCAGGTGCACGCCCCGGTGCCAGACCACGGTCCGGTCCTCCAGCTCGGCCCGGCGCACGCGCAGCCCCGCGACCCGCACCGGGTGGCTGCCGCGCCAGCGGGTGATCTCCACGTCGTCGTCCGCCCCGGCGAACGGGACACCCCACAGCACGGCCGCGCTGACGCCGGTCACCACGTCGTCCGGCAGGAGCAGGGCCCCGGCGGCGCGGGCCCGCAGCTCGTGGGTCACCTCGACGTCCCGGTGCACGTAGACGTCGGGGAACAGGCGGATCCAGCAGCGCCTCCGCAGCTGCGCCGGCGTCACGGTGCCGTCCCGGACGGCGGCGGAACCGCGGAACGGGGCGTCGCGGAGGTGGTCGGGTACGGCCAGCACCCCTGCACCCTGCCGGTCAGGGGCGTTGCCCCGCCGCCGTCGTCCACAGGACCACCCGTTGTGCGCTGGTCGTCGGTCGGGTGGCGACGAACCGACGATCAGCGCACAAAGGCGGCGGGGGAGCGGGGGTCAGATCCAGCCGCTGCGCTTGAAGCCGCGGAACAGGCCGAAGCAGACGCCGACCATCAGCAGCAGCGCCCCCGGGTAGGCCCACACCTCGTCCAGCTCGGGCATGTACTCGAAGTTCATCCCGTAGATCCCGGCGATGAGCGTCGGGGTCGCGATGATGCCGGCCCAGGCCGAGATCTTCCGCATGTCCTCGTTCTGCGCGACCGACGTCCGGGCCAGCGCCGCCTGCAGGATGTTCGACAGCAGCTCGTCGAGCCCGGCGACCTGGTCGCGGGTGCGCAGCGCGTTGTCCTGCACGTCGCGGAAGTACGAGCGCATGCCCTCGGGCACCAGCTCCAGCGGCCGGTCCGCCAGCGCCGCCAGCGGCAGCTCCAGCGGGCCCACCGCCCGGCGCAGCTGCATGAGCTCGCGCTTGAGCTGGTAGATGCGCGGGGTGTCGTCGGTGCGCTCCGGGCTGAACACCGAGACCTCGAGCTCCTCGACGTCGTCCTCGACCGCCTCGGCCACCTCGACGAAGTCGTCGACGACGTGGTCGGCGATGCCGTAGAGGACGGCGGCCGGTCCGTGGCAGAGCAGGTCCGGCTGCTGCTCCAGCGCCTTGCGCAGCTGGCTGAGCTCGCCGTGGTGGCCGTGCCGGACGGTGATCACGTGGTCGGCGCCGACGAACACCATGATCTCGCCGGTCATCACCACCTCGCTGGTCGCGGTCAGCTCGTCGTGCTCCACGTACCGCGCCGTCTTCAGCACCATGAACAGGGCGTCGTCGTACCGCTCGAGCTTGGGCCGCTGGTGGGCGTAGACGGCGTCCTCCACGGCCAGCGGGTGCAGGCCGTAGTGCGCACCGATCGCGGTGAGCTCCTCCTCGGTGGGCTCGAACAGCCCCAGCCACACGTAGCCGCCCTGCTCGCGGGCCACCTCGAGCGCCTGGTCGGGCGACACGTCGTGCCGCTCCCCCCGCACGTAGACCCCGCAGTCCACGACCGGGTCGGGGGTGTCCCGCGTCGTCTCCCGCGGCAACCGCGGTGCCCCGGCCGGCCGCGGGCGCACCGTCTCGGGGAGCGTCGCCGCCGGCGGGGCCCCGGCCGGGCGCGCGGGGCTGGTCTCGGTCTCGCTCACGGTTCTCCTCGTGGTCGTGGGGACGGCGGGTGGGCGCCTGCCGGGACCCGGGGCCCGTTCCCCACGTCGATGATCACCGCTCCCGGCCGACGCCGCCCACCCGACCCCGCACCGGCGCCTCACCCCTCCGGGTGAGGTGCCCCGCCGAGCTCCTCGGGCGGCCGCCCGCGGGGGTCGACCTGAGCGGTGACACCCGTCCCCGGCCAGGAGCGATCTCCCGTGACCAGCGCAGTCCTCGACGCCCCCCGCCCGGTCGTCCGCCCGTCCGCCCCGGTCGCGGCCCGCCCGCTGCGGATGCCCGCCACCGCGGCCGCCGCGGGGCTGCTGGCCGTGGTGCAGGCACTCGGCCTGCTCGCGCTCGGGCTGGCCGGGCTGGACGGCGTCTTCGGCACCGGCGTGCGGCCTTCCGGGGCCCTGGTGGCGGTCAGCCTGCTGCTCCTGGCCGGCTGGGTGGTGCTCGCCGCCGGCGGCGGGGCCAGCCTGGTCGACGGCGCGGGGCGCGGCCTGCTGGTCGGCGTCAGCTGCGCGGAGATCGGGCTGCTGGTCGCGGTGGGCGCCGCCGGTCTGCTGGGTGCCGAGCTCACCGTGGCCGGGGGGCTGCCCGTGCCCGGGCTGGCGCTGGTCGCCCTGGGCGTGCCGACCGGGAAGCTGCTGCTGGCCACCAGCCCGTCGGCCGCGGCCTGGGTCGCCGCCGGTGGGCGACCGCGCCCCGTCCGGCGCAGCGCCCCCGCGGTCGAGCACCGCGACCTGCGCGTGCTGACCGTCGCCTGCATCGGCGTGGCGCTCACCGCGGTCGCCCTGCTGGGCACCCCGGCCGCGGAGGTCACCGGGCCGAGCACCGCCGCCGTCGTCGACGCCCCCTGACCTCCCCGTACCCTTCGTGCCGTGACTGATCGGCACATCCTCACCGCCGTCGCGTGGCCCTACGCCAACGGCCCGCGGCACATCGGCCACGTCTCCGGCTTCGGCGTCCCCTCGGACGTGTTCAGCCGGTTCCACCGGATGAGCGGTGACCACGTGCTGATGGTCAGCGGCACCGACGAGCACGGGACGCCGATCACCGTCGCGGCCGACGCCGAGGGGGTCAGCCCGCGGGAGATCGCCGACCGCAACAACCGGGTGATCGTGGACGACCTGGCCAGCCTCGGGCTGAGCTACGACCTGTTCACCCGGACGACGACGGCCAACCACCGTGCGGTGAGCCAGGAGATCTTCCTCGGGCTGCTGAAGAACGGCTACGTCTTCCCGCAGACGACGCTCGGCGCGATCAGCCCCTCGACCGGGCGCACTCTGCCCGACCGCTACATCGAGGGCACCTGCCCGATCTGCGGCTACGACGGCGCCCGCGGCGACCAGTGCGACAACTGCGGCAACCAGCTCGACCCGACCGACCTGGTCAACCCGGTCAGCCGGATCAACGGCGAGACGCCGAAGTTCGTCGAGAGCGAGCACTACTTCCTCGACCTGCCGGCGTTCACCCGCGCGCTCGGCGACTGGCTGGCCACCCGCACGAACTGGCGCTCCAACGTGCTCAACTTCAGCGTCAACCTGCTGGAGGACCTCAAGCCGCGCAGCTACACCCGGGACATCGACTGGGGCGTGCCGGTGCCGCTGGACGGCTGGCGCGACCGCAACGACAAGCGGATCTACGTGTGGTTCGACGCCGTGGTCGGCTACCTGTCGGCGTCGATCGAGTGGGCCCGCCGCTCGGGCGACCCGGAGGCGTGGCGGCAGTGGTGGCAGTCGCCGGACGCCGATGCCTACTACTTCATGGGCAAGGACAACATCGTCTTCCACTCCGAGATCTGGCCGGCCCAGCTGCTCGGCTACAACGGAGCGGGCGACAAGGGCGGGGCGCCGGGCTCCTACGGTGCGCTGAACCTGCCCACCGAGGTGGTCTCCAGCGAGTTCCTGACCATGGAGGGACGGAAGTTCTCCTCCTCGCGCAACGTGGTCATCTACGTCCGCGACTTCCTGTCCCGCTACGACGCCGACGCGCTGCGCTACTTCATCGCCGTCGCCGGCCCGGAGAACCAGGACACCGACTTCACCTGGGCGGAGTTCCTGCGCCGCAACAACGACGAGCTGGTCGCCGGCTGGGGCAACCTGGTCAACCGCACGGTGTCCATGGCGGCGAAGAACGTCGGCGCCGTCCCGACCCCGGGCGAGCTGACCGACGCCGACCGGGCGCTGCTGGCCACCACCTCGGGGGCCTTCGCCCCGGTCGGTGAGCTGCTGGGGCGCAACCGGCAGAAGGCGGCGGCCACCGAGGCGATGCGGGTGGTCACCGAGGCCAACCGGTACCTGTCCGACCAGGCGCCGTGGAAGCTCAAGGAGGACCCGGCCCGCCGGGACACCGTGCTGCACACCGCGCTGCAGGCGATCAAGGACTGCAACGCGCTGCTCACGCCGTTCCTCCCGCACTCCGCCCAGCAGGTGCACGAGCTGCTGGGTGGCACCGGCACCTGGTCGGTCGCGCCGAGCGTGGTGGAGACCGAGGACCTGGACGACGGCTCGCCGTACCCGGTGATCACCGGCGACTACGCGGCCGGGCAGGCGGTCTGGGCGTCCACGCCGCTGCCACCCGCGGGCACCCCGTTGGCCCCGCCGAAGCCGGTGTTCACCAAGCTCGACGAGTCGATCGTCGACGAGGAGCTCCGGCGGCTCGAGGAGGGCGGCCAGGGCGGCTCGGCGAACGGGGAGGCATGAGCCCGGAGCGCGCCGAAGTGGCCACTTGGGTGCAACCGTGAGCCGGTCGGCCGCGTCCCGGGCCAACCGGCGGGGTGAGCCGCCGCCGTCCCCGGAACCGCTGCCCGCGCCGGCGGTCGACAGCCACACCCACTTCGACATCGCCGTCGGCGGGGAGGACCGCGCGCCCACCGAGGCCGAGGTCGACGAGGCGGTCGACGCGGCCGTCGCCGTCGGGGTCCCGCGGCTGATGCAGGTCGGGGTGGACGTCGCCTCGTCCCGCTGGTCGGCCGAGCTCGCCGCCCGCCGTCCCGAGGTGCTGGCCGCCGTCGCGCTGCACCCCAACGACGCCGGCGCCGGCGCGGCCACCGAGGCGGCCCTGGCCGAGATCGACCGGCTGGCGGCGCAGCCACGGGTGCGGGCGGTGGGGGAGACCGGCCTGGACCGGTACCGCACCGGGGAGGACGGCTGGGCAGCCCAGGAGGCGTCCTTCCGGGCGCACATCGACATCGCCAAGCGGCACGGCGTCGCGCTGGTCATCCACGACCGCGACGCGCACGAGCACGTGCTGCGGGTGCTGGCGGAGGAGGGCGCGCCCGAGCACACGGTGCTGCACTGCTTCTCCGGCGACGCGGCGTTCGCCCGGCAGTGCGTCGACCGCGGGTACGTGCTCTCCTTCGCCGGCACCCTCACCTTCGGCAGCGCCGGGTACCTGCGGGAGGCCGCCGCGCTGACCCCGCTGGACCAGCTGCTGGTGGAGACCGACGCCCCGTTCCTCACCCCGGCGCCGCTGCGCGGCCGGCCCAACGCCTCCCGGCTGGTGCCGCACACGGTGCGGGCGCTGGCCGAGGTGACCGGCACCGACCTCGAGCAGCTGTGCGGCGCGCTCACCGCCACCGCGGAGCGGGTCTTCGGCCCCTGGGGCTGAGCCCGGCAGCGCCGGGGTCCGCCCCGGTTCGCGAAAGAGGGGGACACTGGGCGCGTGGGTCGCCTCATCGCCGTCGTGTTGTTCATCGCCCTGATGGCACCCGCTGCGCTGCTCGTCCGGGCGTGGGCGCACGCCGCCGGCCGGCGTGCCGTCGCGGCGGCCGCCGTCGCCTTCGTGCCGGTGAGCGCCGGGACGGCGGCGGAGCTGCAGCGTCAGGCGGTGCACGGCCGCCGGCTGCGCCGGCTGGGGCTGGTGCTCGGCATCGCCGCCGTCATCGCCTCGATCGTGGTGTTCGCCGAGGCGTCGGTGTTCCTCTGGGTGCCCCTGCTGGCGGTCGGACTGCTGGCCGGCGTGCTGCTGGCCGAGGCCACCCGGCCGCGCCCGCGCTGGGCCGACGCCACCCCGGCCCGCCGCCCGCGCCGGGGGGACCAGATCTCCCCCTGGCTGCTGTGGACGATGCGCGGCGCCGTCGCCGGGGAGGTGGGCATCACCCTGCTGCTGCGCGAGGAGCTGCCGGGACCGCTCGTGGTGGCGGCACTGGCCGTCCCGCTGACCGGCTGGCTGCTGGCCGAGGTCGCGCTGCTGCGGGTCCTGCTGCGCTCGCTGCCCGCCGGGGGCGCCGACGTGCCGGTCGACGAAGCGCAACGCACCTGGACGGCGCACCTGGTGGTCGCAGCGGCCAGCGTGCTCGCGCTGCTGCCGGCGGGTGTCCTGCTGCTCCGGGCGGCCATCGACCTGGACGAGCAGGTCACCTCCGACGCCGGGGGGTTGGTACCGGTGGCGCTGGTGGCCGGTGGCTTCTCCACGCTGGTGGCCGGGCTGGCGGTGGCCGGCTTCCTGGTCACCTGGCTGCGGCCGGTCCAGCAGCGATCCCCGGCGCTGGCCTGACGGGGCGTCCCGGCGAGGCGGTCGGCTCGGTGCGGCGATGTCGCCGGTTCGGCCGGCTGCAGTCGCGGCGCCGGGTGTGCGCTTGCCCACGCAGTCCACTGGTGGACGACGCGCGGACACGCCGTCCAGTGTCACGGATCGTGTCGGCGTGCCTGCGAAGCGATGTGTCGACACGGTGATCTGCTCTTCCAGCACGGTTGTGTCAGTGAGCTCGTTCGTTATCGTGTCGTGACCGACAGCCGGGGTGGGGAACGCCCAGGTGGTCGTCCACCGCCCCGGGAGAGCCGGGGCACGACGACGACGGGTTCGCATGGTCCCGGGCCCCACCTCTCCGGTGGAGCCCACCGCCTGCTGCCCGGTTCCCCTGCCCGGGTCCTGTGAACCTGGATGTGTTGTGCGCCGATCGCTTCGAGTCAGCCTGTTCGCCCTGGTCCTGATGGGCCTGGTGGGCGCCTCCGCTGCCTTCTACCTCGCCCAGAAGTCGGTGACCCTCACCATCGACGGCCAGTCGCGCGAGATCAGCACGTACGCCGGCACCGCCGGTGAGGTGCTCGCCGAGGAGGGGTTGACGCCGGCCGCCCACGACGTGGTCCTGCCGACCGCCGCCACGGCGGTGCACGACGGCGACACCATCGTGGTCAACCGGGCGCGCCCGCTCACGCTGACGGTGGACGGGGTGCGCAGCGAGGTGCACACCACGGCCCTCTCCGTCGACGGGGCGCTGACCGAGCTCGGGTTCCGCTCCGACAACCTGGTCCTCTCCGCCTCCCGCAGCGAGCGTGTGCCGCTGGACGGCATGGACCTGGCGATCAGCACCAGCAAGGACGTCACCCTCATCGCCGACGGGCAGCAGCGGACCCTCACCACCACCGCCGCCACCGCCGGGGACCTGCTGGCCGAGCAGGGGATCGCGCTGTCGGCCACCGACCGGGTCTCGCTGTACCCGACCCAGCCGCTGCTGGACGCCATGGTGCTGCAGGTGACCCGGGTCCAGGTCGCCGACGTCGTCGAGGTGCACCCGGTCGCCTTCGCCACCGTGGAGACCCCCGACCCCAACGCCTTCACCGGTCAGAAGACGGTGACCCAGCAGGGCGTGCCGGGCGAGCAGACCGTCACCTGGCGGGTCACCGTCACCGACGGGGTGGAGACCGGCCGCGAGCAGCTGTCCTCCGCCGTCACCACCGCCCCGGTCGACCAGCTGGTCGCCGTCGGCACCAAGGCCAAGCCCGCTCCGGCGCCCGCGCCGGCCGCCGGTGGGGCCCCCGCCACGGCCGACGGGCTGAACTGGGCGGCGCTGGCCAAGTGCGAGTCCGGTGGCCGGCCCAACGCGGTCAGCGGCACCGGCAAGTACCGCGGCATGTACCAGTTCTCCACGTCCACCTGGGCCTCGGTCGGTGGCTCCGGCGACCCGGCGGCCGCCTCGGCCGCGGAGCAGACGCTGCGGGCCCAGATGCTCTACGCGCGATCCGGTGCCGGTCAGTGGCCGCACTGCGGGTCCCGCCTGTTCGGCTGAGCCGGACGCTGAGCACCACCCCGGAGCAGCCCGGCGGGCTGCTGGGTCCGGCCGCGATCCGCGAGCTGGCCCAGCAGCTCGACCTGCGCCCCACCAAGGCCCTCGGGCAGAACTTCCTGCACGACGCCAACACCATCCGGCGGATCGTGCGCACCGCCGACCTGACCGAGGACGACGTCGTGCTGGAGGTCGGCCCCGGCCTCGGCTCGCTGACCCTGGGCCTGCTCGGGGCCTGCGCGCACGTGACCGCGGTCGAGATCGACCCCCGGCTGGCCGACCAGCTCCCGCACACCGTGGCCGACCGGCTGCCCGGGCTGGCCGACCGGCTCACCGTGGTCACCGCCGACGCGCTGCGGGTGACCGAGCTGCCCGGCCCGCCGCCCACCGCGCTGGTGGCCAACCTGCCCTACAACATCGCCGTGCCGGTGCTGCTCCACCTGCTGGAGCTGCTGCCCTCGCTGCGCAGCGCGCTGGTGCTCGTGCAGGCCGAGGTCGCCGACCGGCTCGCCGCCGGGCCCGGCAGCTCCGCCTACGGGGTGCCCAGCGTGAAGGCCGCCTGGTACGCCGACGTCCGCCGGGCCGGCAACGTCCCCCGGCCGGTCTTCTGGCCGGTGCCCAACGTCGACTCGGGGCTGGTGGCGCTGACCCGCCGCCCGCACCCGTCCGGCGACCGGGCCGCCACCTTCGCCGTCGTCGACGCCGCCTTCGCCACCCGGCGCAAGGGCCTGCGCGCGGCCCTGGCCCGCTGGGCGGGCAGCCCCGCCGCGGCTGAGGAGCGGCTGCGCGCGGCCGGGATCGACCCCACGACCCGCGGTGAGCAGCTCTCCGTCGAGCAGTTCGCCCGGCTGGCCGCGACCGACCCGGCGGACGGGTAGCGCATGCCCCCGATGACGGGCAGGGTGCTCCGGTGAGCAACGCGACCGCGGGCGGGCCCGGCCGGATCGCCGGCAACGGCGCGGTGAGCGCGCGGGCACCGGCCAAGGTCAACGTGCACCTGGGGGTCGGGCCGCTGCGCCCGGACGGGTACCACGAGCTGGAGACCGTCTTCCTCGCCGTCTCGCTGTTCGACACCGTCACGGTGCGCCCCGGTTCCGGGCTGTCGCTGAGCCTGCGCGGTGAGGGCAGCGAGGCCGGGCGCGGTGCCGGCAGCGTGCCCACCGACCGCGGCAACCTCGTGTGGCAGGCGGCCGAGCTGCTGGCCCGGCACGCCGGGGTGCGGCCCGAGGCCCACCTGGAGGTCGACAAGTCGATCCCGGCCGCGGCCGGACTGGCCGGCGGCAGCGCCGACGCGGCCGCCGCGCTGGTCGCGCTGGACGCGCTGTGGGGCACCCGCGCCACCCGCGGCGACCTGACCCGGTTGGCCGCCGAACTGGGCAGCGACGTGCCCTTCAGCTTGCTCGGCGGCGTCGCGCTGGGCACCGGGCGGGGGGAGCAGCTGTCCCCGGTGCTGGCCCGCCGCCGCTGGGACTGGGTGCTCGGCATCGCCGGTGAGGGCCTCTCCACGCCGACGGTCTTCCGCGAGCTCGACGCGATGCGGGCGGCCGGTGCCGTACCCGAGGGTGGGACGGAGGCCGGCACCGAGCCGGTGATCGCCGCGCTGCGCAGCGGGCCGCCGTCGGCGCTGGCCGCGGTGCTCGGCAACGACCTGCAGGCCCCGGCGCTGCGGCTGCGCCCCGAGCTCGGCCGGGCGCTGCACGCGGCCACCGGGGCCGGCGCCCGGGCCGCCCTGGTCAGCGGGTCCGGCCCGACCGTCGCCGCGCTCGCCGAGGACGAGGACGCCGCCGTCGCGCTGGCCGCGGAGCTGGCCGGCGCCGGGGTGTTCCGGACGGTCCGCGCCGTGCACGGGCCGGTCCACGGGGCCCGCCTCGTCGGCTGACGGGGACCCCTCCGGGCCCTGGGCCAGCCTCCGGCGTGGCAGCCGACGTCGGCCTGACCACCCTCCTGCGGATAGTCGTGCTCTGAGTCATGTGGTGACTCAGAGCCCGACTGTCCGCAGTGGTGGTATGTGCCCCGGGGCAGCTCAGCCGGAGATCGGGCGGGCGCCCGGCCGGGTGCGCAGCAGCTGCACGGGCTCGTCCCCCGCCAGCCCGGGACGAGCCCCGGAACGGTGCCGGGTCAGCGGCGGTCGACGAGCCTCGGTTCCGGGTCGAGGTGGGACAGCCCGTTGTAGGCCAGGTTCACCAGGTGGGCGGCCACCTCCCGCTTGCCCGGGGAGCGGGTGTCCAGCCACCACTGCCCGGTCAGCGCGACCATGCCGACCAGCGCCTGGCTGTAGAGCTCGGCCAGCCGCGGGTCGTAACCGCGCAGCGCGAAGTTCTCGCCCAGGATGTGCTCCACCTTGCTGGCCACCTCGCTGATCAGCGAGGAGAAGCCGCCCTGGGTGCCGGCCACCGGGGAGTCGCGGAGCAGCACCCGGAAGCCGTCGGTCTCCTCCTCGATGTAGTCCAGCAGTGCCAGCGCGGCCCGTTCGGTCAGCGCCCGCGGGTGCCCGCCGATGGACAGGGCGGAGGTGAACCGGTCCAGCAGCTGCTGCATCTCCCGGTCGACGACGACGGCGTACAGCCCCTCCTTGCCCCCGAAGTGCTCGTAGACCACCGGCTTGGAGACGTCGGCGCGGGCGGCGATCTCCTCGATCGAGGTGGCCTCGTAGCCGCGCTCGGCGAACAGCTCGCGGCCCACGTCGAGCAGCTGCCGGCGCCGCTGGGCGCCGGTCATCCGCACCCGGGGGCGCCCACCGCCGGCCCCGGACGGTGCGTTGCCGGCCGCCGGCCCAGGGGTGCTCATGGCCTCATCGTGCCCCGGGGTGGGACGCGGCCCTACGCTCAGGGGCGGCCCCGGTCGCTCGCGACCGCCGGCCGCGCCACCCGCCCGGGGCTCCGCGGAGCCCGGCGCGGATGGGGGATGGGGTAATCGGCAGCCCGCCGGCCTTTGGAGCCGGGAAGTCTCGGTTCGAGTCCGAGTCCCCCAGCCACCGCACCCACCGAAGCCCCGCCGAGGAGATCCGTGAGCCCGTCCGACCCCGCTCCCGCCGTTGACACCGTGATCGTCCTCGCCGCCGGGCAGGGCACCCGGATGCGTTCGCGCACCCCGAAGGTGCTGCACGAGATCGGTGGCCGCAGCCTGCTCGGGCACGTGCTGGCCGCCGCGGAGCCGCTCGGTGCCGCGCAGACCGTCGTCGTCGTCGGCTCCGGGCGCGCGGCCGTCGAGGACCACCTGGCGCGGGCCGCCCCGCTGGCCCGGCCGGTGGTGCAGGAGGAGCAGCGGGGCTCCGGGCACGCCGCCGCCGTCGCACTCGACGCGCTGCCGGAGCTCGCCGGCTCGGTCGTGATCCTCAACGGCGACGCCCCGCTCGTGCGCCCGGAGACCCTCAGCGGACTCGTCGCCGCCCACCGGGCCGCGGGCGCCGTGCTCACCGTGCTCACCGCGGAGGTCGACGACCCGACCGGCCTCGGACGCATCGTCCGGGACGACGACGGCGCGGTGCGCGCGATCGTCGAGGAGAAGGACGCCGACGCCGCGCAGCGGGCCATCGCCGAGGTCAACGCCGGGGTCTACGTCGGCGACGCCGCTGCCGTCCGGGAGGCGCTGACCCGCGTCGGCTCGGCCAACCAGCAGGGCGAGCAGTACCTCACCGACGTGCTCGGTCTGCTGGTCGCCGACGGGCGGCCGGTCGGCGGGCACCGGGCCGACGACCCGGACGACACCCTGGGCTGCAACGACCAGCGGGAGCTGGCGGCCCGCCGCCGCACCCTCAACGACCGGGTGCTCGACCGGCTGATGCGGGCCGGCGTCGTCGTCGTCGACCCGGTGACCACCTGGGTCGACGTCACCGTCGAGGTCGGCCCCGAGGCGGTGCTGCACCCCGGCACCCAGCTGCTGGGCGCCACCACCGTCGCCGGTGGCGCGGTAGTCGGCCCGGACACCACCCTCACCGACACCGAGGTGGGGGAGGGGGCGTCGGTGGTGCGGTCGCACTGCGAGCTGGCCGAGATCGGCCCGGATTCGTCCGTCGGCCCGTTCAGCTACCTCCGCCCGGGTACCCGGCTCGGCCGCGGCGCGAAGGTGGGCGCGTACGTGGAGACGAAGAACGTCCAGGTCGGTGCCGGGTCCAAGGTGCCGCACCTGTCCTACGTCGGTGACGCGACGATCGGCGAGGGCACCAACATCGGCGCCGCCACCGTGTTCGTCAACTACGACGGCGTGGCCAAGCACCACACCACGGTGGGCGACCACGTCCGGATCGGCTCCGACACGATGCTCGTGGCGCCGGTCACCGTCGGGGACGGCGCCTACACCGCCGCCGGGTCCGTGATCACCGGCGACGTCCCCCCGGGCGCCATGGGAGTGGCCCGGGCCACTCAGCGGAATGTGGCAGGCTGGGTGAGTCGTAAGCGCCCGGGTTCTCCCGCGGCGCAGGCCGCGGAAGCGGCGCAGCGAGCAGCAGTGCCGGCCGCGGACGCGGCGGGCGCAGAACCGATCCCGACCACGGACGAGGGCACCACCTCGTCCGCGGCCTCGGGGGCCGACCAGTAGGGGCGGGGCAATGAGCGCCATCCGGCAGACCACCAACAAGAGCCTGATGCTCTTCTCCGGGCGTGCGTACCCGGAGCTGACCGACGAGATCGCCGGGCACCTGGGGGTCACCCCCACTCCCACCGCGGCCTACGAGTTCGCCAACGGCGAGCTCTTCGTGCGCTTCGAGGAGTCGGTGCGCGGGTGCGACGCCTTCGTGGTGCAGAGCCACACCGCGCCGATCAACACCTGGCTCATGGAGCAGTTGATCATGGTCGACGCGCTCAAGCGCGCCTCGGCCAAGCGGATCACCGTCGTGGCGCCGTTCTTCCCCTACGCCCGGCAGGACAAGAAGCACCGCGGTCGCGAGCCGATCTCCGCCCGGCTGGTCGCCGACATGTTCAAGACCGCCGGCGCCGACCGGCTGATGACCGTCGACCTGCACACCGCGCAGATCCAGGGCTTCTTCGACGGGCCCGTCGACCACCTGTTCGCCATGGACCTCCTCATCGAGGAGGTCAAGCGCAAGTGGGGCCGCTGCGACCTCACCGTCGTCTCCCCGGACTCCGGTCGGGTCCGCGTCTCCGAGCGGTGGAGCGACAAGCTCGGCGGCACCCCGCTGGCCTTCATCCACAAGACCCGCGACGTCACCCGGCCCAACGAGGTCGTCGCCAACCGCGTCGTCGGTGACGTCGAGGGCCGGGTCTGCATCCTGGTCGACGACATGATCGACACCGGCGGCACCATCGCCAAGGCCGCCGAGACGCTGTTCGACTCCGGCGCGGCCGACGTGGTCATCGCCGCCACCCACGGGGTCCTCTCCGGCCCGGCGGTCGACCGGCTCAAGAACAGCCGGGTCAGCGAGGTCATCGTCACCAACACGCTGCCCATCGAGCCGGCCCGCCGGTTCGACAAGCTCACCGTGCTCTCCATCGCCCCGCTGCTCGGCCGGGCGATCAAGGAGGTCTTCGAGGACGGCTCGGTGACCTCGCTCTTCGGGGGAGCCAGTTAAGTTGCGCCCCTACGGGCCGCATCGCGGCCGTGACATGGCGATCCTCTGGATCGCACCGCGGCCAGGAGCCGTGCCCGGCCTGGGCTGAGCTGTTTCCCGAGACGACGGCAGGGACCCTTCGGGCCCCGTGCCGGCGTCGCGGACGGACCCACCCGCGGTCCCGGACGGGAGCCTCCGGCCCCGCGTCCGGGACCGCGGACGCCCTGGCGGGCGGTGGGTCCGGATTCCCCCGCTGATGGCGTTGGTTCGACCCGTCCCTGGCTGCCGACGTCCGTCGGGGAGCGCCGTGTAGCCTGTTTCCTGTTGCCCGGCGAGGGAGCGGTTCTCCGACTCCGTGATCGACGTGCGTCTGCCCTCCAGGGGTGTGCCGCGCTCGTGCGCTGAGCACACAGACCCGATCCACCTGTTGAGGAGCACACCACCGTGGCTGATTTCCGCCTCGTCGCCGAGCCCCGCACCGAGTTCGGCAAGGGCAGCGCCCGCCGCACCCGCCGGGCCGGCCGCGTCCCCGCCGTCATGTACGGGCACGGTCAGGACGTCGTGCACCTGTCCGTGCCCGCGCTGGACTTCGCCGCCGTGCTGCGCAACGGCGGCAGCAACGCGCTGATCACCATCACCCTGGACGGCAAGGACCAGCTCGTGCTGATCAAGGCCGTGCAGCGCGACCCGGTGACCCGGGTGCACGAGCACGCCGACCTGGTGGTCGTCCGCCGGGGCGAGAAGGTCACCGTCGACGTCCCGATCGTCGTCACCGGCCAGGCGGCGCCCGACGCGATCAGCAACCACCAGCTGAACGCCGTCTCCCTCGAGGCCGACGCGACGAACCTGCCCGAGTCGATCGAGGTCGACATCACCGGCCGGGGCACCGGGGACAACATCACCGCGGCCGACCTGCCGCTGCCGGCCGGCGCGACGCTGATCACCGACCCGGAGGCGCTGGTCATCGGCTTCCTGGGTGCGCCGTCCGCCGCCGAGCTCGAGGCCGACCTGGGCACCGACGAGACCGAGGCCCCGACCGGGGACGTCGTCCCCGAGCCGCTGGACCAGGGCAGCGGCGAGTCGATGGACGCCGCCGAGAAGTCCAGCGACGCCTGAGCCCGGAGCACCAGGCTGACCGAGAGCACGACCCGGGGGGGGGGGGGGGGGGGGGGGGGGGGGGGCGCGGGGGGGGGGGGGGGGGGGGCGGGCGGGGGGGGGGGTGGGGGGGGGGGG
>NZ_JBJHAQ010000056.1:0-15703 GCF_054051115.1 Modestobacter sp. SYSU DS0904 | reverse complement strand
CCCCCCCCCCCCCCCCCCCCCCCCCCCCCCCCCCCCCCCCCCCCCCCCCCCCCCCCCCCCCCCCCCCCCCCCCCCCCCCCCCCCCCCCCCCCCCCCCCCCCCCCCCCCCCCCCCCCCCACGGGGAGGCGGTCCGGGCCGGCGGGCGGCGACGTGCTGACGGGAGAGGAACGGCGCCGTCCGAAAAGGGCTGTCGCGGCGGCGCCGGTGCTGGCAGGCTCCGCGCGACCGACCGGGCAGCGGGCCCGGGCGGGAGCCGGAGGTGACGTGGTGCAGCGTGGATGGGCCAGCTACACGCCGACGGGCGACCCGGTCGCACCGCCGTCGACCGACGGGCGCCCGCTCGAGCTCGCCGACCTGGGCAAGCTCGCCCGGCGCGGCGTGCGCGCGGTCACCAAGGCGGCCCGGGTCGACGACCAGGTCACCTTCGGCTCGCTGCTGACCGGGCACCTCGGCACGGGGGACGGCGGCGAGGTCGCCGAGGAGACCTGGCCCGGGTACCAGCACGTCAACGTCCAGGCCGGGCTGGACGCCTGGCTGGCGCAGGAGGGGCGCAGCAGCGAGGTGGTCGGCGTGCTCGGCTTCCGGCACCACCACTTCGGCCTGGCCGAGCTGCTCGTGCCCGCCGACCTCGGCCCGCACGGGCCGCGCCCGGGCACCGCTGCCACGGTCAACCTGCCGGCCGGGCCGGACGGCGCCACCCGCCCGTGCCTGCGGTGCGCCGTCGTCCTGGTCACCGAGGGCGACACCCGCACCGCCCTGCTGGTCCGCGGGGCCGAGCCGGAGAGCGGGCTGAACCACGTGTCGGTGCAGGCGCTGGGTGCCGACCCGGCCGCGGCCGCCGCCGCGCTGCAGGGCATCCGGGCGGCCGCCGACGAGCACAACGTGCTCCGCCGGCAGGTGCTCTCCTTCGGCCAGGAGGTGTTCGGGCACGGGCAGACGCTGCTGCAGTTCCACCCGCGGCCCCGGCTGGCCCCCGACCAGCTGGTGCTCGACCCGGCGACGATGGCGGTGATCGACCGGCAGGTGGTCGACGTCGCCCGGCACAAGACCCGGCTGCTCGCCGCCGGGCAGCACCTCAAGCGCGGGCTGCTGCTCTACGGGCCGCCCGGCGTCGGCAAGACGCACACCGTCCGGTACCTGGTGGGGCGGCTGACCGACACCACCGTCGTCCAGCTGACCGGCAACGCGCTGCACCTGATCGCCGAGGCCTGCTCGGTGGCGCGGGCGCTGCAGCCGGCGATGGTCGTCGTCGAGGACGTCGACCTCATCGCCGAGGACCGCGGCATGCACCCCGGCCAGCACCCGCTGCTGTTCCAGCTGCTCAACGAGATGGACGGGCTGGCCGAGGACGCCGACGTCGTCTTCCTGCTCACCACCAACCGCGCCGACCTGCTGGAGCCGGCGCTGGCGGCGCGGCCGGGCCGGGTCGACCAGGCGGTGGAGCTGACGCTGCCCGACCCCGCCGCCCGGCGGGCGCTGTTCGAGCTGTACCGCGGCGACCTGGCGATGGACACCAGCGGGCTGGACGACGTCCTCGCGCGCACGGAGGGGGTGACCGCGTCGTTCCTCAAGGAGCTGATCCGCCGGGCTGCGCTGTTCGCCGCCGACCGGACCGGGGAGGGCGCCATCGCGGTCTCCGCGGACGACCTGACCGCCGCCCTCGACGAGCTGCTGGACACCCGCAACGCGATGACCCGCACCCTGCTCGGCGCCGCCCCGACGTCCTGACCCCGCCCCCCCCCTTCGCCGAAGTGGCCACTTCGGCGACGGGGGCAGGGCGCCGAAGTGGCCACTTCGGTGACCGGAAGCGTCAGGCGGCGGGTGGGGCGCCGCGCAGCCGGACGACGGCGGCGCGGAAGTCGCGCCGGCCGAACAGTCGCCACGCGGTCCGCGCCGAGCGGGGCAGCCCCACCATCAACCGGGCCCGGTCACCGGCGCAGGCGTCCTCCAGGGCCAGGCCCAGGACGAGCATCTGCTCCCGGCCGGACAGCGGGTTGCCCGCGGCCCGGCTGATCGCCGCCCAGTCCGCCGACGTCAGGTGGCCGGCCACCAACGGCAGCAGCGTGCGCTCCTCGGCCGCGGTGTGCACCCCGACGGCGGCGGCCAGCCGGGTGCAGGCCCCGGCGAACACCTCCCGGGCCCGGTCACCCCCGCAGACCGCCCACTGGCGACCGGCGGTGGTCAGGTCCCGCAGCAGCTGGTCGATCAGCGCGGCCCGGGTGGACCAGGCCTGCACCTCGGCGTGGGCGTCCGCGCGCACGTCGTCGGGCAGGCCGGTGAGCAGCATCGGCCAGAGCAGGTCGCGTTCGGTGGCATGGTGCTGCACGACGACACGGGCCACGAGGTCGGCGTGGTCGGCCAGGTCCGCGGCGCGGCCGGTGTCGTCGGCCGGCGCCCAGGAGGTGAGCTCGGCGAGCAGCCGCAGCTCGCGGCGGGCGAGCCCGTGCAGCACGCGCTGGTAGGCGACGGCGGCGGTGCTCGGCAGGCGCCGGACGTCGGCGGGCAGGGCATCGGGGGTCGGGGCGGCCGCAGGGCGGGGGAGGACCGCGGCGGTCATGGCGCACCTTCTCCTGCTCGAGGTGGTTCGGACGCCAGCACGGTAGGGCGGGGGGATGCCCGCGGGACAGCCAATTCCGGGCCTGGCGGCGAAGATCAGCCCGAGGACGGGGGCGACACCCCGCGGGGGTCATCCCCAGGGTGGACGGGCGCTCACCCGTCCGGGGCTTCCGGCTGTCCGCGGTCGGTGTCGGCCACGGCCCCGCAGACCTGTCCGTGAACTGCCGGCGCGCCCCCAGGGCAGGATCGACGCATGCCCGCACCCGGTGACCCGCTGCAGCGGCTCGGCTTCCTGACCATCGGCCTGTTCGACGGCGCCGACCCGGGCCCCGGGCACGAGACGACGCTGCAGGTCATCGAGCTCGGTGAGCAACTGGGCCTCGACAGCGCCTGGCTGCGGCACCGGCACCTGCAGTACGGCATCTCCTCACCGGTCGCCGTCCTCGCCGCGGCCACCCAGCGCACCACCCGGATCGAGCTGGGGACCGCGGTGACCCCGCTGGGCTGGGAGAACCCGCTGCGGCTGGCCGAGGACCTCGGCACCGTCGACGTGCTGTCCGGCGGGCGGCTCAACCCCGGCGTCAGCGTCGGCCCGCCGATGCACTGGGACGACGTCAAGGCCGCGCTCTACCCGGACACCGCCGACCTCGAGGACCTCTCCTACGAGCGGGTGTCCCGGCTGGTGCGCTTCCTCGCCGGGGAGCCGGCCTCGTCGTTCGCCGGCCGCGAGGGCGTGGTCGAGGAGTGGTCGGACCGGGTCCAGCCGCACTCGCCCGGGCTGGCGTCGCGGGTCTGGTACGGCGGCGCGTCGCTGCGCTCGGCCCGGTGGGCGGGGGAGCAGGGGCTGAACTTCCTGACCTCGTCGGTGGTCAAGGCCGAGGGAGGCGAGGACTTCGCCACCGAGCAGGCCGCCCAGGTGCGGGCGTTCCGGGCGGCCCACCCGGCCGGCCGGGTGTCGCAGGGGCTGGTGGTGATCCCCACCGACTCGGCGACGGCGGAGCAGCGCGCCCGGTACGCCGCCTACGTCGAGGAGCGTCTCCCGCGCACGGCGGCACCGCAGGGGCCCGCGCGGCTGATGTTCGCCGCCGACCTGATCGGGACGTCGGAGCAGATCGCCGAGCAGCTCTACGCGCACGCCGGGTTCCGCGAGGTGTCCGAGGTGGTGTTCGCGCTGCCGTTCAGCTTCGAGCCCGCCGACTACGTGCAGATCCTCACCGACATCGCCCAGCACCTCGGCCCCGCCCTCGGCTGGCGCCCTGCCGGCTGACCGGCGGTCTCGCCGAAGTGGCCACTTCGGCGCGATCCGGACCGCGCCGAAGTGGCCACTTGGGCGCGATCAGGGCGCGTCGGGTCAGTCGGCCGGGTCGGCGATCCAGTGCCCGGTGTGCGAGAAGTCCGCGGTCGCGGGTCGTTGGCACGACGGGCAGGGGTCGGCGACCAGGTTCCCCTCCGCACCCAGCCGCTGGCGCAGCCGGCGCATGGACCGGGCACCGCCGGACAGGTCGGAGATCCAGCTGTCCAGCGCGTCCGCGGGCAGTGCGTGGTCGGTTGTGCTCATGGGGACGTCATCGGCGGACGGGGTGCCGGATGCAACCACCTGTGGCACGGGTGGGCCGGATGAGCTGCATGTGACCGGGCGGCGGCGCAGGCCACACCCGCCGGCGCCGGTCGCGGTACCGGACCGGTCGTGGGCGACCGATAGGGGTGGGGAGATCCCGGCGGAAGGAACCAACCAGTGCGCACCCGCACCCGTTTCGGCGACCGGCTGGCCGTGCTCGGCGGCGCCCGGCTCGACGTCCTGCGTGTCGCCCCCGGCGCCCGCGCCCGGCAGGTCGCCCTCGGCGGCGTGCTGCTGAGCACCGGCGCGCTCGCCGCGCTGTCCGCGGCCTTCGCCATCCACATGACCCTGGGCGCCTGGTGGGCGGTCGCCGCGGTGATCGGCCTCGGCTGGGGCCTGGTGATCATCAACCTGGACCGGATGCTGCTGACCGGCATGTCCCACGACCCGTCGTGGAAGCGGAACGTGGCGATGGCGCTGCCCCGCGTGGCGCTGGCCCTGGTGCTCGGCACGGTCATCTCCACCCCGCTGACGCTGCAGGTGTTCAGCAAGGAGATCGACACCACGATCGTGACGATGCAGGCCGAGGCCGCGCAGGAGTTCAGCCAGCGGCTGGACGCCGACCCGCGGTACGCGCAGATCCCGGTGCTGTCCGAGCGGATCGCCGAGTCGCAGGCGGTGCTCGCCGGTGGGCGCACCGCCGATCCGAACGCCGCACCCGCCGTCGTCGCCGCGCAGGCCGAGCGCGACGCCAAGCGCGCCGCGTACGACGCCGCGGTCAGCCGGTACGACGAGCTGCAGGCCAAGGCGCAGTGCGAGCTGGACGGCAGCTGCGGCTCCGGCCGGCCCGGCACCGGCGACGCCTACTTCTCCGCCGCGGCCGCCGCCGCGCAGCAGGCCTCGGCGCGGGACACCGCCCGGGCCGACCTGGACGACGCCGAGGCAGCCCTGCAGCGCGCCCGGACGACGGCGGGCGAGGAGGCGGCCAGCGCCGACGCCCGCGGGATCGCCCTGGCCCGCACCGACCTCGCTGCCGACTCCGCGGAGCTGACCCGGATGACCGAGGCCCGCAACGCCGAGCAGGCCGCCTTCGACGCGGAGAACGGCGAGAGCGACGGCATCCTCGCCCGGCTGGAGGCGATGGACCGGCTGAGCGAGGAACGCCCGATGGTCGGCGCCGCCCACTTCATGCTGTTCCTGCTGTTCCTCTGCATCGAGGTGCTGCCGGTGCTGGTGAAGGTGCTGCTCGCCTTCGCCCCGCCCAGCGCCTACGACCGGCTGCTGGAGGTGCGCGACGACGAGGAGATCGAGGCCGAGAAGATCCGGGTCGACGGGCGGCAGCGGGCCCAGCGGGCCCGGGCGGACCTCGTCGTCGCCGCGGAGACCGACCGGATGGCGCGGGAGATCCTCGAGCGGGAGATGGCCCAGCGCGAGGAGGCGGCACGCAAGGCCGCCCGCCGGCGCGCGCGGCGGCTGCCGCGGACGCTGCGCGCCATCTTCCCGGCCCGGGACGCCGCACCGGCCGTCCCCGAGGTCGTCGAGCCGACGCTGGACACCGGCGAGCTCGAGGCGCTGCTGACCGGCTCCTACGAGCCGGGGATGTACGGGACGGGCTCCCGCGGCGTCGACTCCCGCAGCGCCGACGCCGTCCGCCCGCAGGTGCCCGGTCCCCGGCCCGCCGCCGACGCCGTGCTGGCCGGAGCCGACGACACCGACCGCTGACCCGACCACCCGGCAGACCTGGCCATCTCCGCCCTCCTCGGGAGGGCGGAGATGGCCGTTCTCGTTCCCGCACGCGGGTGACGGCCCCGGGGCGCCGCCGCCGCGTACCCGGCGCACCCGCCGGTCCACCGTCCTCACCCGATCGGGTCATCCAGTGGCGGGACGCCGCGGTCGATGGAGCAGGGATCCCTTCATGAGGGCCCGGGCGAGAACAGAGGAAAGTCCATGCGGCGAGCCACGAGGCCACGGTGGGCAGCGGACGCGTCCGCACCGCGACAGATGAGCACCCGGGTGAAGGCGGTGGCCGTCCTGGCCGCGGCCGCCACCGGGTTCAGCGGGGCAGCCGTCGTCGACGCCCTGGCGTCCGGACGTCCCCACGTCACGGTGGCCGCCGACTTCGGCGCCCCGGGAGACGGGCTCACCCGCGTGGTGGCCCGGGCCTCCGGTGGGGAGGTGACCGACGCCCAGCTCGTCCAGCTGCGGGCCGTCCCCGGCGTGGTCCAGGCCCAGCGGCTCTTCGACGGATCGGCGTTGGTGGCCACCGACGGGCTCGGCCCCGGTGAGCTGACCGCCGTCGTGCCCGACCTGGAGATGACGATGTCGGCGGGCGGGACCGTCGCCGGCGCGACCATCACCGATCCGGCCTGGGCCACCTACGGCTGGAACCTGCAGAACAACGGCGAGAACGCCTACGGGCAGCCGACCTCGGCCGGCATCGACGTCGCCGCGCCGGACGGCTGGCAGGCCACCGCGGGTCGGGGCGTCGTCGTCGCCGTGGTGGACAGCGGGCTGCAGGTCGACCACCCCGACCTGCAGGGCGCGTTGTGGACCAACCCGGACGAGCCCTGCGGGTCAGCGGACTCCGACGGCAACGGGTACGCCGGTGACTGCCACGGCTGGAACTTCTACCGGCAGTCCGCCGACGTCACCAACGGCGGGCCGGCGAACAACAGCCACGGCACCACCGTCGCCGGCGTGGTCGCCGCGCGCGCCGGGAACGGTGTCGGCTCGGCCGGCGTCGCCCCCGACGTGACGGTGATGCCGCTGGTGGTCGGGTCCGGGATGTCGGTCGACATCTCGGCGGCGTCCCAGGCGATCGTGTACGCAGCCGACAACGGCGCGAGCGTCGTGAACGCCTCCTGGATCAGCAACAGCGGGCCGGAGATCCCGATCCTGACCGCGGCGATCGAGTACGCACGGAGCAAGAACGTCCTGGTGGTCGCGGCCGCGGGCAACGACGCCGGCGATCGTGACACCCACCTGCTGTACCCGGCCAGCCAGTCGGCGGACAACCTGATCAAGGTCGGGGCGAGCACCGCGGCCGACCGGGTGGCCGACTTCTCCGCCTACGGCGCCCGCACGGTCGACCTGTACGCGCCGGGGTTGTTCGTCTACACGACCACCAACGACGGCGGCTACGACTGGATCAGCGGGACCAGCATCGCCGCTCCGCACGTCGCCGCGGCCGCGGCGCTCTACCGGGCGAGGCATCCCGGCGCCACAGCCCTGGAGCTGCGTCAGCAGCTGCTCGCCGACACCGTGCCGGTCGCGGCCTACTCCGGACGGTCGGTCACCGGTGGACGGCTCTCGCTGGCGGGGCTGGGCCGCACGGCGGACGACGTCCGGTTCACCTTCTCCGGCATGGAGTCCGTTCCGGGCACGGTCGAGCCCTCGGTCGTGGTCGACGGCGACACCGCCGAGGGGGAGTCCTCGGTGACCCTCGGGCTCGGCATGGAGTTCCGCGGTGAGGTGATGGCCCTGGCCGATCACCCGATCACGCTGGACGGCGTGGTCGTGTCCACCGACGAGGGCGGTCAGGCCACCTTCCCGCTGGGCCGCCGCGCCAACGTCGGCCCGCTGGTGCTCGCCCCGCGGACGGACCTGGCCCAGGGCCGGTACGTGCTGCTGGTGCAGATGTCGGCCGACGGTCAGCCGGTCGGCCGCGCCCAGGCTGCGCCGCTCCTGGTGGGCGTGCCGGCGGCCGCCGGTCCGGACGACGGCGGGTCCACCCCGCCGGACGACGGGACCGCTCCGGTGCCGGGGACGACCGACCCGCTGCCGGGGACGACGCCGCCGTCCGAGGGCTCGGACCCGGCGTCGCCGACGCCCGGCACGTCCGGTCCGGACGGTGGGACGACGCCGCCGGCCGATGGCTCCGAGCCCGTCCCGGGCGCGTCCGATCCGCTCCCGGGCGCCACCCCGCCGGACCCCGGGACCGATCCCGTCCCGGGGACGACCGACCCGCTGCCGGGGACGACGCCGCCGGCCGGGGGCTCGGACCCGGTGCCGGACCCGGCCTCGCCGACGCCCGGCACGTCCGGTCCGGACGGCGGGACGGCACCGCCGGCCGACGGGGTCGACCCGGACGGTGGCACGACGCCGCCGGCCGGGGGGACCGATCCGGAGCCCGACCCGACGTCTCCGTCGCCCGGATCCGAGGACCTGCTGGCACCTGGTGGCACCAAGGTCTACCCGCCCACCGGGCCGTTCGGGTTGACGTCGATCACCCCGACCAGGGTCTCGGCGCTCGGCGGTACCGAGGTGACCATCACCGGCACGGCGATCCCGGCCGACCCGATCGTCCGGGTGGGTGACAGCGCCGTGGCGACGATCGTCAGGTCCTCGGGCACCGAGGTGGTGTTCACGACCCCGGCTCGGTCGGCGGGCACCTACGACGTCCACGTGATCGCCCAGGACCGGGTGACCACCTCCGTCCTGGACGACGGACTGGTGTACCTCGCCGTCGACGGCAGCGGGTCGCCGGGAGACCCGGACGGGTCGACCGATCCGTCCACCGATCCGGACGGGTCGACCGATCCGTCCACGGATCCCGGCGGGTCGACCGATCCGTCCACCGACCCGGACGGCACGGAGCCGCCGTCGGGGACGGACCCGGTGGCGGTGCCGCGTGAGTTCACCGGCCCTAACGGTGAGCGGCTGGTCCGGTCGGAGCTCTTCGCGTCGCTGGGTCGGTCGATCTGGCTGGTGAACTGCACGACGACGTGCGGCGGTCTGGCGGTGTGACCCGTCCGGCCGCTCTCCTCGGCCCGCTCCGGTCCGGCTGACCCGGACGACCTGGTGCCCCCGTCGCGTCGCGGCGGGGGCACCGGTCGGTTGCGGGGCGTCCGTCCCCGGGCGCCGTCGCGGGGGCGCGTGGCCGTTCCCGTCCCCGACGTGAGTGACGGCACCGACCCCCTGCGTGCCGGACGGCGCTCCGTCGGATAGACAGACGGGCATGACCGAGGTGACGAACAGTCCTGGCGCCAACTGGCTGTCCCGGGAGGAGATGGACGCCGCGCGGGAGCGGCTGCCGATCCTCTACGTCGACGCGGTGCCGGTGCGGGTCGACGACCACGGCGTCGTCACCTCGGTGGGGCTGCTGCTGCGCATCGGCGAGGACGGCCAGGTGAAGCGGGCGCTGGTGTCGGGCCGCGTGCTGTACCACGAGCGGGTGCGCTCGGCCCTGCTGCGGCACCTGGAGAAGGACCTCGGCCCGCTGGCGCTGCCCCGGGTGCCGCCCGCGCCGCAGCCGTTCACCATCGCCGAGTACTTCCCGACCCCCGGCGTCACCCCGTTCCACGACCCGCGGCAGCACGCGGTGTCGCTGGCCTACGTGGTGCCGGTGGAGGGCGACTGCGCGCCGCAGCAGGACGCGCTCGAGCTCACCTGGTTCACCCCCGACGAGGTGCGCGAGCAGACGGTGCTCGCCGAGCTGGCCAACGGCCAGAGCGCCCTGCTGATCCAGGCCCTGGCCCACCTCGGCGTCTGACCCCCCTCTCTTCGCCGAAGTGGCCACTTCGGCGAAGGTGATCAGGCCGGGACGGGCGCGGTGTGCACCAGGTCGGCGATCTGCCGCTTCACCGCGTTGAACGCCGGGGCGGTGACGTCCCGGTCGGCCAGGTCGACCGGGACGACCGCCTGCACGTGCCCGGGCACCCCGTGGGCGGCCCCGCCGGTCATCACCACGACGCGGTCGGCGAGGAACACCGCCTCCTCGATCGAGTGGGTCACGAACACGACCGTCGTCCGGGTGTCGAGGTGGATCCGCTTGAGCTCGGCCTGCAGGTCGGCACGGGTCAGCGCGTCCAGCGCGCCGAACGGCTCGTCCATCAGCAGCAGCGCGGGGTCGTTGGCCAGCACCCGGGCGATCGCCACCCGCTGCTGCATCCCGCCGGAGAGCTGACCGGGGTACTTCCCGGCGAACCGGGTCAGCCCGACGGCGGCGATGAACCGGTCGGTGAGGGCCGCGACCTCCGCCTTGGGCAGCCGCTTGCGCGCCGGGCCGTAGCCGACGTTCTCCCGCACCGACAGCCAGGGGAACAGGCCGTAGTCCTGGAAGACGACGCCGCGGTCGGGCCCCGGCCCGGTGACCGGCGTCCCGCCGACCTCGACGACGCCGGCGCTGGGCCGCTCGAAGCCGGCCAGGATGCGCAGCAGCGTGCTCTTGCCGCAGCCGCTCGCGCCCACCACGGCGACGAACTCGCCCGAGGCGATGGTCAGGTCGACGTCGGCCATGGCGGCGACGCCGCCGGCGTAGACCTTGCTCAGGCCGGCGATCCGGACGTCGGCGGTGCGGCCGGCGGAGAGGTGCTCGGTGTCCATCGTCGGCTCCTACTTGATCAGCGGGCGGTCGCGGAACAGGACGCGGAAGAAGAGCGTCAGCAGCCGGTCGGAGACGAACCCGGCGACGGCGATGCAGATCATCCCGACGACGATCTGGTCGGTCTGGACGACGTCGCGGGCCAGGAAGATCGTCGAACCCAGGCCGGTCGGGACGCCGGTGGTCTCGCTGAGCACGAGGATCACCCAGGCCAGCCCGAGGCCCACCCGCATGCCGTTGACGATCGCCGGCGCCGAGGCCGGCAGCACCACCCGCAGCAGCGTGCCGGCGGGTGAGGTGCCCAGCATCCGGGCGGCCTCCAGCAGCCGTTCGGGCACCTGCCGCGCGCCGCTGATCGTGCCCAGCACGATCGGGAAGAAGGCCGACAGCGTGATCAGGAAGATCGAGGCCTGGTCGCCGTAGCCGATGAGCAGCGCGACCAGCGGCACCCAGGCGGTCGCCGGGATGGGCCGGAAGAGGTTGATCATCGGGTCGAACAGCGAGTTGACCGTGCT
The DNA here is from genome assembly GCF_054051115.1 of Modestobacter sp. SYSU DS0904. Lineage (NCBI taxonomy): Bacteria > Bacillati > Actinomycetota > Actinomycetes > Geodermatophilales > Geodermatophilaceae > Modestobacter > Modestobacter sp. SYSU DS0904. The sequence goes on along the minus strand of NZ_JBJHAQ010000056.1, from coordinate 4,751 downwards.
GAACCGGCCCATCAGCACCCCGAGCGGGACGGCGACGACCGTGGCGAGCGCGAAGCCGGAGAACACCCGCAGCGCGCTGGCGGGGAGGTCCTCCCACAGCAGGCTGCTGAACGCGTCGCCCCGCGTGCCGGCGACGTAGTTGACCAGGCCCTCGGCGACGTCGGCGGGGTAGGGCAGGAACCCCATCCGGATGCCGAAGGGCAGCTCCCACTCACCGGCCCGACCCACGTGCCACAGCAGCAGGAAGAGGACCGGCACCGGCAGGCCGAGCAGCACGGTGCGCAGCCGGCCACGTCGTCGGCGGTCGGGCTCGGTGGGGACCGTGGGGGCCGCGGCCTCCACGGGGACGGTGGCGACGGTGGTGCTCATGCGGGTCCTTCCTCGCGGGTGCGGGCGGGGGGGGGGGGGGGGGGGGGGGGGGGGGGGGGGGCGCCCCGCCCCCCCCCCGTCCCCCCCCCCCCCCCCCCCCCCCCCCCCCCCCCCCCCCCCCCCCCGAGGTCACTCCGCCGGGGCGAACTGGGTGTCGACGATGTCGGTCGCGGCCGGCGCCTCGTCGATGAGGCCGAGGCCGGCCATCTCGGCGGAGAGGGCGTCGACCTGCTCGAGGTACTCGTCGCTCAGGTCGGCCCGCAGCCAGAAGTTCTCCAGCGCCGACTCCAGCACCTCCTGGTCGCCGCCGAACTCCGCGACCATCCCCGGCAGCCACTCCTCGACGTCGCCGGCCATGTACTCGGTGGTGGCGGCGTGGGTGTCGACGACCTTCTGCACGAGCTCGGGGTCGTCCTCGATCAGCTGGCCGCTGGTGGCCAGGCCGATGTTGACCCGCCCGATCGGGGTCGCGTAGGGGTCGCTGATCTCCGCGGCGCCGGCCGCCTCGGCCAGCGAGACGCCGATCTCCACGCCGAAGAACGCGTCGATGGAGCCGCTGGCCAGCGCCGAGGACATCTCCGGCGGCGGGACGCTGACCAGCTCGAGGCTGCTGGGGTCGATGTCGTTCTCGGCCAGGATGAGCCGCATCGCGACCTCCGGGGCGCTGCCCTGGACGTAGCCGACCCGCTTCCCGACCAGGTCGGCCACGGTGTCGATGTCGCCGTTGCCCAGGAAGCCCCAGCCGCCGTCGGCCGCCGACGCGACGATCTTCAGGTCCCGGTCCTGGGCGATGGAGGAGATGGTCGAGGTGACGCCGGTGACCGCGAAGTCGACGTTGCCGGAGGCGAGCGCGTCCGACAGCGACGGGGTGCTGTCCAGGACGACGACCTCGAACTCCACCCCGTCGACCGCGTGGTCGGCGTACAGGAACGGCGCGTAGAAGTGCGGCTGGCCGCGCAGCGTGCCGATGGTGACCGTCTGCGTCTCGCCGCCGGCCGACCCGCTGTCCGCGTCCGCGGCGTCGGAGCCGCAGGCGGCGAGGGAGAGGACGGTGGCGGCGACGGCGGTGCCGGCGATCGCGCGGCGGACGGCGGAGTGGGTCAACGGGGCTCCTCGGAGGACGGCGTGCGGTGTCGGCCAGGACTCAACGGGCCGTCTGCGCGCCGTCCGTGTCCGCGCTGTAACGAGTCCGTGAAGTGACCCTCCCGTGACATCCGGGCGTCCCGTCCGCCCCACGTGGCGCCCCACGTCGCGTTCGACGGAGCGGGGGACGGCGGGCCGGGCACCTACATCGCAGTGAGTGCTCGAACACGCTGCGTCGATGTCCACGCTTCCACGGATGCGTGGCGGTCTCGGAACCGCGTCGGCCCCTTAACGGCGGCTGTGTGGCCGTTCACGATCTGCGCATGACGTCAGCAGAGGTGGTCGGCAGCCGGGTCTCCCGTCGCGAGCGCGCCCGCCTCCTCGTCGTGCTCGACGGGGTGACCGGTGGCGCCGGCGAACTGGTCCGAGCCCTGCGGGACGCGGCCCGGCAGGAGGGCAGCGTGCTCGCCTGCACCGTGGTCCACCCGCGGGCGGACGATGTCGAGCGGGGCCTCGCCCGGGCGGCACTGGCGGCCCAGGTGGCCCACGCCGAGGAGCTGACCGGGGTGCGCGGGCGCACCGAGACGGCGCTGCTCGACCCCGCGGTCTTCGAGGCGCTCAGCGGGACGGCGCGCGGTGGGTCGCTCGTCGTCGTCCAGGAGCACCGCCGGCGGGTGCTGCGCTGCGCACCACTGCGCACCCCGGCCTGACCCGGGCAACCCCCTTTTGGGGGGGGGGGGGGGGGGGGGGGGGGGGGGGGGGGGGGGGGCGGGGGGGGGGGGGGGGGGGGGGGGGGGGGGGGGGGGGGGGGGGGGGGGGGGGGGGGGGGGGGGGGGGGGGGGGGGCTCACAACGCCCAACCCGGGCCTGAGCGGGAAAACCCGTTTGGCGACTGTGGGGCTTATGGGCCGAAACAGCAGGCCCCTCCAACTGGCGAGCGACCCGGCGACAGCGGCTCTCGTCGGCTATCGTCGTGAGGTTCCCGTAACCCGTGTGTAACTACCTGCTTGTGGAGCAAGGCGGCACGCCCGATCCGCAGCAGAGGTCATGTTCCACACCCGCCGCGCCGGCAACCCGCTGATCCAGCACGCCGGTCTCTCGTACTTCCCGCTCGCGTTCATCGCCCGGCTGCCGTTCGCGATGATGACCGTCGGCGTGCTGACCCTCGTCGTCGCCGAGCGCGGCTCGGTGACCCTCGGCGGCCTCAACTCCGCCGCCGCCGGCATCGGCACCGCGCTCGCCGGGCCGCTGCTCGGCGCCGCCGCCGACCGGTTCGGCCAGCGGCGGGTGCTGGTCCCGGTCGGGCTGGTCAACGCCACCGTGCTCGGCGCCTTCCCGTTCGTCGTCGCCGGCGCCACCCCCGACCTCGCGCTCCTCGCGCTGTCGGTGCTGATCGGCGCCTCCGCGCCGCAGATCGCCCCGATGTCCCGCACCCGGCTGGTCGCGATCATCCGGCGGAAGGTCGCCCCGGCGCGCCGCGAGCGGGTGCTCAGCTCGACGATGGCCTACGAGTCCGCGGCCGACGAGACGGTCTTCATCGTCGGCCCCTTCCTCGTCGGGCTGCTCGCCACCGCCGTCGCCCCCTGGCTGGCGATCGCCGGCGCCTCGGTGCTCACGTTCGTGTTCGTCACCCGGTTCGCGCTGCACCCGACCGGGCGGCTGGACCCCGGCACCGCCGAGTCGGCCGAGGTGCCGGCGCCCGCCGGTGAGCTGGCCCGGTTCTCGCTGCTCACCGTCGTGGCCGGCACGCTCGGCATCGGCTTCTTCTTCGGCGCCACCCTCACCTCGCTCACCGGTTTCCTCGCCGCCGACGGCAACGGCGACCAGGCCGGGCTGCTCTACGGCGTCATGGGCATCGGATCGGCCGCGCTGGCCCTCGGGTCGGCGGCGTTCCCGGCCCGGTTCAGCCAGCAGGCCCGGTGGCTGACGTTCGGGGCGCTGCTGCTCACCGCCGCGATCGCCTACGCCGGCGCGCGCTCGGTCCCGGTGCTCGTCGTGGCGCTCACCGTGCTCGGCTGCGGGATCGGCCCGACCCTGGTCAGCCAGTACAGCCTCGCCGCGCGGTTCAGCCCGGTCGGCCGCTCGGCGACCACCATGACGATGCTCGGCTCGGCGGTCGTCGTCGGCCAGGCGGTCGCCTCCGCGGTCACCGGCCTCGTCGTCGACCGGCTCGGCGCGGACACCGGCCTCGCGCTCCCCGCCGTCGCCGCCGCCTTCGTCGTCGCGGCCGGGGTCGCGCACGCCGCGTCGACGGCCCGCGACCAGCGGCTGGAGCCGGTCCCGGCCTGACTTCGCCGAAGTGGCCACTTCGGCGAAAGTGCGTGGCGCGACCTTGTCGCCGAAGTGGCCACTTCGGCTGAACGGGGGTCAGCGGGCGCGGACGAGCAGCGGTTGGGAGACCTGGCCGATCTCGCCGCGGGCGTCGGACAGCGTGCCCAGGCACAGCCCGATGCCGTCGGCGGCGATCGAGGTGCGGCAGGACAGGTGCACCCACTCGCCGTCCGGCTCCCGGGTGAGGTGGGTGGTCATCCCCGGCGGGATGGAGAACCAGCTGCCCAGCGGCAGCTCGACGGAGATGCCGTTGGCGGCGTCGGCGGCGATCAGCGTGCGGTCCAGGCCGGTGAGCTCCTGGTCGGCGACGAGCGGGACGCGGACCCGGGTCCAGACGTCGGCCGGGCCGGGCTCGTCCGGTGAGCCGGCGGTGTAGCGCCAGTCGAGCGCCTGCCCGAAGCCCCAGTCGGGGTGGTCGGGCAGGAACTGGCTGTTCACCGCGGGGACGGCGGGCGGCGGGCTGAGCTCGGTGACCACCGGCGGCGTCGGACCGGTCGCGATCGACCAGACCCGGGCGACGGCGACGGTGCGGCCCTCCACGGTCATCGCGGCCTCGGTGAGGGCGATCCGCCGGCCGGGGCGGACGGCGGAGACCTCGACGGTCAGCTCGCGGCGGGGGATGGCGCCGAAGAAGTCCACGCTGATCCGGGCCGCGCGCAGGCCCTCGCCGGTGACGCTGCCCGCGAGATGTGCCAGCAGCGCCGACGGCGGCCCACCGTGCTGCGCATCGGGGTCCCAGGGGCTCTCGGTGGCCCGGGTGGGGGAGAAGCGGTTGTCGCCCAGCGGCAGGTAGAAGGCCTCGAAGTCCACGCCCGGCAGTCTCGCCGACCCACTCGCCCGGCATCCGCGCGGTGGTCCAGCCTGTTCCGGGTCGGGCCCCCCGGGGGGGGGGGGGGGGGGGGGGGGGGGGGGGGGGGGGGGGGGGGGGGGGGGGGGGGGGGGGGGGGGGGGGGGGGCGGGGCCCCGGGC
>NZ_JBJHAQ010000055.1:0-15835 GCF_054051115.1 Modestobacter sp. SYSU DS0904 | reverse complement strand
GCGGCGGCCTCCTCCGGGAGGCCGCCGCGCCGCTGCACACACGCAGACCCACGACGTACGGATGAGGAGGTGGGACATGGTCGGACGCCGGCTGCGCGAGGAGCGCGGGGCGAGTGCGGTGGAGTTCGCGATGATCGTCCCGCTGCTCATCGCGCTCGTCCTCGGCATCGCCGAGTTCGGTCACGCCTTCTCGGTGCAGGGGACGCTGTCCGCGGCTGCTCGTGAAGGTGCCCGGGCGATGGCCCTGCAGAACGACCAGGCCGCCGCCCGCACCGCCGTCCGCGGTGCAGCCGCCACGCTGGACCCGGACATCACCGACGCGCAGATCACCATCACGCCCGCGTCGTGCCCGCTCATCGGCGGCACCGGCGGCAGCACGTACGTGAGCGTGACCATCAGCTACCCCAAGCCCTACCTGACCGGGTTCTTCGGCTCGGGTCTGAGCCTGAGCGCCAAGGGGGTCATGCGGTGCAACGGCTGATCTCCCGGGTCGCCTCCCGGACGGCGCGCCGGCTCGGCGACGAGCACGGGGCCGCCGCCGTCGTGCTGTCGCTGCTGATGGTCCCGATGCTCGGCTTCGCCGCGATCGCGGTCGACGTCGGCGCGCTCTACGCCGAGCGGGCCCGGCTTCAGGTCGCGGCCGACGCGGCCGCCTTCGCCGTCGCCCAGGACTGCGCCCGCGGAGCCTGCGGGGACATGGTCGCGACCGCGTCGGCCGTGGTGGCAGCCAACGACGGCGACGCCAGCGCCGCCCCGCCGGCGCTGTCGAGCGACCCGCTGAGCGTCAGCGTCACCGGCAGCACCCCGGTGCAGCACTGGTTCGCGCCGGTGATCGGGCACGACGCCACCGGGGTGACCGCCTCGGCCACCGTCGGCTGGGGCAGCCCGGACGCCGGCACGGCGGTGCTGCCGCTGACCTTCTCGTGGTGCGAGTTCGAGCGGCAGACCCACGGCGGCCTGCCGTCGGCGACCACCGTGCACACGATCACCCTGACCAAGGGGACCGCGGACGCGATGTCGTGCACCGGTCCCTCGGGCAACTTCGTGCCGGGCGGGTTCGGGTACCTGGACACCGACCCGGGCGTGTGCAGCGCGGCAAGCGCCGTCGAGCAGCGCTCCTACTCCTCGACGGGCAACACCCCGCCCTCGTCGTGCTCCGCGGCGGACGTGACGCAGTGGATCGACCGGACCGTGCTCCTGCCGATCTTCGACGAGTACGACGGCACGGGGAACAACGCGTGGTACGAGGTCTACGGCTACGCGGCCTTCCGGCTCACCGGCTTCCACTTCGGCGGCCAGTTCTCCACCAGCCCGAAGCCGTGCTCCGGGAACGACCGCTGCGTGAGCGGCTACTTCACCCGCTTCGTCGATCTCTCCGAGGCCTTCACCTACAGCTCCGACGCGCCCGCGCTCGGCACCAACATCCTCCGACTCATCCGATAGGGGCCCTCCTGTGAGACGCCGACTGCTGGCCGCCTGCGCGGCCCTGGTCCTCGCCCTCGCCGGCACGGTGGTCCTGGTGGCCTACGTGCGCGGCGCCGACACCCGTGCCCTGGCCGGGGTGCAGACCGTGGACGTGCTGGTCGTGGACCGGCTCGTCCCCGCAGGGACGGGGGCTCCCGAGCTGGCAGCCCTGATCCGGCAGGACCAGGTGCCGGCCCGGGCCGCGGTGGAGGGCCGGGTCACCGACCTCGCCGACCTGGCCGGCCAGGTGGCCACCGTGGACCTGCAGCCGGGGGAGCAGTTGCTCGCCGCCCGCTTCGCCCGCGCGGACCAGCTGCAGGCCCCCGGGACGGTCGCCGTCCCGGCCGGCGCCCAGGAGGTCAGCGTGCTGCTGGAGCCCCAGCGGGCCGTGGGCGGCCGGCTCGCCGCCGGTGACACGGTCGGGGTCTTCGTGTCCCTGGGTGATCCGCCCAGCACGCACGTGGTCCTGCACCGGGTGCTGGTCACCCAGGTGCAGGGCGCCCCGGCGCCGGTCGGGGAGGCCGCCGACGTCGAGACCGCGTCCGCCGGGTCCGCGGCGCCGGCGGCCAGCCTGATGGTCACCCTGGCGGTCACCGCCGAGCAGGCCGAGGGCGTCGTCTTCGGCGCCGAGCACGGCACCCTCTGGCTCTCGCTGGAACCCGACGGCGCCGACATCGACGGCACCGAGGTCGTCACGCCGGACAACGTGTACGGAAAGGACTGGTCATGAGCCGCGTCGTCCTCGCCGCGTCCGACGACGACCTCGCCCGGCGGGTGTCCGCCGCCGCCGACGGCGACGTGCACGTGCTGCCCGCCGGCCGGCTGCCCGGCGACCCGGCGCGGCTGTTCGAGCAGCTCACCGACGGCGAGCTGCCGGAGGTGCTGATGATCGGCCCGGGGGCGCCGGCTGCCGAGGTGCTCGGGCTGGCTGCCCGGATGGACACGCAGTGCCCCGGGATCAGCGTGGTGCTCATCAACCGGCCGGAACCGGAGCTGTGGCAGGCCGCCATGCGGGCCGGCATCCGCGACCTGCTGGACCCCGGTGCCGACGTCGGGGAGATCCGGACGGCGATCGAGCGGGCCGCGCAGGCCGCGGCCGGCCGGCGGCGGGCGCTGCGCCCGGCCGACGACACCAGCCGCTACACGGGCCGGGTGATCACCGTGGCCTCCCCGAAGGGCGGGGTGGGCAAGACGACGGTGGCGACCAACCTGGCCATCGGGCTGACCGCCTCCGCACCGCAGTCCACGGTGCTGGTCGACCTGGACGTGCAGTTCGGCGACGTCGCCTCGGCACTCGGGCTGGCGCCCGAGCACACGCTGCCCGACGCCGTGCACGGCCCGGCGAGCCAGGACACCATGGTCCTCAAGACCTTCCTGACCCGTCACCCCAGCGGGCTGTACGCCGTGTGCGGGTCGGACTCCCCGGCGGCCGGCGACACCGTCTCCGCCGCGGACGTCACCGCGCTGCTCACCTCGCTGGCCCGCGAGTTCCGCTACGTCCTGGTCGACACCGCTCCGGGTCTCTCCGAACAGACGCTCGCCGCCCTGGACCGGGCCACCGACGTCGTGATGCTCAGCAGCATGGACGTGCCCGGGGTGCGCGGTCTGCGCAAGGAGCTCGACGTGCTCCGCGAGCTCTGCATGATCCCGGCCGGCCGGCACGTGGTGATGAACTTCGCCGACCCCAAGGGTGGGCTGTCGGTGCGCGACGTGGAGACGGCGATCGGCACCGGCGTGGACGTCGTCCTCCCGCGGTCGTCGGCCGTGCCGGCGTCCACCAACCAGGGCGTGCCCCTGCTGCAGAGCGGCGGCCGCGACCCGATGACCAAGGAGCTGCGCCGGCTGGTGTCCCGGTTCGCCGCCACGCCGCTGGTCAGCCCCGGCCGGGTCCGCGCCAAGCACCGGGCGGCGTCCTGATGAACCTCGCCTCCCGGCTGGACGCCGCCCGCGGCGTCGCCGTCGCGCCGGTACCGGGCGCGACGGCCGCGCCGGTGCCGACCGCGCCCGCCGCCGGCTTCGCGGGTCCGCCCGTCCCCGACGCCCTGAGCCGGCTCAAGGACCGGGTCGGCAAGGCGCTGTTCGAGCGCATGGGCAGCCGGATGAACGACCCGAGTCTGAGCGAGGACCAGCTGCGCACCATCGTGCTCGGCGAACTCGACGAGGTGGTGGAGGAGGAGAGCGTCCCGCTCAGCAGCGACGAGCGGCAGCGGCTCACCGCCGAGCTGGCCGATGACGTCCTGGGCTACGGCCCGCTGCAGCGGCTGCTCGACGACCCCGCGGTCACCGAGATCATGGTGAACGGCCCGGACTCCATCTACGTGGAGCAGCACGGCCGGCTCAGCCGGACGGGGTCGCGCTTCGCCTCCGAGGAGCACCTGCGCCGGGTCATCGACCGGATCGTCTCCCGGGTGGGACGGCGGATCGACGAGTCCTCGCCGCTGGTCGACGCGCGCCTGGCCGACGGTTCCCGGGTCAACGCGATCATCCCGCCGCTGGCCTTCAGCGGCTCCACGCTCACGATCCGCAAGTTCGCCAAGGACCCGTTCACCGTCGACGACCTGATCGGCTTCGGCACCCTGTCACCGGAGATGGCCGAGCTGCTGGACGCCTGCGTGGCGGCGCGGCTCAACGTGATCGTCTCGGGCGGCACCGGCACCGGGAAGACGACCCTGCTCAACGTGCTGTCCTCGTTCATCCCCGAGGGCGAGCGGATCGTCACCATCGAGGACGCCGTCGAGCTGCAGCTGCAGCAGGAGCACGTGGTCCGCCTGGAGTCCCGACCGCCCAACATCGAGGGCAGGGGTGAGATCACCATCCGCGACCTGGTGCGGAACTCGCTCCGCATGCGCCCCGACCGCATCGTGGTGGGGGAGTGCCGCGGCGGGGAGAGCCTGGACATGCTGCAGGCGATGAACACCGGCCACGACGGCTCGCTGTCCACCGTCCACGCCAACACCCCGCGGGACGCGATCGCCCGGCTGGAGACCCTCGTGCTGATGGCCGGCATGGACCTGCCGCTGCGGGCCATCCGCGAGCAGATCGCCTCCGCCGTCGACGTCGTCGTGCAGATATCGCGGCTGCGCGACGGCAGCCGGCGGGTCACCCACGTCACCGAGGTCCAGGGCATGGAGGGGGAGACGGTCACGCTGCAGGACGCCTTCCTCTTCGACTACTCCGCGGGCGTCGACGCGCACGGGAAGTTCCTGGGCAAGCCGGTGCCCACCGGGGTCCGCCCGCGGTTCACCGACAAGTTCGACGACCTCGGGATCACGCTCTCCCCGCGGGTGTTCGGCGCTGCCGAGGTCCCCCGCCAGCGGAGCTGGTCGTGATGACCTCGGGACTCCTCGTCCTGGGGGTGTCGGCCGTGCTGGCCGCGCTCCTCCTGACGGCTCTCGTCGTCCTGCCCGCGGGCCCCGCCCGGGTGCCGCTCAGCCGGCTGGACCCGACCACCGCGCCGCCCTCCTCCGCGCTCGCCGGTGCCGGGGCGGCCGCCGGTGCGGCGGTGGGCAGGGTGCTGGAGAAGCGGGGCCGGGCCGCAGCGGGCACCGCCGCTCTGGAGCGGGCAGGTGTCGCGACGGCGCTGCCGGACTTCGTCCTGCTGGTCGGCGTGGCCACTCTCGGCCTGGGGGCGGCCGGGGCGCTGCTGGGCGGGCCGCTGCTCGGCGTCCTCGCCGTCCTGGCCGGGCCACTGGGTGCCCGGCTGCTGCTGCGGGTCCGGGCCGCACGGCGGCGGGCCGCGTTCGCCGACCAGCTCGACGACTCCCTGCAGCTGATGGCCAGCAGCCTGCGGGCGGGGCACAGCCTGCTCCGGGCGGTCGACTCGGTGTCCCACGAGGCGGAGTCGCCGACGTCGGAGGAGTTCGCCCGGATCGTCAACGAGACCCGGGTGGGCCGCGACCTCGGTGACGCCCTCGACGAGGTGGCCGAGCGCATGGGCAGCAACGACTTCGTCTGGGTCGCCCAGGCCATCGCGATCCACCGCGAGGTCGGGGGCAACCTGGCCGAGGTGCTGGACGCGGTCGGTCACACCATCCGGGAGCGCAACGCCATCCGCCGCCAGGTGAAGGCGCTGTCCGCGGAGGGGAAGCTGTCGGCGACCGTGCTGATGGCGCTGCCGTTCGGCATCATCGCGTTCCTCTCGGTGACCAACCCGGCCTACCTGGCCAAGTTCACCCAGAGCCTCGCCGGCTACGCCATGCTCGCGGTGGCCGCGGTGATGATGGCCGTCGGCGGGTTCTGGCTCAAGAAGACCGTGGCGATCCGGTTCTGATCATGGACCTGCCCCTCGCAGTGCTCACGGCCGCCGGCGCGGTGGCCCTCGCGCTGCCGCTGCTCGGCTGGGCCGCCCTCAGCCGCCCCGCGCCGGCCGCCGTCCAGGCACGGGAGAACCTCACCCGCGGTCTGGACCTGCCCTCCGCCTCTGCGGCCCGGTCCGGCTCCCGGGCGGGGGCCGGCCTGGCCCGGGCGCTGACGCCGCGGGGCACCGCCGCCCGGCTCAACCGGCTGGCCGGTACCGCCGGCCGCCCGGCGGCCTGGCCGCTGCCCCGGCTCATCGCGGCGAAGCTGGTGCTCGCCGCCGTCGCTGCGGGCCTGGGGGTCGTGGTCGTCTCCGGTCGTCCCGGCCTCCTGCCCGGTCTCCTCGCCGTGGCGGTGACCGGCGTGTCCTACTTCGTGCCGGAGCTGTTGCTGTACAGCCGCGGGCAGGAGCGGCAGCAGGCGATCAGCCTGGAGCTGGCCGACACGCTGGACCAGATGACCATCGCCGTGGAGGCCGGGCTGGGGTTCGAGTCGGCGATGGCCCGGGCGGGGAAGAACGGCACCGGACCGCTCGCCGAGGAGCTGGTCCGCACGCTGCAGGACATCGCGGTGGGTCAGCCCCGCCGGGACGCCTACCTCGCCCTCGCCGAGCGCACCGCCGTCCCCGACCTTCGCCGGTTCATCCGGGCCGTCGTGCAAGCCGACCAGTACGGCGTCTCGATCGCCGACGTGCTGCGCACCCAGGCGCAGGAGATGCGGCTCAAGCGCCGTCAGCGGGCCGAGGAGAAGGCCATGCAGATCCCGGTCAAGGTGATCTTCCCGTTGATCCTCTGCATCCTGCCGACCCTGTTCATCGTCCTGCTCGGGCCCGCCGTCATGGACATCGTGGCGGCGTTCAGCGGCTGAGCCGGCCGCCTCGAGGTCGTGACGGCCGGCCCGTCACCACGATGTCCCCGGACTGGGCCGGTCAGCCGGTGGAGCGGGGCTGGGCCGGGTTGGTCGGGTCGCCCTGCGACGGCGGGTTGATCTTCGGGCCGGTGGTCGCCTCGGACACCGGTGAACCGCCGGACGGGGCCGGCGCCTGCTCGGGCTGGGCACCCTCTGGATCGCCCCCGGAGGGCTGCGCGCCGGACTTCAGCTCGTCGAGCCGGTGGGTCATCGCCTGCACCACCTGCACCCGGTCGGCGTGCGACCGCTCGTAGTCCAGCAGCGTCTCCAGCTGCTGGGCGTCCAGCGTCCGGATGCGGGAGGTCAGGCTCCCCACGGGCAGGTGGTCGTAGTCGGGCAGGGGCAGCGTCTCGTGTTCGGTCATGCCGGCTCCTTCGTACCTCGCGGCAACGTGTCCCGGTCCGCCTACCCGACGGGCCGGGACTGACACACCGGGTGTGAGCCCCGGGGGCGTGGGTAGGCCGCGACGACGCACGTCGTGGTCCCACCGGGCCGCGAGACGAACGACCGAAGGAGCTGCTCACCTGATGGACGTGTCCTTCCTGGAGCCGGTGTTCGCCGCCCCGGGCCCGTACGCCACCGTCTGCGTGGACGTCACCCACACGACCGAGAACGCCGATGCCGAGGTGGAGCTCCGGGTCCGCGCCGCCTGCGAGGAGCTGGCCGGCCAGGGGGCGCCCGAGGAGGTGGTCGAGGCCGTCCGCAGCCGCCTGCTGCGGGTCAACGAGGGCGGGCAGATCGCCACCCTGCGCGGCCGGGCCCTCATCGTGGCCGGCGACGGCCGGATCGTGTTCGACGAGGTGCTCGCCGACGCCCCCCGTGAACCGCTGGCCTCCTGGGGACCGCACCCGCCGCTGCTGCCGGTGCTGCGCCAGCTCGCCGGGCGGGTGCCGCACGTGGTCGTCGTCGCCGACCGGGTCGGCGCCGACATCTCCGTGGCCACCCTCGCCGGGCACCCCACCGAGGAGGACGAGGTCGACGGCGACACCTTCCACATGCGCAAGGTGAAGGTCGGTGGCTGGGCGCACAACACCTACATGCACACCGCCGAGAACCAGTGGGAGGAGAACGCCGGCCAGGTGGCCGGCGAGGTCGACACCCTGGTCAAGCAGCACAAGGCGCAGTTCGTGCTGCTCGCCGGTGACGTCCGGGCCAAGCAGCTCATCGCCGACAAGGCCACCAAGGAGGTCTCCGACGTCCTGGTGAGCATGGACGGGGGTGGCCGGGCCGCCGGGGCCGACCGGGAGCCGATCGAGCAGCGCGCGGTCGAGCTGGTGGCCGAGAACGAGGCCCACGAGCAGTCCGGTGCGGTCGAGCGGGTGCAGGCGGCCGGCGCCCACGGGCTCGCGGTGACCGGGACGGAGCTGGTCGTCGAGGCGCTGCGCAAGGCCCAGGTCGAGGAGCTGGTGCTGGCCGACGACATCGCCGACGAGGGCGACCTGCTGGTCGGCCCCGATCCGCTGCAGCTGGGCGTCGGCGCCGACGAGCTGCGCGCCCTCGGCGTCGACGGCGCGGAGCCCGTGCCCGCCGACCGGGCGCTGCTGCGCGCCGCGATCGGCAGCAGTGCGCGCGTGGTCGTCGTCCCCCGGACGGCGATGCCCGGCGGCATCCCGGTGGCCGCCGTCCTGCGCTACACCGACGACTCCACCCCCAGCTGACCCCACTCCCGGCCGACCTCGCACCACCACGAACCCCGCACCACCGCGAACCCCCCACCACCGCGAACCCTCGCACCACCACGAACGGAGCACCGATGACCGACCCCCACCAGCCCGCCACCTCCCCGGGCACCGACCCGGCCGACGTCGAGCGGCGAGCGCAGATCTCCCAGTCCCTGGGCAAGGAGGTCTGGCCGGCCGACCGCGACGCCCTGCTTGCGAAGGCGCAGGAGGCCAACGCCCCCGACAACGTGGTCTCGGCGCTGCGCCGGCTCCCCGCCGGCACCCGGTTCACCAACGTCCAGGAGGTCGCCGAGGCCCTCGGCATGGGCACCGAGCAGCACCGCTTCTAGCGGAAGGACCCCGTCCTCCCCACCCTTCGCAGGCTCACGGCGGGACCCGGGACGGGGCCGCCCCATCGGATGAGAGGGAAGTCACTGTGCCGAGCATGAAGGAGCCGACACCGGAGGCGCGGGCCAACGTCACCGAGGAGAACGTGGAGTCGCGGGCCCAGCTGCTCCCCGAGGAGACCTCGGTCGGGCCGAGCGCCGATCCGGAGGCCCAGGCCGCGGTCATCCTGGCCGAGTCCGAGGAGCGCACGGTGCACGCCGACCCCGACGACGCCCAGGGTGGGCACCGGCAGAGCTCGGACACCGCCGACTGACCCCGGGCCGACCGACCCCGTGCACGGCAGCGCCCCCGAGGAACTCCTCGGGGGCGCTGTCGTGCGTCAGGCCGGTGGGGGGGCGGTGCTGTCCCGGACGACCAGCTCGGTGGCCAGCTCCAGCCGCGGGCTCTCCACCGGCTCGCCGCGGACCAGCCGCAGCAGGGTGCGGGCCGCGACCATGCCCATCTCGGCCAGCGGTTGGTGCACCGTGGTCAGCGGCGGAGAAGTCCACTGCGCCGCCGGCAGGTCGTCGAAGCCGACGATGCTGACGTCCTCTGGCACCCGCAGCCCCCGGCGCCGGACCGCCTCGTAGACGCCCATCGCCATCTGGTCGTTGGCCGCGAACACCGCGGTCGGCGGCTCGGGGAGGGCCAGCAGCCGGCTCGCCGCGGCGAAACCGGACTCGTAGCCGAAGTCGCCCTCCAGCATCAGGTCCGGGTCGACGCGCAGCCCGGCCGCGGCCAGCCCCGCCCGGTACCCGCCGAGCCGCGCCCGGCTGCACGACAGCTCCGCCGTGCCGCCCACGTAGCCGATCCGCCGGTGCCCCAGGCCCAGCAGGTGCTCGGTGGCGCTCACCCCGCCGGCCCAGTTGGTCGCACCGATGGTCGGGACGTCGAGCGCCGGCACGCCGGCCGGGTCGATCACCACGGCGGGCACGTGCAGCTCGCGGAGCTCGGACTCCAGCGCCGGGTCCAGGGCGCTGGTCACCAGCACCGCGCCGTCACTCGCCCGGGCGCGCAGGTTGTCCAGCCACACCCGGGCGTCGCTGGCCCGGCGGTGGATGGCGCTGATCACCGTGCCCGCCCCCTCGGCGTGCACGGCGCCCTCGACGCCGCGGATGATCTCCAGGGCCCACGGGCTGTCCAGGTCGCTGAAGACCAGGTCGACGAGCTTGGGGGTCTCCGGCGCGCGCCCGCCGCGCCGCTGGTACCCGTGCGAGCGCAGCAGCGCCTCGACCCGCTGCCGGGTGTGCGGGGCGACGTCGGACCGGCCGTTGAGCACGCGCGAGACCGTCGGCACGGACACCCCCGCCTCGGCCGCGATGGCCGCGATGGTGACCGTGCGTGCCTGCGTCTCGGACACCGGCCCCTCCTCGTCGTCGAAGGGTCCACCCTACGGCCCGCGCGCCCGGCCACCAGCCCCGAGCGGGTGACAACGGGACACGCCGATGCCCAGTTGTCACGGCAGTCAGGCGTTCGTAATGTGCCGCACACCACTTTCCGGAAACTCCCGGTTTGGCATCGACGCCGACGAGAGGTTGCGCCATGCGCCCCCAGCGGTCCCTGTCCCGAACGTTCGTCCGGTGCGCGGTGGGGGTGGGCATGCTGCCCGTCCTCCTCGGCGCCACCCTCGCCCCGGCGGCGGCCGGGGAGCGTGGCCGGGCTCCCGACCACGCCCCCGACCACGCCGTGGAGCAACGCGTCCACAAGGCCCTCGACCGGCTCGGCCTGCGCGACGTGGCGCCGCACGACCTGGAGATCGGCACCGCCGTCGCCGGGGGCGGGCACCACCTCGAGCAGGACTACCCCGACCCGTTCACCTACGACGAGACCTACCGCAAGGCCCTGGCGCGGGAGTTCAGCTCGCTGTCGCCGGAGAACCAGATGAAGTGGGAGTTCATCCACCCGGAGCAGGGCCGGTACGACTTCGCCGCCGCCGACGCGATCGTCGAGTTCGCCCAGCGCCACGGGCAGGTCGTGCGGGGCCACACGCTGCTGTGGCACAGCCAGAACCCGGAGTGGCTGGAGGAGGGCGACTTCACCCCCGAGGAGCTGCGCGCGATCCTCAAGGACCACATCCAGACCGTCGTCGGCCGCTACGCCGGCAAGATCCAGCAGTGGGACGTCACCAACGAGATCTTCACCGACGGGGCGAACCCCACCTTCCGCCCGGAGAACATCTGGATCAGCGAGCTGGGCCCGGGCATCATCGCCGACGCCTTCCGCTGGGCGCACGAGGCCGACCCGCAGGCGACGCTGTTCCTCAACGACTACGCGGTCGACGACATCGGGGCCAAGAGCGACGCCTACTTCGCCCTCGCCCAGGACCTGCTGGCCCAGGGCGTGCCGCTGCACGGCTTCGCCACCCAGTCACACCTGAGCTTCGAGTACCCCTTCCCGGCGACCCTGCAGGAGAACCTGCAGCGCTTCGACGACCTGGGCCTGGAGACGGCGATCACCGAGCTCGACGTCCGGATGCCGCTCGGGGAGAACGGCCGGCCCACCTGGCAGCAGCTGAGCCAGCAGGCCGACTGGTACCGCGGGGCCCTGGCGGCCTGCCTCGGGGTCGAGGACTGCAACTCCTTCACCATCTGGGGGTTCAACGACAAGTACTCCTGGGTGCCGGTCTTCTTCGAGGGCACCGGCGCGGCCAACGTGATGTTCGAGGACTACACGCGCAAGCCCGCCTACTGGGCACTGGCCGTCACCCTCGCCAAGGCCCGCTGGCTGGGCTGGCGGTGACCGGGGCGGCGGCCCGGCGCGCCACCCTGCCGGCTCGCCGCTGAACCGCGCCCGGTGGGGAGCCCGGTGACTGACCGGGCTCCCCACCGGGTAGCCGTCCCGGCGTTGGTGGACCGACGACCGGGAGGTGCGACCGTGCCCAAGACGACCAGGAGCGGCGACGCGAAGCAGAGCGAGATCCCCAGCACGCTGCAGCGTTCGGACGAGAAGGCGCAGCGGACGTTCGCCAAGGCCCACGACTCCGCCGCCGAGGAGTACGGCGACGAGCAGCGGGCCAACCGGGTCGCCTGGGGCGCGGTGAAGCACACCCACGAGAAGGTCGGTGACCACTGGGAGCCCAAGGAGGGCGGCAGGAAGGGTCCCAGCGACGAGCAGTCCGCGAAGGGGAACGCCGACACCGACTACGACAGCAAGGGCGGCGTGGACGCGAACGCCAGCAAGTCCCACCTCTACGACCTGGCCAAGGACGCCGACATCCCGGGCCGCTCGAAGATGGACAAGGACGAGCTCGCCGACGCGCTGCAGAAGGCGAACGACCGGAAGACCGCCGAGGCGCGGGAGAAGTGACCCGGCGACACTGAGCGGGTGCACCGGGAGGAGATCAGGCTCCGCTACGAGCGGGCGAGCCAGTGGCCGCTGGTCGTCGTCGCCCTGCTGTTCGTCACCGCCTACGCCTGGCGGGTGCTGCGCCCGGACATCCCGGACTGGGTCCAGACGACGCTGACCGTGGTCACCCTGGCGGCCTGGCCGATCTTCGGCATCGACTACCTGATCCGGCTCGTGCTGGCCGAGCAGCGCTGGCGCTTCGTCCGGCGGAACTGGCTCGACGGCCTGGCGGTGCTGCTGCCGCTGCTGCGGCCGCTGCGCATCGTCAGCCTGGTCCGGGTCGCGCGGGTGCTCGACCGCAAGCTCACCGTCTCGCTGCACGGCCGGGTGGCCTGGTACGTCGCGCTGATCGCGCTGCTGATCTCCTTCATGGCCTCCCTCGCCGTCTACGACGCCGAGCGCGACGCCGTCGACGCGGTCATCACCAGCTACGGCGACGCGGTCTGGTGGGCGGTGGCGACCATCACCACCGTCGGTTACGGCGACGCCTACCCGGTGACCGCGGAGGGCCGGCTCGTCGCGGTGCTGCTGATGGTCGGCGGCATCGCCCTGCTCGGTGTGGTCACCGCCGCGGTCGCCTCCTGGTTCGTCGGCCGGGTGGCCGACGCCGCCCAGGACGCCCGCGAGCCCGACGCGGCCGGGACGGTGCTGCAGGCCGAGGTGCGCCAGCTCGCCGAGGAGGTGCGCCGGTTGCGCGCCGAGCTCGGCCGGCGCGACGACGACGTCAGCGCGACGGGACCACGATGAGCTCGGTCTGCCGGCCGTCGAGGTACTCCACCCCGCCGGTGGTCAGCGCGATGCCCTGCTCCAGCCCCATCCGGACCAGCTGACCGCCCCACTCCGGCACCGGCACCCGCACGCACAGCTCCAGCGCCCAGACCGTGTCGGGGTGCACGACCGCCGCACCGGCGCCCGGCACCCCGCCCTGCTGGTCCCACATGCCGATCGCCGGACCGGCACCGTGCCCGTGCACGCCCACCGGGTGGGAGTAGACGTCGCCGTCGATCCCGGCGGCGGCCGCGGCGGCGCGGGCGGCGGCGAGCACCTGGTCGCCGGTGCACCCCGGCTGCAGCGCCGCCGTCGTCAGGTCCTGCATCCGGTTGCCCACCCGCAGCGCCTCGGCCAGGCCGGCCGGCGGCCGGGTCTCCCCGGGCCGCAGCACGTAGGCGTTGCGCTGGGTGTCGGTGGTCAGGCCCAGGCTGGAGAGGCCGACGTCGCAGTGCAGCAGGTCGCCGGGCTCGACGACGGCGTCGTACGGGACGCCGGGCAGCACCGTGCCGTGCTCGTCGACCAGCGGGGTGCCGGCGCGCTGCAGCCCCACCGTCGGCTGGAACCAGGGGTCGACCCCCAGGTCGGCGAACCGCTGCCGGATCCACCACGCGAGGTCCAGCGCCGTGGTGCGCCCCAGCTCGATCACCGCGGGCGAGAACGCCTCCGCGATCACCTCGTGCACCAGCCGGTTCATCGCGCGCAGCGCCGCGATCTCCTCCGGCAGCCGGGTCTCCAGCCACCCGACGACCAGCTGCTCGGCGGAGACGACCCGCTCCGCGTGCGGGCCGAGGGCGGCCATCAGCAGCCGGTGCTCGGTGGCGGACAGCCCGTCGGCGTGCGCGAACGTCCCCGACACGTCGACGCCGATGGCCCGCGGCGCCGCCTGGTCGACGAACCGGCGGACCGACGCCCACTGCGACGCCTCGGCGTCGAGCCCGGGGCGCTCGTCGTCCTCCCAGGCCGACTCGAACTGCCCGACCGGGTAGCGGGAGACGGCCGCCGCGGTGACCCCGTCGTCGCTGCGGTGGAACAGCAGGATGGTGCGCCGCCGGGCCGACAGCCAGGTCGCCGGTAGCAGCGTCGGCAGCACCGGGTCCTCGTTGTACTCCCGGCCCACGACCACCCACAGGTCGATGCCGGCGCGGTCCATCAGCGCCGGCAACAGGTCCAGCAGCCGCTGGGTGAGCCAGCGGTCACGCACGTCGGCCTGCTCCCGCAGCGGCAGCGGCACGGTGCTGGTCGGGTCCGGGCCCGGACGCCCCGGCGTGATCACGGTCATGAGGCGAGGAAAGCAGAACCTGCGGCGGTCCACCGCACGGACGCGGTCACGCCATGCCACCGGACGCCGCGTCGGGTGCCTGCGCCGAGGGCTGCTCCGGCTCGGGGGAGCGGGGGTCGCGGGGGAGCGGCACGAGGTGGCCACCGGCCAGCACCACCTGGTCCCGCCCGCCCTTCTTGGCCCGGTACATCGCCGCGTCGGCGCGGTCGACCAGCCGCCACAGCGCCTCGGCCGGGTCCTCGGTGTCACCGGGGCGGGTCAGCGCCACCCCGATGGAGACCGTCACCTCCCGGTCGCGCCCGGCGGTGCTGGTGGCCACCGCGGTGCGCAGCCGCTCGGCCAGCTGCCGCGCCTCGGCCTGGTCGCCGGCCAGCCCGATGACCACCAGCTCCTCGCCACCGGTGCGGGCGAGCACGTCGGTCGGGCGCACGGTGCGGCCCAGGGCCGCTGCCACGCAGCGCAGCACCTCGTCCCCGACCGCGTGGCCGTAGGCGTCGTTCAGCCGCTTGAAGTGGTCCAGGTCGAGCACCAGGGAGACCACCCGCTGGCCCTCCCGGCGGGCCTGCCGCCAGATCCGCGGGGCCTGCTCCACCAGGCAGCGACGGTTGGCCAGCCCGGTCAGCGGATCGGTCGAGGACAGCGCCCGGGTGTGGGTCAGCAGCCGCTCGACCCGGCGGCGCAGCAGGAACACGCCCAGGGTCACCAGGTCCAGCACCACGGCGTTCACCGCGACCTGCACGACCAGGCTGGCGACATCGGGGTAGCTGCCGGCCAGCGCGGCGGCGCAGGCCACCACCACCAGGGCCATGTGTAGGGCGAGCATCCGGGGACCGAGGAACCAGGCGGCGGCGGCGCAGCAGAACAGCAGCATCAGCGGCGGGGAGTACAGCAGCGGGTCGGTCACGGCGCGGGCCACCACGACGTAGACGACGTCCCCGACGACCACCAGCGCCGCCGTCGTCGCCGGCTCCACCCGCCGGCGCACCGCCAGCGCGACGCCGAGCACCAGGAGCCCGGCCATCGCACCGAGGTACAGCCACCGGGTCGGCCCCTCGCGCAGCACCCCGTCGGTGAACAGGTTGAGCGAGCCCAGCCCGGCGCCCACGGCCAGCAGCGCGGCCAGGCACCAGGCGGCCACCCGGTGGTCGGTGGCCCCCCAGGAGGAGGGTGCGGCGCCGTCGTCCGGATGTCGGTGACGCTCCGTGCCCGGTCCCCGCTCGCCCGTCATGGCAGCAGGATGCACCACCGGCGGCTCCGGCAGAACCCCCCGCTGAGCTGCCCGTTCCGGTACCGGGGGGTCCGTGCGTGGGCGCCGGCGGGGCGGCGCGGACCGGGTGCGGGTGCGAGGCTGGGGCGGTCCGAGGAGAGAGGAGGCCGACGTGGCCACAGGACCCTGGTTCTACTGCCTCAAGCACGACGCGGTGGAGACCCGCGACGGCTGCGCCGAGCGGCACCGGCTCGGTCCGTTCGACACCCGCGAGGAGGCCGAGCAGGCGCTGGCGAAGGTCGCCGAGCGCAACGAGGCGGCCGACGCCGCCGACCGGGAGTGGGAGGAGGGGCCCCGCCGCTGAGCGGGCCCCCGCCGGTGGTCCGCCCGGCCGGGAACGGCCGGGAGGGGCATGATCGTCGGCAGCGGGGGGGGGGGGGGGGGGGGGGGGGGGGGGGGGGGGGGGGGGGGGGGGGGGGGGTGGGGGGGGGGGGGGGGGGGGGGGGGGGGGGGGGG
>NZ_JBJHAQ010000054.1:0-18745 GCF_054051115.1 Modestobacter sp. SYSU DS0904 | reverse complement strand
CCGGGCCGTCGGGGGCAGAGATGGCCATCTCTGCCCCGGACGCCTCACGCATCGTCTCGGCCGCGTGCCGGCAGGCCTTCTTGATGTTGGCGTAGCCGGTGCAGCGGCACAGGTTGCCGCCGACCAGCTCGTCGACCTCCTCCTCGGAGATCTCCACCGCCGGGTCGCGGGCGTCCAGGCCCGCCGCGATCGTGGTCAGGAAGCCCGGTGTGCAGAACCCGCACTGCAGGGCGTGGCACTCGCGGAACGCCTCCTGGATCGGGTGCAGCACCTCCCCGCCCTGGTGGTCCGGCCGGCTCAGCCCCTCGACGGTGGTCACCTCGTGCCCGTCGACCTGCACCGCGAGCACCAGGCAGGAGCGGGTCGGCTGGCCGTCGACCAGCACCGTGCACGCCCCGCACACCCCGTGCTCGCAGCCGACGTGCGTGCCGGTCAGCCCGAACTCGTGCCGCAGCGCGTCGGAGAGCAGCCAGCGCACCGGCACCGATGCTTCACGTGCAACACCGTTGACGACGACGGTGATCTGCCGGGTCTGCTCGGTCATGCCTGCTCCGTCCGGGAAGTGGCCTCGGCCGCGGCGTCCGCCAGGGTGCGGGCGGTCAGCGTGGCCACCAGCAGCCTGCGGTAGTCGGCGCTGGCGTGCAGGTCGCCGTCCGGTTCGACCAGGCCGCGGGCCAGCTCGCCGGCCGCCGTCCAGTCGGCGGTGTCGACCGGCCGGCCACCCACCGCGTCGGTCAGGTCGTGCACCTCGGGCACCAGCCCCACCGACAGGTAGGCCGCCCGCGCGGCGGTGACCCGGCGGTCCTCGTCCAGGGTGACGACGACGGCGGCGCCGCACACCGCGTAGTCGCCCTTGCGCCGGGCGATCTCGGCGAACGCCGTCCCCGAGCGGTCCGGCAGCGCCGGGAAGAACGCGTCGACGACGACGGCGGGTCCGTGCACGGAGGTCTCCAGCGGACCCACGAAGAAGTCCCGCCAGCCGATCGTCTCCGGCCCGCCCGGGGTGGCGACCGTGACGGACCCGTCCGTCAGCGCCAGCACCGCGGTCATCTCCCCGGACGGGTCGGCGTGCGCGATCGAGCCGACCGTCGTCCCCCGGTTGCGGATCGCCGGGTGCGCGACGTTCGCCGTCGCCCGGCCCAGCAGCGGCTGGACGGCGGCGGCCTCGGCCGACGCGAGCAGGGCCGCGTGTCGCACCAGGGCGCCGACCCGGACGCCGTCGGCGGAGGCGTCG
Organism: Modestobacter sp. SYSU DS0904; assembly: GCF_054051115.1. Classification (NCBI taxonomy): domain Bacteria; kingdom Bacillati; phylum Actinomycetota; class Actinomycetes; order Geodermatophilales; family Geodermatophilaceae; genus Modestobacter; species Modestobacter sp. SYSU DS0904. The sequence goes on along the minus strand of NZ_JBJHAQ010000054.1, from coordinate 17,511 downwards.
ATCCGGTCCAGCCCGGGCACCCGGTTGATGTCGACCAGGGTCGTCGGCGCGGCCAGGCGCATGGACAGCAGCGGCAGCAGCGACTGGCCGCCGGCGAGCACCTTGGCACCCTCCGCGTCGAGCAGGCGCAGGGCCTCCTCGACGGACGACGGGTCGGCATAGCCGAACGGGGCGGGCTTCACCGGGTGCGGGTCACCTCCGGGCTCGATCGCGGACGGCGGGGTGTGGAAGGCGTCACTCTGTCACCGCCGTCCGGGAGGCGGAAGTACCTCAGTGCTAAATCTTCGTTGCGGCGACGAGGGGTCGGGCCAACTACTTCACCGCTGAGACATCTCTCCGGTAGCGTCCGCGAGGGTGAGCGACTCCCCGGGCGTCCGGCACGTCTCCCTGCGCAGCGGCGTCTACGCCGACTCGGTGCGATTGATGCAGGTCAGCCGCGAGATCGGCGGCCGTGACGGGGTCACCGCGGTGCTCGTCGCGATGGCCACGCCGCTCAACCTCGAGCTCGCCACCGGGATGGGCCTGGCCCCCGACGGCGAGGCCGCGCCCGACCAGCTGCTCATCGCGCTGCGCGCCACCGACGACGCCGAGCTGACCGCCGCGGTCGCCGCCGTCGAGGCCGCGCTGACCGCCCGCGAGGACCGCGGCTCGGCCCAGGCGATCCCGGCCCGCACCGTCGGCGCCGCGCTCGCCGACGCCCCCGACCCCGCGCTGGCCATCATCAGCGTCCCGGGGCAGCACGCCGTCGCCGAGGCCGCCGACGCGATCGCCGCCGGCCGCAGCGTGCTGGTCTTCAGCGACGGCGTGCCCGTCGAGCACGAGGTCGCCCTCAAGCGCGCCGCGCACGAGGCCGGCGTCCTGGTCATGGGCCCCGACTGCGGCACCGCGATCGTCTCCGGCGTCGCCCTGGGCTTCGCCAACGTCGTCCGCCGCGGCCCGGTCGGCCTGGTCGCCGCCAGCGGCACGGGCGCGCAGCAGGTCAGCTGCCTGCTGGACGCCGCCGGCGTGGGTGTCTCGCACGTGCTCGGTGTCGGCGGCCGCGACCTGTCGACGGCGGTCGGTGGGCTGTCCACCCTCGATGCGCTCGCCGCCCTCGACGAGGACCCGGCCACCGAACGCGTGCTGCTGGTCTCCAAGCCGCCCGCGCCCGAGGTCGCCGAGCGGGTGTGGCAGGCCGCCGGCCGGCTGGCCACGCCGGTGCGGTCGGCCGCGCTGTCGCCCGAGTCCCCGGACCTCACCGCGGCGGTCGAGGCGCTCCTCGGCGACCTCGGCGTCGCCGTCCCGGAGTGGCCCGCGCGCCCCGGCGCCGCCGACGCCGTCCCGCCGGGTGCGGTGCTCAAGGGCTTCTACTCCGGCGGCACGCTCGCCGACGAGGCGATGCTGCTCGCCGCCCCCACGCTCGGCGACGTCCGCTCCAACATCCCGCTGCGGCCCGAGCTCGACCTCGGCACCGACCTGCGGGCCCGCGGCCACGTGGTCGTCGACTTCGGCGACGACGCGCTCACCGTCGGCCGGGCGCACCCGATGATCGACCCGACGCTGCGGCTGGAGGCGATCGCGGCCCTGGCGCAGAGCGGGGAGCCCGCCGTCCTGCTGCTCGACGTCGTCCTCGGTTACGGCGCCGACCCCGACCCGGCCGCCACCCTGGCTCCCGCGCTGCAGGCGGCCGGGCTTCCGGTGGTCGTCGCGCTGGTCGGCACCGAGGCCGACCCGCAGGGCTGGTCGCGGCAGGCCGACGCGCTCGCCGAGGCCGGCGCCGCGGTGTTCGCCAGCAACGCCCAGGCCACCCGGTACGCCCTCGACCTCATCGGAGACCAGTCGTGAATCCCCTGCTGTCGGCAGCGCCCGCGATCGTCGCCGCGGGGGTCGAGGTGTTCTCCTCCGCCGTCCGGGCCCAGGGCGCGTCGGTCACCGACGTCGACTGGCGCCCGCCGGGCTTCGGTGCCGCGGAGGACATCGCCCAGCTCGCGCTCGACCAGCGCCGCGCCTCGGCCAACCGGACGGCGGTCGAGCGGCTGCTGGCCGCCGGCTCCCACCTGGTCGACGTCCGGCCCGCGCGCGACGTACTCGACATCGGCGACCGCACGCTGCTGCATTCCGGTCCGCCGCTGACCTGGGAGACGGCGTCCGGCCCGATGCGCGGCGCGCTCATCGGCGCCTGCCTGTTCGAGGGCTGGGCGTCGTCGGTCGAGGACGCCGATCGCATCCTCGCCGCCGGCGAGATCACGCTGGAGTCCTGCCACCACCACCGCGCCGTCGGCCCGATGGCCGGGGTGACCAGCCCGTCGATGTGGATGTGGTGCCTCACCGACCCGGTGCACGGTGGCCAGGCCTACTGCAACCTCAACGAGGGCCTGGGCAAGGTGCTGCGGATGGGCGCCTTCAACGACGAGGTGCTCACCCGGCTGGCCTGGATGCGCGACGTCCTCGGCCCGCTGCTGTCCCAGGCCGTCCGCTCGCGCACCGAGCCGCTGGACGTCAAGGCCGTGCTCGCGCAGATGCTGCAGATGGGCGACGAGGGGCACAACCGCAACCGGGCCGGGTCGCTGATGACCCTGCGCGAGCTCTCCCCGGCGATCGTCGCCGTCGACGCGCCGTCCGCCGACATCGCGGCCGCGCTGGCCTTCATCGGCGGCAACGAGCACTTCTTCCTCAACCTCGGCATGCCGTCGGCGAAGCTCGCGCTGGACGCCGCCCGCGACGTCCCCGGCTCGACGATGGTCACCGTGATGTCGCGCAACGGCACCGAGTTCGGCATCCAGACCGCCGGTACCGGTGACCGCTGGTTCACCGGCCCGGCCAACACCCCGGTGGGGCTGTTCCTCGGCGACTTCGGCCCCGAGGACGCCAACCCCGACATCGGCGACTCCGCGATCATGGAGACCTACGGCATCGGCGGGTTCGCCATGGCCGCGGCCCCGGCGATCGTCCGGTTCGTCGGCGGCTCCGTGCCCGACGCGCTGGCGACCACCGAGCGGATGTACCAGCTCACCTTGGCCGAGAACCCGGCGATGCAGATCCCGATCCTCGGTTTCCGCGGCTCGCCGACCGGGATCGACGTCCTGCAGGTGGCGCGCACCGGCTGGCTGCCGCAGATCAACACCGGCATGGCCGGGCGGGTCGCCGGCACCGGTCAGGTGGGCGCCGGGCTGGTCCAGCCGCCGCAGCAGTGCTTCGAGCAGGCGCTCGCCGTGCTGGCCGAGGAGTCCCGCTCGGTGGCCTGATGCGGTGAAGCCGGCCGGGCCTCACAGCACGACGGTCTCAGTGACGCCCTGGTCGCGCATGGCGAAGGCCCGATGCTGCCCGTTGACGTACGCGTTCGACGGCTCGTCGATGACTATCGCCGTGGCGGGATCGATCAGGCTCTCGATGGCCTGCAGTTGCCACGGGTCCGTCACCGACTCCCTGACTGCTGCCATCACGCGGTCGCGCACGGTCCACCCGGTCGCACCTGAGGCCAGTGCGCGCCGGACCTCCGTGACGGCGAAGTCGCAGGCGAGCGACCAGTCGCCGCAGTGGTACCAGCAGCAGTTCACCAGCCTCGGCGTTGGGGCCGCCGGGAGCTGCCGTGACCACCATTGCCACCACCGTCGCCGCGGGACTGCGGGCCGGGGGCCCATGCAGTCGGTGCGGAAGGGGCGTGGTCGGGGCAGCCGGTCGACGGGCACGATCCGGTACTCGGGGACGTACTCCGGCCAGCCGTCGACGGCCACGCCGGCGTCCTCATCGGGCGCCCCGCTGCTGGCCACCCGGACCGCGGCGAGCCCCTCCGCCGGGTTCTCATCCTCGGTGCTCCTGCGCTGTGCGACCGGTGCTGGGGTGTCGACTCCCGAGGCTGGGGCGGCCGTCGCCCGCGCGTCGCCGATGGAGTCGTCCGGCGCCACCCGCGGAACGTCTTGCGCAGCGAACAGGTCTTCCGGGCGCACCCAGCCGCCGCTGCTGACGAGGCCGAGTCGGTTCGCCGGCATACCAGGCGTACCCGGAGGTACCCAGGTGCGCGCCCCACGCAGGACCTCCTCGAGGAATGCCTATCCGTCCATGGGTCGAGTGGACAGCGCCGGCGTGCCCGAGCCGCCCACCGCAACTGCGACCGTCCCGTATACCTGGACGCGCGCGTCCCGGTCCGTGGAGCCGTCCTCCCACGGCCTCACCTCTGCCTTCGTCAAGCGGTGCACCGCTCTCCAGCGGACGGCTGGTCGCTGGAAGAGATGGTGCTGATGGCCATTCGGGAGCGCCTCTGGCGCGAGCATCCACAAGACAGTGGTGGCGCCGGCTGCCAGGCGTGCTGCCGACCGGCTCTCGAACTCGGTGAGACGCAGCTGAACCTCGATGGCGGTCGCCGCCTCGGGAACGAAGACATCCGCCCGGGTGGGCGGGTGCTCAGGAACAGGATCGAAGCCCATGCGTCGCGCCATTGACACGAGTCGGCGCTGAAGCCAACGGTGCTGCTCACTCATCGGGCCGCCACCTCCTGAGGGAGTCCAGTTGTCGTGGCCGCACTGCTGTTGCGGTACGTAGGCGAGCGAACGAGTGCCCTTGGACGACACACGTGTGGTCAACACGGCGGTGCACCCGGGCTCGGGGCAGCGCAGCGCGTTGCGCCCGGCCGCGCGCAACGCCTTCCAGTCGTCGGGGTCGTCGACGAAGAGAACAGGGCCGCGTGGTTGATCCCGGAAGCGAGCGTGCTTCTTGATCGGGGGGACGGGCGACGCCGAACTGCGGTGAGCCGCCGAGTGTTGATCGCTGTTCGGCCAGCGGCGTCGCTGGGGGTGGGATGGTCCCTGAACGGCCATGCGCATTTGTCTCACCTGCTGCCGACACAACTGGTCCGCCCGTTGTGGCCGTCGGCGGATCGGCACCCCGCTCGTTATCTCCTCTTGCCGCCGGGTAGTGCGCGACGCATGCGACCGGGAACCCGGTCGGAACACCGACGGAGGGACGCCCATGGCCAGCTGCGAGGTCTGCGGCAACGACTACCGGCTCAGCTTCGAGGTGCACGCCGCCGGCGCGGTGCACACCTTCGACAGCTTCGAGTGCGCCATCCACGCGCTCGCGCCGGTCTGCGAGCACTGCGGGGTGAAGGTGGTCGGGCACGGCGTCGAGGCCGACGGCGTCTTCTTCTGCTGCGCCTCCTGCGCCCGCCGGCACGGCGGGCCGGAGAGCGCCGCCGAGCTGGTCGACCACGCCGGCCGCGCGCCGGACGAGCGCTGATCCCGGTGGACGCCTACCCGGTCGTCCGGGCCCTGGTCCGGCCGCCCGTCCTGGCCCTCTTCCGGCCCCGGGTCGAGGGCGCCGAGCACGTCCCGGCCTCCGGGCCGGTCATCCTGGCCGGCAACCACCCCTCCACCCTCGACCAGTTCTTCCCGCCGGTGCTCCTCCGCCGCCGGGTGACGTACCTGGCCAAGAGCGAGTTCTTCACCCTGCCCGGACTGCCCGGCAAGGCCATGCGCTTGCTGCTGGAGAGCATCGGCATGGTGCCGCTGGACCGGGGCGGCGCCTCGGCCGCGGAGGCGGCGCTGCGGCGCGGCCGGGAGGTGCTCGCCGACGGCGGCCTCCTCGGCATCTACCCCGAGGGCACCCGCTCGCCCGACGGCCGGCTGCACCGCGGGAAGACGGGCGTGGCGCGGCTCGCGCTCGCCACCGGCGCCCCGGTGGTGCCGGTCGCCGTCATCGGTACCCACGCGCTGTACCCCGCCGGCGCCCGGCTGCCCCGGCCCGGGCGGGTGGTCATCCGGTTCGGCCCACCGATGGACTTCTCCGCCGAGCGCGGATCGGCCGACGACGGCGCCGTGCTCCGCCGCCTCACCGACCAGGTCATGGCCGAGCTCCAGCGGCTCTCCGGCGACGAGTACGTCGACCGGTTCGCCGCCGACGTCAAGGCCGAGGCCGAGGCCGAGGCCGGTGGGCGGGCGGCCTGAGGCCCCCGGGCCCGGTCCGGACGTCGTCCGGGTGAGCAAGCGGCTGTCCTACGTGCTCCGGCACCGACCGGACGCCGTCGGGCTCACCCTGGACGACGCCGGCTGGGTCGACGTCGACGACGTGCTCCGGGCGCTGCACCTCACGAGGGCCCAGCTGGACGACGCCGTCGCCGGCAACGACAAGCAGCGGTTCGCCCTCGACCCCACCGGGACCCGGATCCGGGCCAGCCAGGGGCACAGCGTCCCGGTCGACCTGGGCCACGTCGCGGCGGCCCCGCCGGCCGAGCTGTTCCACGGCACGGTCGAGCGGTTCCTCGCCCCGATCCTCACCGAGGGGCTGCGGCCGGGGAACCGGCACGCGGTGCACCTGAGCGCGGACGTCGCGACGGCCCGGACGGTGGGCGCCCGGCGGGGGAACCCGGTCGTGCTGCGGGTGGACGCCGCCGGGCTGGCCGCCGACGGCGCGGTGTTCAGCCGCTCGGCCAACGGCGTGTGGCTGGTCGACGCCGTCCCGCCGCGGTACCTCCAGCGGTTGGACAGACCAACGAGCGGGCAGGGGCGCTGAGTCCGAGCCCCGAGCCAGGAGGTCCCATGCCCGCCGTCTACACCGCCGTCGCCACCTCGACTGGGGACGGCCGCAACGGCCGCACCCGCTCCGACGACGGCTTCGTCGACCTCGACCTCGCGGTGCCCGAGGAGATGGGCGGCCCGGGTGGCGCGACCAACCCCGAGCAGCTGTTCGCCGCCGGGTACGCCGCCTGCTTCCACTCCGCGCTGAAGGCCGTCGCCGGCCAGCGGAAGGCGCCGATCTCCGACTCCGCGGTCACCGCCGAGGTCGGCATCGGGCGGAACGACGCCGGTGGCTTCGGGCTGGAGGTCGCGCTGCACGTCGAGCTGGGCGGCGTCGACCAGGCGACCGCGGACGCGCTGGTCGAGGCCGCCCACCAGATGTGCCCGTACTCCAACGCCACCCGCGGCAACGTGCCGGTGACGCTGGAGACGACCGTCGCCTGACCCGGGCCGGGCTCAGCGGGTGAGCGTCCCGAGGTCGATCGGGAGCTGGATCCCCGTCACGTGCCGGGCCTGGTCGGAGGCCAGCCACGCCACGGCGTCGGCGATGTCCTCGGGCTGGGAGACCGGGTCGGGCAGCGTCTGCATGAAGATGGGTCCCAGCGTGGCGGCGTGCTGGGCGATCAGCGGCTGCAGGTCGTCGACGGTCATCCCGGTGGCGACACCGTGCGGGTGGATCGTGTTGACCCGGATGCCGTGCTGCCCGAGCTCGTTGGCCATCGACCGCGCCAGCCCGACCACGCCGTGCTTGCTCGCCGCGTAGTGCCCGAGGAAGGGGAGTCCGCGCAGGCCCGCCACCGAGCTGGTGATGACGATCGACCCGCCGGTGCCCTGCTCGATCAGCACCGGCACCGTCGCCTTCGCGGTGAAGAAGACCCCGGTCAGGTTGGTGTCGATCGTCTCCTGCCACTGCTCGACGGAGATGTCCCACGAGGGGTTCGCCGAGCAGATCCCGGCGTTGGCGATCACCACGTCCAGCCGGCCCAGCTCGGCGACCCCCTCCTGCACGGCTGCGCTCAGCGCGGCGAAGTCGCGGACGTCGGCCTCGCGGGCCACCACCCGCCGGCCCTGCTCCTCGACCAGCCGGGCGGTCTCGGCGAGGTCGCCGGGGGTGGGGCCGGGGTAGGCCGTCGTCGCCGCGGACTTGTTGACGTCGATCGCGATGACGTCGGCGCCCTCACTGGCCAGCCGGACGGCGTGCGCCCGGCCCTGCCCGCGTGCGGCTCCGGTGATGAGGGCGACCTTGCCCTCGAAACGACCAGCGGTCATGCCTGCTCTCCCTGGGGTCGACGACGTTCGGTGCACTCAGTGCAACGTGAGCCGCCTCACCCTATCCGCGATCGGGTCGGGGGCAAGGCCGGTTAGCGTGCGTCCGTGAGCCGCCTCCCTCCCCGCGAGCAGCAGCGCCGCGAGAGCTGGCGGGCCCTGCAGGCCGCGGCCGTCGACCTGGTCGGGCGGCGGGGCTTCACGGCGGTGACGGTGGACGACGTGGCCGCCGCCGCCGGCGTGAGCCGGCGGACCTTCTTCAACCACTTCCCCACCAAGGCCGCGGCGCTGTTCGACCCCGACCCGGACGACGCCGAGCGGCTCGACCAGCTGCTCGCCGCCGCCGACGACGAGCCCGACCTCTGGGCCGCGCTGCGCGGGGTCTGGCTCGGCTTCCTCGGCGGGGACCGGGCGCTGGAGCTCGCCGCGGTCCGGCGTCAGCTGGTGGACGATCCGGAGCTGGCCGCCTACGTCCGCTCGGCCTACCGGTTCGTCGAGGTCACGATGGAACGCTGGGCCCAGCGGCGGGGGACCGGTGACCCGTTCCCGTCGCTGCTGGCCGTGCACGCCGCCGGTGCGGCGGTCGCCACCGCGTTCGCCACCTGGTCACCCGAGAACGACCCGGCGGGTTTCCTGCCCGCGGTCGCCCGGGGCTTCGACGCCCTCGCGCCCGCCTTCCGCTGACCGGCGGAACACCGCGGGGCGGCGGTGGATTGACCTGACCGTGCAGATCGACCTCAGCGGGAAGCGTGCCCTGGTCACCGGTTCGTCGCAGGGCATCGGGCTGGCGATCGCCCAGGGCCTGGCGGCGGCCGGTGCGTCCGTCGTCCTCACCGGCCGCCATGCCGCGAGGCTCGACGCCGCGGCGGACGGCATCGCCGGTGACGTCACCGCCGTCGCCGGCGACGTCACCACCGACGAGGGGACGGCGGCGCTGCTCGCGGCGGTGCCCGACGTCGACGTCCTGGTCAACAGCCTGGGCATCTTCGGCGCCAGGCCGGCGCTGGAGATCACCGACGACGAGTGGCGCCGCTACTTCGAGACCAACGTGCTCACCGGCGTGCGGCTCACCCGCGCCTACCTGCCCGGGATGAAGGCGCGCGGCTGGGGACGGGTGCAGTACATCGCCAGCGACTCGGCGGTGACCATCCCGGCCGAGATGATCCACTACGGGATGTCCAAGACCGCGCTGCTCGCGGTCTCCCGCGGCTTCGCCAAGGACGCCGCCGGCACCGGGGTCACCGTCAACTCGGTGATCGCCGGACCGACGCACAGCGGGGGCGTCGAGGAGTTCGTGTACTCGCTGGTCGGCCGGGACCTGCCGTGGGACGAGGCCCAGCGGGAGTTCATGCTGCGGCACCGCCCGCAGTCGCTGCTGCAGCGGCTGATCGAACCCGAGGAGATCGCGAACATGTGCGTCTACCTGGCCTCGCCGCTGGCCTCGGCGACCACCGGGGGAGCGCTGCGCGTCGACGGCGGCTACGTCGACGCGATCCTGCCCTGATCACCGGCGCGTCGGCCGGCCTTCCGGTCGGAGGCGTTCCCTAGAGTTCGCGCTCCGGCGGCGGCCGTCCCGGCGGACGGTCCTCGCCGGGAGTGCGGTCGTGGTGGTGCTGCTGGGCGCGGTCGCCCTGTTCTGGTGGCGGGACACCGCACCCCGGATCGCGGTGGCCGCGTCGTTCCCCGACCCCGCGCTCGCCCGCTGCGTCACCGCCGCCCTCGGGCAGGGCGAGGTCGCCGATCCGGAGGCCGACGTGTCGGCCGCGGACCTGCGCGCGATCACCAGCCTCACCTGTTCGCGGTTCGGCCCCGTCACCGACCTCACCGGCGTCGACCGGCTCTCCGGCCTGGTCAGCCTCGACCTCACCGGCAACCAGGTCAGCGACCTCGCCCCGCTGGCCGACGCGTCGGCCCTGTTGGACCTGCACCTGGCGGGGAACCGGATCCGCGACCTCGCGCCGTTGGCGGAGCTCCAGCTGATCACGCTGGACCTGCGCGACAACGCGGTCACCGACCTCACCGGGCTCGAGGACCAGGACCACCTGTCCACCCTCGACCTCTCCCAGGACGCGGTCACCGACCTCTCGCCGCTGCGCGGACTCCCGTTGCTCTCGACCCTCACGCTGACGAACAACCAGGTCAGCGATCTGTCCCCGCTCGCGGGCCTGCCCCACCTCAGCGACCTCGGCCTCTTCGGCAACGCGGTCAGCGACCTCTCGCCGCTGGCGGAGGTGCCGACGGTGCGGTTCCTCGGCCTCGGGGACAACCGGGTCACCGACGTGGCGCCGCTCGCCGCCCTCACCGGGCTGGAGCGGCTCGACCTCACGGGCAACCAGGTGCGCGACCTCGCACCGCTGGGCGGGCTGCAGTACCTCGACGAGCTGCGGATGTCCGACAACGAGGTCACCGAGCTCGGGCCGTTGAGCTCGGCTCCGGTGCTGCGGGTGCTCTACGCCGACGGCAACCGGATCAGCGACGTCCGCGGGCTGGCCGGTGCACCGCACCTCAGCGAGCTGTGGCTCGGCCGGAACCCGCTGACCGACGTCACGCCGCTGCTGCGGCTGCCGGTGCTGACCGGCGTCGACCTGCAGGGTCTGTCGTCCGATCTCCCCGGGGTGGCCGAGCTGCAGTCCGCCGGCGTGTACGTGGGCGGTTTCGCCCGCTGAGGTCTGCGGTCTCGTGGCTGTCCGGCTGGGGAGACCACGAGACCGCAGACCTCGGGGGCGTCAGACCTTGATGATCGCGGCGACCGGGCCGCCGCCGCTCGGGCCCTGGTGCACCGCGGCCACCGACACGAACACCGCCGGGTCGCCGGTCACCGACGCGGCCACGCCGCCGACGGTGGCCTTGATCTGCCGGTGCCAGAAGACGTCGGAGTCGTCGAGCATCGCGTTGCGCCGGCCGCGCACGTAGCCGGTCGGGTCGGCCTCGCACTTGAGGAATACGTTGACCAGCCGGTCGCCCAGGTCGCTGACGTGCGGCCGCTCGGGCAGGTCCAGCCCCGCCGCGCGGATCGCGTTCCAGATGCCGTCCTGGTCCAGCGCATCCGTCATCACCGAGTGGCCGATCCGGTAGGCGCCGCCGTGTCCGCGGGCGTTGCCGACGACGACGATCTGCGCCCGGTCCAGCTCCACGCCCGAGGAGCAGGAGGCGACCGCGCTGAACAGCGACAGGTCGCGCATGACCTGCTCCTGCGTCGGCATCTCGATCTCGCCCAGCGCCACCGCGATGCCCAGCGCCGTCGTCCCGTTGGACAGGTCCATCGAGCCGTGCGGCTCGTCGTAGTAGGTGTCCTTGCCGCGGGACTTCGCCTCGCGGATCGTCTCGATGGTCAGCAGCGGCGTCTTGGTCTGCACGTAGTGGACGTCGGCCGGGTCGGTGATCCCCGCGGCCGCCATCGCCCGGCGCACGCCCTCGGCGACCTTCTCCACCATCGCGATGCGGCCGATGTCCTCGGGCAGCAGCACCTCGCTCATCGCGAACCCGACGGTCAGCCGCGGGTCGTCGGTCTTCTCCACCGACTCCTCGGGCAGCGTGGCGAAGATCGTGGCGTGCGGGCTGATCACGCCGTCGGTGCCGCCGGACCAGACGATCGGGATGTCGCCGACCTCCTCCTTGGAGCGGCTGCCCTTCTCCAGCAGCACCTCGCGGAAGGCCCGGTCGGCGATGATCCGGGTGTAGTCGTTCACGCCGCCGTTGCCCTCGGTCTTGCCGATGACGGCGACGACCCTGTCGGCCTCCATGACCCCGTCGTCGATGAGCTTGGCCAGCTCGGAGGCGTCACTGACGTTGTGCAGCGGGACCTTGCGGACCTCGATCGGTGCGGGCATGCGGGTTCTCCTTGCCTGGGGTGGGCTGCCTGGGGTGGGTGGCAGGTCAATCCGTGAGGACGGTGCCGACGTCGTCGGTGACGGCGTCGGAGATGTGCTCGAGCGAGGTGATGACGGCGCGGGCGCCCGGCCGGCGGTCGACGAAGCGGAGCGCGGCCTCGACCTTGGGGCCCATGCTGCCGCGGGCGAACTGCCCGGCCGCGGCGTGCGCCCGCAGCTCGGCGACGGTGACCCGGCCCAGCGGCCGGGCGGCCGGCGTGCCGAAGTCGACCATCACGTTCGGGACGTCGGTGGCGATGACCAGGGTGTCGGCGTCCAGGTCCGCGGCGAGCCGGGCCGCCGTCAGGTCCTTGTCGATGACCGCCTCGACGCCACGCAGGGCGCCGCCGCTGCCGTCGTCGATCACCGGCACACCCCCGCCACCGGCGCAGACGACGGCGAACCCGGCTGCGGCCAGCGCCCGGATCGCCGGGACGTCGACCACCGACTGCGGCTCGGGGGAGGCGACCACGCGCCGCCAGCCACGCTCCCCGCGGTCCTCCCAGACCTGGCCCAGCGCGATGAAGTGCTCCGCGCGCTCCCGCGGCAGGTGCCGGCCGACGGGCTTGGTCGGCGACCGGAACCCGGGGTCGGCCGGGTCGACCAGGGTGCGCGTGACCAGGGCCGCGGTGCGCTGGGGCAGCCCGCGGGCGGCGAGGGCGGCGTCCAGTTCGTCGGCGACGGTGAACCCGATGGTCGCCTGGGTCTGGGCGACGTTCCAGTCCAGCGGGACCGGTGGCACCTCGTGGGCCGCGAGCTCGTTCTTGACCAGCAGGTTCCCAACCTGGGGGCCGTTGCCGTGGGTGACCACCACCGCCACCCCGGTCGCGACCACGGCGGCCAGGTGCCCGGCGGCGACGGCGATCGCGTCGCGCTGCGCACCGGGCGTCGCCGACCCGTCGGGGCCGGTCATCGCGTTGCCGCCCAGGGCGACGACGACGCGGCGGGAGAGGGTCACCCGCCGGACCCTAGCGGGAGAGTGCCTTAGCGGTGAAGTACCTGCGTCAGGCGGCGACGGTGAGAGCGGCGTCCTCGGTCACCGGGAGGGCGAACTCGTCGGTGACGGCGGTGGCCAGACGCACGGCGTCCCGGTGCGCCGGGAGCGGGGGCAGCGCCGGCAGCTCGGAGGGCAGCAGCACCCGGATCTCCTCGGGCGCCTCCCCGTCCGCACGGTCCTCGTCCGCACGGTCCTCGTCAGCACCGTCCTCGTGTGCAGCGGCGTCGTCGGCCGGCTCGTCGTCCTGGGCTTCGAGGTCCGGGGTGGCGGTCTCGTCGGTGGGTCCGTCGTCCTGCACCGGGTCGTCTCGAGCCGCGTCGTCCTGCACCGCGTCGTCCTGCACCGCGTCGTCCTGCACCGCGTCGTCCTGAACCGCGTCGTCCTGAACCGCGTCGTCCTGGTGGGCGGCCTCGTCGGCCGGCTCGACCGGGGCGGGCTCGGATTCGTCCCAGTGCTCGGCGAGTTCGGCGATCAGCTGCATGGCCTCGTCGTGCAGGCGCTCGACGCACGCGTGCCCCGCAGCGGCCAGCTCCGCGAACGGAACGGCGGCCTGGGTGGTCTGCAGATCGGTCACATCGGTGTTCTCGGCAGCCCGGGACCCGACCGTGACCACCTGGTCCTGCTCAGCGGCGCCAGAAGTCGAACCGGTCCCGCCCGGGTCGGAAGCCGGCCTGCTCGACGACGTCGACCGCGAGGTCGAAGCGCTGCCCGACCAGGTGTGGCTGGTGCGCGTCGCTGCCGAAGCTCACCGCGTCCCCGCCCTCCTCGCGGTACCAGCGCAGCAGCTCCACCGACCACAGCGGGCTGGTGGTGTTCACCTCCAGGGCCCGGCCGCTGCCGGCCAGCGCACGGAAGACCGCCCGGTACTCCTCCTCGAACGCCGCCTCCGGGTACGCGTCACGCCCCCCGGGCCAGTACCGCCGGGGGTAGTCGCAGTGCGCCAGCACCTGGAAGACGTCGCTGGCCTCGATCATCCCGACCATCTCGGTGAGGTAGCGGCGCATCGTGGCCACCACGTCGATCCCCGGCGCGTGCAGCAGCCGGTTGACCCCCATCAGCCGGCCGTCGACCGGGAGGGAGTGCAGCGACCCCAGGATGCGGTCGACCGGCGAGGCGGTCAGGTGCGCGGCGACGCTCGCCCCGAACAGGTGCGGCTCGCCGGCCTCCACCCCCGACCACACCCGCAGCTGGGGGTACCGCTGCCGGGCCTCCCAGATCGTCTCGGCGTAGAGGTCGACGTCGATCGGCAGCTGGTTGGCCGGGTGCCGGTCGGTGAGGCCCTGCGCGGAGGCCCGGTCGGCGGCGTCCCAGACGGTGAAGTCCAGGTGCTCGGTGAAGGCGATCGCGGGCAGCCCCATCTCCACGGCGCGCGCGCAGGCCCGCAGGAGCGAGGCCCGTGGCCCGGTGTCCCAGGAGAACTCGCTGTGCACGTGGTTGTCCGGCGGCAGCATCAGTCGCCATCCAACCGTTCGTCCACAGTCACCGCACACCGGGTCCCGTTGTCGGTCCCGGCGCCTACGGTCGGGGGCATGAGCACCGCTGTCGAGACCGGCCTCGGCCATGACACTGCCGACGAGGCGCTCGGCGTCCTGCGTGAGCTGATCGGGCGGGCGGACGCCGTCTTCCGCGAGGGGCAGGACGCCGCCGTCACCGCCCTGGTCGAGCGGCACCAGCGTGCACTGGTCGTGCAGCGCACCGGCTGGGGCAAGTCGGCCGTCTACTTCGTCTCCACCGCGCTGCTCCGCCGCCGCGGTGCCGGCCCGACGCTGCTGGTCAGCCCACTGCTCGCGCTGATGCGCGACCAGGTGGCGGCCGCCGCCCGGGCGGGCATCAAGGCGGTGGAGATCTCCAGCTCGAACGTCACCGAGTGGGACGACATCAACGCCCGGCTCGCCGCCGACGACGTCGACGTCCTGCTGGTCTCCCCGGAGCGGCTCACCAACCCCCGGTTCCGGGACGAGCAGCTCCCGGGCCTGGTCGCGCGCTGCGGCCTGCTGGTGGTCGACGAGGCGCACTGCGTCTCCGACTGGGGCCACGACTTCCGCCCCGACTACCGGCGGATCCGCGACCTGCTGGGCCAGCTGCCGCCGGGCACCCCGGTGCTGGCCACCACGGCGACGGCGAACGAGCGGGTGGTCTCCGACGTCGCCGAGCAGCTCGGCGCCGGCGGGGTGGAGGTCACCACGGTCCGCGGGCCGCTGGCCCGCGACTCGCTGCGGCTGGGCGTGCTGCGGCTGGACACCGACCGGGCGCGGCTGGCCTGGCTGTCCGCGCACATCGGCGACCTGCCGGGCAGCGGCATCGTCTACACGCTCACCGTGGCCGCGGCCGAGGAGACCGCGGCGCTGCTGCGCGACGCCGGGCACGAGGTGCGGGCCTACACCGGACGGCTGGACGACGCCGACCGCAAGGACGCCGAGGAGGCGCTGCGGGAGAACCGGGTGAAGGCCCTGGTCGCCACGTCGGCGTTGGGGATGGGCTTCGACAAGCCGGACCTGGGGTTCGTCGTCCACCTGGGCGCGCCCTCGTCGCCGGTCAGCTACTACCAGCAGGTGGGTCGTGCCGGCCGCGCCGTGGCCAATGCAGACGTGCTGCTCCTGCCCGGCCCCGAGGACATCGCCATCTGGCAGTGGTTCGCCACCTCGTCGATGCCGCGGGAGGACCACGCGGCCGCGGTGCTGACCGCCATGGCCGACGGCAAGGCCTGGTCGGTGGCCCGGCTGGAGACGGTCGCCGACGTCCGCCGATCCCGGCTGGAACTGCTGCTCAAGGTGCTCGCCGTCGACGGGGCGGTCGAGCGGGTGCAGGGTGGTTGGCGGTCCACCGGCGTCCCGTGGGTCTACGACGCCGAGCGGTACGCCCGGGTCACCGCCACCCGGGAGGCCGAGCAGCGTTCGATGCTGGCCTACGCCAAGCCGGTGGACGCCGCCGAGTGCCGGATGGCCTTCCTGCAGGAGGCGCTCGACGACCCGACGGCCGCCCCCTGCGGCCGCTGCGACGTGTGCGCCGGCCCCTGGTACGCCACCGACGTCCCGGCCGGCGCGGCCGAGGCGGCCTCGGCCCGGCTGGACCGGCCCGGCGTGGAGCTGGCCCCGCGCGCCCAGTGGCCCACCGGTGCCGACCGGCTCGGGGTGGAGGTGAAGGGGAAGATCGCGCCGGGCGAGCAGGTCACCGCTGGACGCGCCGTCGCCCGGCTCACCGACCTCGGCTGGGGCCAGCGGCTGCGCAGCCTGCTCGGCGACGACGGGGTCGGCGGGGTGGCGACCCTGGCCGAGGACCTCGAGGCCCCGCCCATCGAGGAGGACCCGGATGCCGCCAACGACGTGAGCCACCGGGTGATCCGTCCGGGGCTGCCCAACGACGCACCGCCGGACGAGGACCTGCTCAAGGCCTGCGGGCGGGTGCTGGGCGCCTGGGACTGGGCGCAGCGCCCGGCTGCGGTGGTGGCCATGCCGTCGCGCCGGCGGCCCGCCCTGGTCACCGGAGTGGCCGAGGGGCTGGCCCGCATGGGCCGGCTGCCCTACCTCGGCACGCTCGACCTCGCGCACGGTGGGCCGACCGGCGGACCGGGGGGCAACAGCGCCTTCCGGCTGGCCGGGGTCTGGCAGCGGATCGTGGTCGGACCCGAGCTGCGCGAGCAGCTCGCCCGGGTCGGTGACGCCCCGGTCCTGCTCGTCGACGACCTCGCCGACTCCCGCTGGACCATGACCGTCGCCGGCCGGGAGCTGCGGCTGGCCGGCGCCGGCTCGGTGCTGCCCTTCGTGCTCGCGCTCTCCGCCTGAGGTTGTCCACAGGTTTTCGAACAGCTGTGCGAAACCCGCGGTAACGTCTTGCCATGTCGCTCGCGCACCAGCCGTCCATGTGGGACGTCGCCGAGGAGCCGGAACTGACCCCGCTCGCCGGCCGGGTCACCCGCCACCAGCTGAGCCGGGGAGCCTGGGTCGACCACCTGCCCGGCTGGGTGGAGGGCTCGGACTCGGTGCTCGAGGTGCTGCTGGGCGACATCGGCTGGCGGGCCGATCGGCGGCAGATGTACGACCGGGAGGTCGCCGTACCCCGGCTGCTGCGGTGGTTCGGCGGTGATGAGCAGCTGCCGCACCCACTGCTCACCGGGGCCCGGCGCAGCCTCAACGACCACTACGGCCCGGAGCTGGGTGAGCCCTTCGTCAGCGCGGGCATGTGCCTCTACCGCGACGGGCGGGACAGCGTCGCCTGGCACGGCGACCGCATCGGGCGCAGCCGCACGGAGGACACCATGGTCGCGATCGTCTCCTTCGGCTCGCCGCGGCCGCTGCTGCTCCGCCCGGTCGGTGGCGGCGAGAGCCTCCGCTTCCCCCTCGGGCACGGTGACCTCGTCGTCATGGGCGGCTCCTGCCAGCGCACCTGGGAGCACTGCATCCCGAAGACGACGAAGCCGGTCGGGCCGAGGGTGAGCGTCCAGTACCGGCCCCGCGGGGTGGCCTGAGCGCCGTTCTCCCAGGTCAGCGGGGCGGGAGGGTTCGCGGCAGGCCCCGGGGGACCCCCCGGTTTGCAGGGCCCTCTGAGGGCGTGTAATGTTCCTTCTGCACCGAGCGAGAACGGACCGGGCCGCAAGGCCTGGGAAACCGCCGGCCGAACCCCCCGAGGGTGAGCCGCTGCGGAACTCGGTGTACAGTGGAACAAGCCGCCGCGAACGATGGCCGAAGAGATTCGGTCGGGTTTCGTGCGCGTCCGCTCCTTGAGAACTCAACAGCGTGCTGAAAGTCAGTGCCATATAGTTAAACTCCCTTTTGGCCTGGTTGCTTCGGTGATCGGGTCGGGGATTCCTTTGGTTGATTGATATCGAGAGTGCCAACTCTTGGTTCTCAGCTGTGGGTTGAATTCATCTACGGAGAGTTTGATCCTGGCTCAG
>NZ_JBJHAQ010000053.1:0-19397 GCF_054051115.1 Modestobacter sp. SYSU DS0904 | reverse complement strand
GGGGGGGGGGGGGGGGGGGGGGGGGGGGGGGGGGGGGGGGGGGGGGGGGGGGGGGGGGGGGGGGGGGGGGGGGGGGGGGGGGGGGGGGGCCCCGGCGCCCCCCCCCCCCCCCCCTCCCCGGTCTGCGCCGGGACCGCCGGCCGGGACGCCGCCGGGGCGGCCGCGGGCGCCGGGGCGGTGGAGACCGCTCCGCCGTCCTTGCGGGTGCCCGCCCGGCCGCCGTCGAAGCCCGCGGCGATCACGGTGACCCGGACCTCGTCCCCGAGGGCGTCGTCGATGACCGCCCCGAAGATGATGTTGGCGTCCGGGTGCGCGGCATCACTGACCAGGGACGCCGCCTCGTTGATCTCGAACAGGCCGAGGTCCGACCCGCCGGAGATCGACAGCAGCACGCCGTGGGCGCCCTCCATCGAGGCCTCCAGCAGCGGACTGGCGATCGCCTGCTCGGCGGCGAGCAGCGCCCGGTTGTCGCCCCGCGCGCTGCCGATGCCCATCAACGCCGACCCGGCCCCGGACATGACCGACTTGACGTCGGCGAAGTCCAGGTTGATCAGGCCGGGCGTGGTGATCAGGTCGGTGATCCCCTGGACACCGGACAACAGCACCTGGTCGGCGGTGCGGAAGGCGTCCATCACGCTGACGTTCCGATCGCCCAGCTGCAGCAGCCGGTCGTTCGGGATGACGATGAGCGTGTCGCACTCGTTGCGCAGCTCCTCGATCCCCGACTCGGCCTGGACCGCCCGCCGCTTCCCCTCGAAGGAGAACGGGCGGGTGACCACACCGATGGTCAGGGCACCGAGCTTGCGGGCGATGGAGGCGACGACCGGGGCACCACCGGTGCCCGTGCCGCCCCCCTCACCCGCCGTCACGAAGACCATGTCGGCGCCCTTGAGCACCTCTTCGATCTCCTCACGGTGGTCCTCGGCGGCCTGCCTGCCGACGTCCGGCTGCGCACCGGCACCGAGCCCGCGGGTGAGCTCACGACCGACGTCGAGCTTGACGTCGGCGTCGCTCATCAGCAGAGCCTGCGCATCGGTGTTGATGGCGATGAACTCGACCCCCTTGAGGCCGACCTCGATCATCCTGTTCACCGCGTTCACCCCGCCGCCGCCGATGCCGACGACCTTGATGACCGCGAGGTAGTTGTGCGGAGGTGTCATGCGGCGCTCCCCAACTGAACCCTCATCCTCATGTTGAGCCTTATAGTTATGTCAACTCCGGCGTTGGGGACGAAGTTAGGTGCCCCCCAACGGGGCAGCAAGCACCCCTCCGGGCTCGGCGTGTCCCACGGGCACCACCTCACCGATCTCGCTCGACCCGTCGGTCACATCTGCCTCACGCCGTGTGACGACCCGCGCTGCCCGTGTCTCATGCGGAGGTGCAGACGACCCGGACACCGTCCGGCGCACCAGTTCGAGGAACTCGGTGGACATTTTCTGGCCCGGGCGTGTCGCTGCGGACGGCGCGTTGCCCCCGGATGGACACCCCGACCCCGATCCGTCCACCCGCCGGCGGGGTGACGCCGGGGCGGCGGGCAGGTGGCGGCGGGGCTGCGGGCAGGTGGCGGCGGGGCTGCGGGCGGGCAGCGGGGTGTCGCCGGGGCGGCGGCCGGGGTGACGGTGCGGCCGGCTCAGCGCAGCACGACGGCGTCGGGCGTGCTGACGTCGAGGGTGTCGGCGGGGTCGAGGGTGCCGGCGTCGATCTGGTCCAGCAGCGCGTCGAGCACCTCGGCCTTGCGGTCGGTGCGCGCGGCGCTGCCCCACAGCACGGCCCGGCCGTCGGTCAGCGTCAGCGTGACGTCGTCCGGGCCGTTCGCGGCGACCGCGGTGACCTGCGCGCGCACGTCCCGCGGCAGCGCGGTGAGCGCGGTGAGCGCCGCGGTGGTGGCGGCGTCGTCCGGGCCGGGGTCGGGAACGTCGAGCGGGACCACGCCCTCGGGCGCCGGTCCGGTGATGGTGTCGAAGACGACACCCGTGGCGTCCATCAGCTGCCGTCGCCCGGCGTCGGAGACCACCGCGACCGGCTGCCGCTCGACCACGGTGACCACGACGGTGTCCGGCCAGCCACGGGTGACCTCGACCGAGGCGACCGGTGGCAGCCGGCCGACCCGCTCAGCGGCGCCGGTGGTGTCGACCCGGACGAGCGGGGTCCCCTCGGCGATGCCGGCGCTGGCGACGACCTGCTCCGGGGAGAGCGTGGCCACGCCGTCCACGCGGACCTCCTGCACGGCCAGCACCGGCGAGCCGAGGAGCAGCCAGCCGACCGCGCCGACCAGGCCCAGGGCCACGGCCAGGGCGGCCACCAGACGACGGCGTGGCCGGGCCGGCCGGCGTGGCCGGCGCCGGGGGCGCAGCGGCGTGACCGAGGACGCGCCCCGCCCCGGGGCCGCCCCGCGCCGGACCGAGCGCGCCCGGTCCCGCGTGGTCGACCCCGCGCGGCTCACCGGGGCGCCACCGGTGCGGTGATCCCCTCGGTCCCCGGCTCGGGCTCGGCGATCGCGGTCAGGATCTCCGGCCCGACCATGGACACGTCCCCGGCACCCATGGTGACCACCAGGTCGCCGGGGCGTGCCCGGGCGGCCATCGCGGGCGCGGCCGCCGACCACGACGGCTCGAACGCCACCCGGTCGGACGGCAGGGGCACCGCCTGGGCCACCAGCGCGCCGGTGACCCCGGGCACCGGGTCCTCGCGGGCGCCGTAGATGTCCATCACGACCACCTCGTCGGCCAGCCCCAGCGCCGTCCCGAAGCCGACGGCGAACTCCGCGGTGCGGCTGTACAGGTGCGGCTGGAAGAGCACCAGCAGCCGGCCCGACCCGGTCACCGCCCGGGCGGCGCGCAACTGGGCGGCCACCTCGGTGGGGTGGTGGGCGTAGTCGTCGTAGACCCGCACACCGGCGGCGGTGCCCTTCAGCTCGAAGCGGCGGTGCACCCCACCGAACCGGCCCAGGCCGCCGATCAGCCCGGCGGCGGGCAGCCCCAGCTCCAGCCCGGCCAGCAGAGCGGCCGCGCTGTTGAGCGCCATGTGCTCGCCCGGCAGCTGGAGGCGGACCTCCCCGAGCAGGCGGCCGTCCAGGACGGCGGTGTACCGGGTGCCGTCGGGGCCGACCCGCAGGTCGGTGAGGCGCAGGTCGGCGTCCTCCCCCAGGCCGTAGGTGCGCACCCGGGCGGCAGCGCCGACGCCGGCGAGCCGGGCGGCGCCCGGGTCGTCGGCGCAGAGCACCAGGAAACCGTCCGCCGGCACGGTGTGCGCGAAGGTGTCGAAGGCGGCCTCGACGGCCGCCAGGTCGCCGTAGTTGTCCAGGTGATCGGCCTCGACGTTGGTCACGATCGCCGCCCGGGGGGCCAGCAGCAGGAAGGAGCGATCGCTCTCGTCGGCCTCGGCCACGAACACGTCGCCCTCCCCCGCGTGCGCGTTGGAGCCGGACTCGTTGAGCGTGCCACCGATGGCGAAGGAGGCGTCGACGCCGCAGGCCTGCACCGCCACGGTCAGCATCGACGTCGTCGAGGTCTTGCCGTGCGTGCCGGCGACCGCGACGCTGCGGCTGCCGGCCATCACCGCGGCGAGCGCCACCGCCCGGGGCACCACCCGCAGGCCGCGCTGGCGGGCGGCGACCAGCTCGGGGTTCTCCGCCCGGATGGCGGTGGAGACGACGACCGTGGCCGCGTCGCCGAGGTGGGCCGCGTCGTGCCCGACCTCGACCCGGGCGCCGAGGGCCGCCAGCGCGCGCAGCGCCGGGGAGTCGCGGCGGTCGGTGCCGGAGACCTGCAGCCCGCGGGCGAGCATGATCCGGGCGATCCCGCTCATCCCGGCGCCGCCGATGCCGACGAAGTGCACCGCCCCGAGGTCGGCAAGCGCGGGGATCGGCTCCCGCCAGGCGGCGACGTCCGCTGCGCTCACTGCCCGCCTCCGGATTCGTTCCGCTCCTCGGTCGCTGGCGCTCCCTGCGATGCTCGCTCACCCGTCGTCATCGCGGCGCTCATCGGGCAACTCCCAGGACCATGTCCGCCAGTCTCTCGTCCGCGTCGCGGGCGCCGGCCGCGGCGGCGTGCCCGGCCAGCGTGGACAGCCGCGCCGGGTCGGTGAGCAACGGCACCAGCTCCGCGCCGATCCACTCCGGGGTCAGGTCCGCGTCGGCCACCAGCAGCCCGCCGCCGGCCTCGACCACCGGCAGTGCGTTGAGCCGCTGCTCGCCGTTGCCGATCGGCAGCGGCACGAACGCCGCGGGCAACCCGACCGCGGACAGCTCGGCGACGGTCACCGCGCCCGATCGGCACAGCGCCAGGTCGGCCGCGGCGTAGGCGAGGTCCATCCGGTCCAGGTAGTCGACGACGACGTAGGGCGCGGCGCCGGCCGGCCGGTCGGGCACCCCGACCTCGGTGTTCTTCGGCCCCCGTGCGTGCAGCACCTGCACGCCGGCGGCGGTGAGCGCGTCGGCGGCGGCGACCCCGGCCCGGTTCAGCGAGGCGGCGCCCTGGGAGCCGCCGAAGACCAGCAGGGTGGGGCGGTCGGCGTCCAGGCCGAAGGCGGCCCGCGCCTCGGCGCGGCGCGCGGCCCGGTCCAGCCCGCTGATCGAGGTGCGCAGCGGCATCCCCACGTGCTCTCCCCCGCGCAGCGGGGTGCCGGGCACGGTGACCGCGACCCGGGCGGCGAGCCGCGCCCCGAGCCGGTTGGCCAGCCCGGGCAGCGCGTTCTGCTCGTGCACGACGACCGGGATCCCCGCCCGCCGGGCCGCCAGGTAGGCGGGCAGCGCGACGTACCCGCCGAACCCGACGACGACGTCGGCACCGAGCTCGGTCAGCAGTGCGCGGGTCTCCCCCACCGCCCGGCGCACCCGTCCGGGCACCCGGAGCAGGTCGACGGTGGGCTTGCGGGGCAGCGGCACCGGCGGGATCAGGCGCAGGTCGTAGCCGCGCGCCGGGACCAGCCGGGTCTCCATGCCGCGGGCGGTGCCCAGGCAGGTGACCCGGGGCGTGCCGCCGGGGGCGGTGCTGCGCCGGGTGAGCGCGTCGGCGAGGGCGAGCATCGGCTCGATGTGGCCGCCGGTGCCACCGCCGGCGAGCACCACGTGCACCCCGGGGTGCTCCGGGGAGTGCCGGGCGGTGGACAGCGCTGCGGGATCCGCCGCACCGGCGGGGCCGGGGGCGGGGTGGGGCTGGGTCACTGCGGGCGTCCTGGCCGTTCCGTTCGCGGGCGGGACCGTGGGACCGACCGGCCCCGCTCCCCGGGGACGGCCCCGGCGGCACGGCGGTCGCGGGGGTCGACGGGAGCGGGCGCGGCCGGGGTGCGGCCGCGACCGGTCGGGCGGTCACCGGCGGGCTGCCGGCCTCGCCCAGTCTGCCGCTCGACCACGTTCGGGCGCGCGTCCGGGGCGCCGGCCCACGATGGCGGGGTGCCGCGGCGCGGCTCCCGGGGGGCGGGCCGCACGGCCTCCCGCTCCTGGGTGCGCAGCCCGGGCACCCGGGTGACGGTGCGGCCCGGACGCCGGCGGGCGGGGTCGGTCACCGGCGCGGCGGCCGGTGACCGGCGTGCCTGGGCGCCCCGGCGCCGACGCGACGGCGGCGGGTCGACCGGGGCGGCCGGGACCGGCAGGAGCAGCCGGGCGACCCAGCCGCGGCGGGCGGCCCGCTCGTGGGCGATCGCGGCCGGCTCGGAGCGGGCGAAGCGGACGAGCAGCCCGACGACGAAGAGGGTGAGCACCAGCGAGGTGCCGCCGGCGGAGATCAGCGGGAGCGTCACGCCGGTGACCGGCAGCAGCCCGACGACGTAGCCCATGTTCATCGTGGCCTGGCCGATCAGCCAGAAGGTGATCGCGACGCTGGCCAGCTGGACGAACCGGTCGGTCGAGCGGCGGGCGATCCGGAACCCGGCGTAGGCGAGCATCCCGTAGAGGCCGATCACCACCAGGCAGCCGAGGAAGCCCAGCTCCTCGCCGATGATGGCGAAGATGTAGTCGGACTCCGCGTGCGGCAGCAGGTTCCACTTCATCGCGCTGTTGCCCAGCCCGACGCCCCACACGCCGCCGGTGGCCAGCGCGTAGAAGCCGCGGATCGCCTGCATGCCGTCGCCCAGCGGGTCGGCGAAGGGGTCGAGGAACGAGGTGACCCGGGCCATCCGGTACGGCGCCACCGCGACCATCACCGCCACCAGGGCGGCGACCACCCCGACCGCGCCGGCGATGTAGCGCCGGGACAGCCCGCCGGCCCACATCAGCCCGGCGACGACCAGCCCCAGGCTGACCACCGCGCCCATGTCGGGCTCGGCGATCAGCAGCAGGCACATCAGCAGGAACACCGGGACGACCGGCACCAGCAGCGAGCGGGTGGTCAGGTAGCGCTCGCGCAGGGCGATCACGTGCGCGCCCCACAGCGCGAAGACCAGCTTGGCCAGCTCGGAGGGCTGGAAGTTGGTGAAGCCCAGGTCGAACCAGGCCCGCGAGCCGTTCAGCTTCAGCCCGATGCCCGGGATCAGGACCAGGACCAGCAGGAGGAAAACCAGCAGCATGCCGCGGCCGGCCCACTGCCGGATGCGCCCGACCGGCAGCCGCATCGCGACCAGCATGCCGGCCAGCCCGACCAGGGCGAAGACCAGCTGCCGGACGCCGGGCAGCCAGGCGGGCTGGCCGGAGGTGGCCGCCTCGATCGCGGAGGCGGAGAAGACCATGACCAGGCCGATGGCCAGCAGCATCCCGGCCGAACCGAGGACCAGGTGCGAGCTGGTCATCGGCCCCTCGAGCCAGGCCGGGCCGCGCAGCCGCCAGCCGACGCCGCCGGCCGGCCGGTCGCCATCGCTGCGGTCGCCCGGGCGCCGGTCGCCGGGAGGGTCGGTGCGCGGGCCGCGCTCGCGGGTGGTCGCGGTCACGCGTGCCTCATCCCAGCGCGCGGACCGCGTCGGCGAAGGCGCGGCCCCGGTGCGCGTAGTCGGTGAAGACGTCCATCGAGGCGGCGGCCGGGGCGAGCAGCACGGTGTCGCCGGGGCGGGCCAGCCGGACCGCGGCCGCCACCACCTCGCGCATCACCTCGTCGCCGTACGTCACACGGCCCCCATCGGTCACCCCACCCCCACCGTCCACCATGGCCCCATCGTCGCCGCTGGGGACCACGGCGCGCGGGACCGCGGGGGCGTGTCGCGCGAGAGACCGGGCCAACTGCTCCCGGTCGCGGCCCAGCAGGACCACCCCGGCCAGCCGCGGCGCGACCGCGGCGACCAGCCCGTCGACGTCGGCGCCCTTGAGCAGGCCCCCGGCGATCCAGACCACCCGGGGGTAGGCGGCCAGCGACGCGGCGGCGGCGTGCGGGTTGGTCGCCTTGCTGTCGTCGACGAAGTCCACCCCGTCGACCGTGGCGACCAGCACGTTGCGGTGGGCGCCGCCGCGGAAGCCGGCCAGCCCGCGGGCGATGTCGGCCGGGGCGATGCCGGCGACCCGGGCCAGCGCCGCCGCGGCCAGCGCGTTGACCGTGTTGTGCGGGCCGCGGACCTGCAGGGCCGTGAGCTCGGCGAGCACCTCCCCGGCGGGTGCGGTGGCGAACGCGCGGTCGACGAGCGCGCCGGCGCGGACCCCGAGCTGGCCGCGGGCGGGCTCGTCGAGGGTGACCGTGACCGGCCGGCGGTGCCGGGCGACCAGGGCCGAGGCGACCGGGTCACCGGCGTCGGCGACCGCGACCGGGGCGTGCAGCAGCAGCCGGGCCTTCGCGTCGCGGTAGGCCTCCGGGGAGCCGTGCCAGTCGACGTGGTCGTCGGCGACGTTGAGCACGCAGGCCCCGGCCGGCGCGATCGAGGACGACCAGTGCAGCTGGAAGCTGGACAGCTCCACGGCGAGCGCGTCGTAGGCCGGGGCGCCGTCGGCGTCGGTGGCGGTGACCACCTCGACCAGCGGTCGCCCGACGTTGCCGGCGGCGACCGCCCGCCGCCCGCCCGCCTGCAGCACCGCCTCGAGCATGGTGACGGTGGTGGTCTTGCCGTTGGTGCCGGTCACCGCGTACCAGGGCGCGGGTGCCCCGTCGGGGCCGGGCAGCCGCAGCCGCCAGGCCAGCTCCGGCTCCCCCACGACCTCCAGCCCGCGGGCCGCGGCGGCCACCAGCAGCGGGGAGTCCGGGCGCCACCCCGGGGAGGTGACCACCAGGTCGACGTCCTCCGGGGGTTCGGCGAGCGGCCCCAGCCAGCGCGCGCCGGCGGCGACCAGCTCCGCCAGCACCGCGGGCTCGGCGGCGTCGGTCAGCGTGACGTCCGCGCCCCGGGCCAGCAGCACCCGGGCGGCGGCCGCACCGGAGACGCCGAGCCCGGCGACGAGCACTCGGTCCGGGACGCGGGAGGGGACGGTCGGGGAGGTCACCGGCCCAGCTTTCACAGTCCGGCGAAGGAGAGCCAGTCGGCGTAGAACAGCCCCAGACCGAAGGCCACCGCCATCCCGGTGACCAGCCAGAACCGCACGATGACGGTGTTCTCCGCCCAGCCGGCGAGCTCGAAGTGGTGGTGCAGCGGCGCCATCCGGAACACCCGGCGGCGGGTGGCCCGGAAGAAGCCGACCTGGATCACCACCGACAGCGTCACCGCGACGAACAGCCCGCCCAGCACCACCAGCAGCAGCTCGGTGCGGGTGACGACCGCCAGCCCGGCCATCAGCCCACCCAGGGCCAGCGACCCGGTGTCACCCATGAAGATCCGCGCCGGCGAGGTGTTCCACCACAGGAAGCCCAGGCAGGCCCCCATCGCCGCGGCCGCCACGAGGGTGACGTCCAGCGGGTCGCGCACCGTGTAGCACCCGTCGACCAGCTCGGTGGCGCAGTCGTGGCCGAACTGCCAGAACGAGATGATCACGTAGCTGGCGAAGACCATCGCGGAGCAGCCGGCGGCCAGCCCGTCCAGCCCGTCGGTGAGGTTCACCGCGTTGGAGAAGCCGGCGATGAACAGGTACGCGAAGGCGACGAACAGGAACGCCGGCAGGGTCAGCGGCGCGATGTCCCGGACGAAGGAGACCGCCGTGGTGGCCACCGCGGGGCCGGAGCCGTCCTCCAGCAGCGCCAGCACGGCGAAGGTCACCCCGATCACCAGCTGACCGACCAGCTTGGCGGTCTTGTTCAGCCCCAGGCTGCGCCGGTACCGGATCTTCAGGTAGTCGTCGAGGAAGCCGACCGTACCCAGCCCGATGAGCAGGAACAGCAGCAGCAGCCCGGTGGCGGTCACCCCGCGCCCGGGCTGGTTGACGAGGAACAGGTGGGCGATCAGGTAGCCGCCGACGGTGGCCAGCACCATGACGGTGCCGCCCATGGTCGGGGTGCCCTTCTTGGCCAGGTGGCTCTCCGGGCCGTCGTCCCGGATCTCCTGGCCGAACCCGTGCCGGCGGAAGGCCTTGATCGCCAGCGGGGTCAGCAGGATCGAGATGATCAGCCCGAAGGCGGCCGCGACGAGGACGGACTTCACGCGTCCGCCCCGGGGGCCGCGGGGACGTCGCCGAGGACGTCGGCGGCCAGCTGCTCCAGGGCGTAGGCGCGGGAGGCCTTGACCAGCACCACGTCACCCGGGGCGAGCACCTCGGCCAGCAACCGCCGGGCTGTCTCCCGGTCGGGCACGTGCACCACTTCCTCCTGTGTGTCGGCTGCCGCCGTGGGTCTGTCGGCTGCCGCCGTGGGTCCGTCGGCTGCCACCGTGGGTCCGTCGGCTGCCACCGGGCCGCCCGCCGTCCGTGCGGCGAGCGCGCCGGTGTGCAGCCCGATGGCGTCGTCCCCCACGGAGACGAGCAGGTCCACGCCGCCGCGCACGGCGTCGCGGCCGAGCCGGACGTGCTCGGCGTCGGCGCCGGGGCCCAGCTCCCCCATCGCCCCGAGCACCGCGATGCGGCGGCGCCCGGGCAGCCGGGCGAGCGCGGCCAGCGCGGCGCGCATCGACTCCGGGTTGGCGTTGTAGGCGTCGTTGACGACGGTGACCCCGTCGGCGCGGCGGGTGACCTCCATCCGCCAGCGGCTGCGCGGGCCGGCGGCCGACAGCGCGGCGGCGACCGCTGCCGGGGTCATCCCGGCCGCCAGCGCGGCACCCGCCGCGGACAGCGCGTTGGCCACCTGGTGGACGCCGACGACCTGCAGCCGCACCGGGTGCTGCTCACCCGCGGCCACCAGGGTGAACCGGGGGCGGGCGGCGTCGTCCAGGGTCACGTCGGCGGCCCGGATGTCGGCGTCGGACTCGACACCGGTGGTGACCACGGTGGCTGCGGTGCGCGGTGCCATGCCGGCCACCCGGGGGTCGTCGGCGTTGAGCACCGCGGTGCCCTCGGCCGGCAGCGCCTCGACCAGCTCGCCCTTGCTGGTCGCGATCACCTCCGCGCTGCCGAACTCGCCCAGGTGCGCGGAGCCGACGTTGAGCACCACCCCGATGCGCGGGCGGGCGACCTGGCAGAGCCGGGCGATGTGCCCGGGCCCGCGCGCACCCATCTCCAGCACCAGGAAACGGGTCGCGGCGTCGGCGGTGAGGACGGTCAGCGGCAGGCCGATGTCGTTGTTGAACGACCCCTGCGGGCTCACCGTCGGGCCGGCGGCGGCGAGCACCTGGCCGAGCAGGTCCTTGGTGGAGGTCTTCCCCGAGGAGCCGGTGATCCCCACCGTGACCAGCCCACCGGCGACCAGCCGGCGGTGCACCTCGGCGGCCAGCCGGCCCAGCGCGGTCACCGGGTCGGCGACGACGACGGTGGGCAGCGCGGGGTCGGCCCGGGTGGCCAGCGCACCCACGGCGCCGGCGGCGGCCGCGGCCGGCAGGTAGTCGGCGCCGTCCACCCGCTCCCCCGGCAGGGCGACGAAGAGGTCGCCGGCCGCGAGCCGGCGGGAGTCGGCGACCACCGCGCCGGTCACCGCCGCCGAGCCGTTCCCGGTCAGCTCGCCGTCGACGGCGGCCGCGACCTCGGCCAGGGTGAGGGCGATCACGCGTCCACCCGGGTGCTCAGCACCTCGTGCAGCACGGTGCGGTCGTCGAAGGGGGTCACCTGCCCTGCCACCTCCTGACCGGTCTCGTGGCCCTTGCCGGCCACCAGGAGGGTGTCACCCGGGCGCGCGAGCGCGACGGCGGCGGCCAGCGCCTCGCGCCGGTCGCCGACCTCGAGCACCTCGGCCCGCCGGTCCGCGGGCACCTCGGCCACCCCGGCGCGGACGGCGGCGCGGATGGCCGCCGGGTCCTCCGAGCGCGGGTTGTCGTCGGTGATCACCAGCACGTCGCTGCCGGCGGCCGCGGCCGCGCCCATCGCCGGGCGCTTGCCGGGGTCGCGGTCACCGCCGCAGCCCAGCACGGTCAGCAGCCGGCCGGGCGTGGCGACGCGCAGGGCGTCCAGCGCGGTGGTCACGGCGTCCGGGGTGTGCGCGTAGTCGACGACGGCGACGAACTGCTGACCGGCGTCGACCGGCTCCATCCGGCCGGGCACCACCGTCTCGGCGAGCCCCGCCACCGCCGCCTCGACCGGGACGCCGACGGCGTCCAGCAGCGCGACGGCGAGGACGGCGTTGGCCACGTTGAAGGCGCCGGGCAGCCGCAGCCGCGCCGGCCAGGACCGGCCACCGGGCCCGTGCAGGGTGAACTCCGACCCCCCGGCCGGCAGCGCGACGACGTCGGTGGCCGACCAGTCGGCGGCGGGGTGCTCGGTGGTGGTGTCCCGGGTGGAGACGGTGACCGTGCCGGTGCGGGCCAGCCGCCGTCCGTACGGGTCGTCGACGTCGACCACCTCGACCGCCGCGCGCCCGTCGAACAGCAGCGCCTTGGCGGCGAAGTAGCTCTCCATGTCGCCGTGGTGGTCCAGGTGGTCGCGGGAGAGGTTGGTGAATCCCGCGGCGGCGAAGCGCACCCCGCCGACCCGGTCCAGCGACAGGGCGTGGCTGGAGACCTCCATGACCACGGCGCGCACGCCGGACTCGACCATCGTCGCCAGCAGGGCGTGCAGGTCGGGCGCCTCGGGCGTGGTCCGGGCGCTGGGCAGGGTGGTGGTGCGCGGGGCGCCGTCGGGGCCGGTGCCCCGGGTGCGGGTCTGCACGGTGCCGATGAGCCCGCTGGTCCACCCGGCCGCGGACAGCCCGGCCTCGACCAGGTGGCCCGTCGTCGTCTTGCCGTTGGTGCCGGTGATGCCCAGCACGGCCAGCTGCTCGCTGGGCCGGCCGTACACCCGGCCGGCGACCGGGCCCAGCAGCGCCCGGGGGCGCTCGACCAGGACGACCGGCAGGCCGGTCGCCCGGGCGGCGCCGGCTCCGGCGGGGTCGGTGAGGACGGCGACGGCCCCGCGGGCGGCGGCGTCGGCGGCGAAGCGGGCGCCGTGCGTGCGCGCCCCGGGCAGCGCGGCGTAGAGGTCGCCGGGGCGGACCTCGCCCGAGGCGTGGGTCACGCCGGTGACGGGAGTGCCGGCGTCGCCCTGGACCGGGTCCCCGACGAGGTCGGCGAGCTCGGCGAGGCGGAGCGGGCGGGTCCCCGCGGGTCGGGGCACCGAGCCGGGGACGGTCGGGGTCACGACAGGCCAATCTAC
The DNA here is from genome assembly GCF_054051115.1 of Modestobacter sp. SYSU DS0904. Lineage (NCBI taxonomy): Bacteria > Bacillati > Actinomycetota > Actinomycetes > Geodermatophilales > Geodermatophilaceae > Modestobacter > Modestobacter sp. SYSU DS0904. The sequence continues at coordinate 6,910 of NZ_JBJHAQ010000053.1, read as the reverse complement.
CGGCGCCGGCTGCCGCACCCCGGCCGCCCACCCGTGTCGCGCGCCGTCCGGGCCGGTCCCGGGGCTGCCGGTCGGTGGCCGGCCGGTCGGGGGCTGGCCGGTCAGGGGACCGAGAGGGTGAAGTCCGGGCGCGGGGCGCCCGAGGGGACCACACCGCCGGCGGTGAGCGCGTACCGCATCACGTCGGCGAAGACCGGCGCGGCGACCTGACCGCCCTCGGCGTCGCTGGTCGGGCGCTCCAGGTCCACGGCGACGACGTACTGCGGGTCGTCGGCCGGGGCGTAGCCGACGAAGGTGGTGAAGTAGCCACCGCCGGTGTAGCAGCCGCACTCGGGGTTGGCCCGCTGGGCGGTGCCGGTCTTCCCGGCGACCCGGAACCCGTCCACCTCGCCCAGCGGCGCGGTGCCCCCGGGGCCGACGACCGCCTCGAGCATGTAGGTGAGCTGGTCGGCGGTGTCCTCGCTGACCACCCGGGTCGGCTCGGGCCGGGGTGCCTCGGTGACGGTGCCGTCGGCGGCGGTCACCGACTCGACCAGCCGCGGCGGGATGCGCACCCCGCCGTTGGCCAGCGTCTGGTAGACCGACGCCATCTGCAGGGTGGTCACCGAGATGCCCTGGCCGATCGGCACGTTCGCCGCCCGGCTGGCGGTCCACTCCGCGGAGTCCTGCAGGATGCCGGCGCTCTCGCCGGGCAGCTCGATGCCGGTGGTCGACCCGAGGCCGAAGGCCCGCAGGTAGCGCTCGAACGTGCTGTCGCCGACCTCCCGGGCCAGCATGATCGTGCCGACGTTGCTGGACTTGGCCAGGATGCCGGTCACGGTGAAGTCGATGGGCGCGTGGTCGTGCGCGTCGGTGACGACGACGTCGCCGGCCTGGATGTGGCCGTTGACGTTCAGCACGGTGTCGGCCCGGGCCTTGCCCTCCTCCACCGCCGCGGCGAGGGTGACCGCCTTCATCACCGAGCCGGGCTCGTAGACCTCCGAGACCACCGGGTTGCCCAGCAGCTCGGGGTCGGTGGTGTTGTAGGAGCCGGGGTCGTACCCGGGGCAGCCGGCCATCGCGACGACCTTGCCGGTGGCCACCTCCTGCACCACGGCCGAGGCGGTGGTGGTGAAGCCGTCGGCGCAGGCGGCGTCCAGCCGCTGCTGGACGACGAACTGCAGGTCCTCGTCGAGGGTGAGCCCGACGGTGCTGCCGTCGACGGCGGGGACGGTGTCGTCGATGCCCGAGGGGATCGGGTTGCCCCGGCCGTCGACCTCGACCCGCTCCTCGCCGTCGGTGCCCGAGAGCACGTCCTCGTACCGCTGCTCGATGCCGGCCAGTCCGTCACCGTCGCGCCCGACGAAGCCCACGACCTGACCGCCGACCGCACCGGCCGGGTAGAGCCGCACCGGGTCGTCCTCGAAGAAGAGGCCCTGCCGCTCCGCCAGCGCGCGGATCCGGTCGGTCACCTCGGTGGACACCTGCTCGGCGAGGACCACGTAACGGGTGTCCGCGGACAGCTTCTCGGTCAGCTCCGCGGCGGGGACGTCGAGCAGCGTGGTCAGCGCGAGGGCGGTGCGCGCCGGGTCCTCGACCAGCGTCGGGTCGGCGACCACCCGCTCGGCGTCCACCGAGTACGCCAGCGGCCGGCCGTCCCGATCGGTGATCGCACCGCGGACGGCGGCGATCGGGTAGATCTTCATCCGGTCGTTCTCCGCCGCCTGGGCGTACGGCGCGCCGTCCACGCCCTGCAGCACGACCAGCTTGGCGACCACCACCACCAGCAGGGTGACCAGGAACGCCAGCCCCCACCGGTTGCGCTGCTCGCGCTGGGCCAGGCCCAGCGGCTCCCGCCGTCCGCCGTCCCGCCGGGGCCGCAGCCCGCCGGCGCGGCCGGCCGGCCCGGTGGGTCGCGACGGCGTCCGCCGGGCCGTGCCGGGGCGGAACGGGGGCGGAGGACCTGCTGGTGGCACGGCTCAGTTCCCGGGGGTCTCGGGGTTCTGCGGGGTCTCGGGGTCCTGCGGGGAGTCGGGGTCGGCGGGTGCGGGGTCGGCGGGTGCGGGCGCGGCGGGCTCGTCGGCAGGGGCGGCGGGCTCGGGGGCGGGAGCGGGGGCGGCGGTCCCGACCAGCACCGAGGTGCCGTCGGGCTGGAGCACCAGGTGCCCGGCGGCACCGGGCGGGACCAGGCCCACCTCGGTGGCGGCGCGGGCCAGCTCGGCTGCACTGTCGGCAGCGACCACCTGCTGCTCCAGTCGAGCCACCTCCTTCGCCTGCTCGGCGTTGGCCGTCCGCTGGCGGGTGGCCTCGAGCGAGTCGACGGCGATGGCGGTGTTCAGCAGCAGCAGCCCCAGCGTCGTGGCCACCAGCAGGCCGACGAGGAAGAACGCGAAGGGGGCCCGCCGGCGGCGCGGACTGCGCCCGGGACGCGGGGTGGGCCGGGAGGCGCCGGCCTCGCCGGGCACCAGCCGCAGCTGCGGCCGCGGCACCGGACCGCTGCGCCGGGTCGCCCCGGTGCGCGGCACGTGCACCGGCCCGGTGACGGCGGTGCGGGCCCGGGGAGCGGCCACCCGGCCGGTCGTGCTCCGTGCCGGGGCGCTCACGAGGCCCTCCGGACCCGCTCGGCGGCGCGGACCCGGGCCGAGGCGGCCCGCGGGTTGACCGCGAGCTCGTCCGCACCGGGGGCCTCGCCGCCGCGGGTGACCAGCCGGAGCACCGGGGCGTGCTCGGGCATGGGCACCGGCATCCCCGGCGGGGTGCGGTCGACCGCCTCGGCGGCGAGGGTCTGCTTCACGATGCGGTCCTCGAGGGAGTGGAAGCTGATGACGACCACCCGGCCACCGACGGCGAGCGCGTCGATGGCGGCCGGGAGGGCGCGGGTGAGGACGCCGAGCTCGTCGTTGACCTCGATGCGCAGCGCCTGGAAGGCCCGCTTGGCCGGGTGTCCGCCGGTCCGCCGGGTCGCCGCCGGGATGGCGTCGCGCACCAGCTCGGCCAGCCGGGCGGTGCCGGTGAACGGCTCGCGGGCCCGCTCGCGTTCGATGGCGGCGGCGATCCGGCCGGCGAACCGCTCCTCGCCGTAGACCCGCAGCACCCGGGTCAGCTCGCCCCGGCTGTAGGTGTTGACCACGTCGGCGGCGGTCCGCGGGGCGCCGGGGTCCATCCGCATGTCCAGCGGGGCGTCGGTGGAGTAGCTGAAGCCGCGGGTGGGGCGGTCCAGCTGCAGGGAGGAGACGCCCAGGTCGAACAGCACGCCCTGCACCTCCGGCACGCCCAGGTCGTCGAGGACGTCGGGCAGCTCGTCGAAGACGGCGGGCACCAGGGTGGCGCGCTCGGTGCAGCCGGCGGCCGCGATCCGGGCGGCGGCCTCGGCGCGGGCGTCGGGGTCGCGGTCCAGGCCGATCAGGCGCAGCTCCGGGTGGGCGCGCAGCAGGGCCAGGGAGTGCCCGGCCAGCCCGAGGGTGCAGTCGACCAGCACCGCGCCGGGAGCCTGCAGGGCCGGGGCGAGCAGCTCGGTGACCCGGTCCAGGAGCACCGGCACGTGCACGGCCGGGCCGGCTGCCGGGGTGTCGGCCGGGGAGCCGTCCGAGGAGCCGTCCGGCGTGGTGCTCATCGACGGGCTCCTCTCCGGGTGCTCGGGGTGGGGCGGGCGGGTGGGACACGGGGTGTGGCGGGCGGGTGGGGCGCAGTGGGGGTGGTGGAGCGGAGTGGGGCCCCGGTGGGCCGTCACCCGGGCCCGCCGCCCCGCAGGGCTCGCCTGGCGCCGGGGAAGCGGTACCAGGTGGAGCCCTGCTGGGGCGGCTCGGGTGGGTGGTGCCCTGCGCGGGTGGTGCGCCGCGCAGCGAGTGCGCTGCGCGGTCGTGCACGGACGTCGAGCCGGGGGGAAGTCGGCTCGCTGTCCGGTGGGCCCGAGCCGGGAGGAAGCCGGCTCGTGCCCCGGTGGGTCGAGCCGCGGGGAAGTCGGCTCGCTCCGTCGGGTGGTGGTCGCGTGGTGCGGGTGCTGCGGGTCGGTGGGGGCTGGTGGGGTGCGGACGGGCTCAGGAGAGGGTCGGCATCCCCTCGCTCTCCATGGCGGCGAAGACGGCTTCCTGCTCGGCCACGTAGGCGTCCCAGGTGGCGCTGTCCCAGATCTCGAACCGGGTGTCGACGCCGACGACCACGACGTCGCGGTCCAGGCCGGCGTACTCGCGGAGGCTGGCCGGGAGGGTGATGCGGCCGGTCTTGTCCGCCTCCACCTCGACCATCGACCCGAAGCTCATCCGGGCGTGCATGCGGGCGGCGTTGGTGTCGGCGGGCGCCATCGCCTTCAGCGCGGCGCTCTGCTCGGCGACCCGGGCCATGGTGAGGCCGTAGATGCAGCGCTCCTGACCCTTCTTGATCACCATGCCCCCGGCCACCAGCTCGCGGTAGCGCACGGGGAGTGCGAGCCGGCCCTTCTCGTCGAGGCGCAGGGGGTAGCTGCCGACGAACACCGGATCACCCCCCGCATCTGTCCTCCTGTGGCTCTGCCGGGTCCCGTCCGTGGTCCCGGCCTCCCCATCCGGCGACACATTAACCCACTGGCCCCCACTGGACACCACTTCGCGCCGTGTCGGCCCCGCTGCTCCACCGCTCCCCACCGGGCTCCTCCGGCGGGCTGCTCCGGTCGCCCCGGCGTCCCCCGACGCACCACCGCCCACCGGGCACCCCACCGGCGCGTTTTCGCACGTACCGTGGGCCGGGTGACCGAGGGCACCACGGAGCTGGATCCGCGAGCGGTCAGGGCCGATGCCCCCGAGATCGACGTCGCGGCCGCCGGCGCACAGCTGGCCGCCTCGATCAGCCGGGTGGTGGAGGGCAAGCCCGACGTCGTCCGGCTGGCCCTGGTCGTGCTGCTGGCCGAGGGGCACCTGCTCATCGAGGACGTGCCCGGCGTCGGCAAGACCACGCTGGCCAAGGCGCTGGCCCGGTCGATCGACGGCACCGTGCGCCGCATCCAGTTCACCCCGGACCTGCTGCCCAGCGACGTCACCGGCGTGGCGGTGTACGACCAGGAGAGCCGCGCCTTCGAGTTCAAGCCCGGCGCGGTCTTCGCCAACGTCGTCGTCGCCGACGAGATCAACCGCGCCTCGCCGAAGACCCAGTCGGCCCTGCTGGAGTGCATGGAGGAGCGGCAGGTCACCGTCGACGGCGTCACCTACGAGCTGGCCCGGCCGTTCATGGTGGTGGCCACCCAGAACCCGCTGGAGATGGAGGGCACCTACCCCCTCCCCGAGGCCCAGCGCGACCGTTTCACCGCCCGGGTCTCGATGGGCTACCCGGACCGGGACGCGGAGCTGGCGATGCTCGACGAACGGTCCAGCAGCGACCCGCTGGGCGGGCTCACCCCGGTCATCGACGCCGCGGGCATCCGCGCCCTCGTCACCGCCGTCAGCCGGCTGCACGTCGCCGAGCCGTTGCGCCGCTACGTCGTGGCGCTGGTCGAGGCCACCCGCCGCTCCCCCGACCTGCGGCTGGGCGCCTCCCCCCGGGCCGGCCTGCAGCTGCTGCGGGCGGCCCGGGCCGCGGCGGCGCTCGCCGGCCGCGACCACGTGCTCCCCGACGACGTCCAGGCGATGGCGGTCCCGGTGCTCGCCCACCGGCTGCTGCTCAGCCAGGACGCGGCGATGGCCCGCCGGGACGCCCAGCGCGTGGTCAGCGACCTGCTCGCCACCGTCCCGGCCCGCGGCCGCTGAGCCCGCGGCCTCCCGAGGTCACCCGTGGCACGCAGCCGGCTCAGCGACGCCGTCTCCTCCCTGACGCTGCGCGGCCGCTGCCTGGTGGCCGCCGGGGCGACGCTGGTGGCGCTCGGGGCGCTGCTCGGCGAGCGCACCCTGCTCCAGCTGGCGCTGTTCCTCCTCGCCCTGCCGGTGCTCTCCGCGGTGGGGGTGGCCCGGCAACGCTTCCGGCTCGCCTCGCGCCGCTCGGTCACCCCCGGCCGGGTGCCCCGCGGGGGCCACGCCGAGGTGCTGCTGGAGGTCACCAACACCGACCGGCGCCCCGGCGGCCTGTGGCTGCTCACCGAGCAGGTCCCCGGCGAGCTGGGTGTCCGGCCGGAGTTCGTGGTCGAGCGGCTGGCCGCCGGCGCCACCGCCGCGCTGCGCTACCGGGTGCACGGGGGCCGGCGCGGCCGGTTCGCCCTCGGCCCGCTGCGGCTGCGCCTGGTCGACCCCTTCGGACTGGTGCTGCGCAGCGCCGCCGGCGCCGACACCGCGACGCTCGTCGTCGTCCCCCGGGTGCGCCCGCTGTCGGGCGCCGGCCCGCTCGCCGGCGGCGGCGGCACCGGCGGGGAGGGCGCCCGCCGCTCGATCGCCGTGCACGGGGAGGACGACGTGAGCACCCGGGAGTACCGCCACGGCGACGACCTGCGGATGGTGCACTGGCGGGCCACTGCCCGCACCGGTGAGCTGATGGTCCGGCTGGAGGAGCGGCCCTGGCGGGCGTCGGCCACGCTGCTGGTGGACTGCCGCTCGACCGGCCACCTGGTCGGCGGCGCGGCGGCCGGCCCGGCCGGTGACCCGGCGCCGCCCGGGGACACCCTGGAGTGGGTGGTGGAGGCCGCGGCGAGCATCGGCAGCCACCTGATCGACCGGGGGGCGGGGCTGCGGGTGGTCACCGAGGCCGGCGAGCTCCGTCCGGCGACCGGTGCCGGCTCGCTGGGGGCGGGCGAGCTGCTGGACCGGCTGGCCGGACTGGGCCCCTCCCGGCACGCCGTCCTGCAGCCGGGGCTGGAGGCGCTGCGCCGGGCCGGGGACGCCGGTCCGGTGATCGCCCTGCTGGGCCTCCTCGGCCCCGACGACGTGCAGGCACTGGCCCGGGCCCGCTCCGGCCCGGGCACCGACCTGGCCGTGCTGGTCGACCCGGCGAGCTGGCTGGACGGCGGGGCGGTGCGCGGCCGGCGGCCGCTGGCGCC
>NZ_JBJHAQ010000052.1:0-20410 GCF_054051115.1 Modestobacter sp. SYSU DS0904 | reverse complement strand
CCCCCCCCCCCCCCCCCCCCCCCCCCCCCCCCCCCCCCCCCCCCCCCCCCCCCCCCCCCCCCCCCCCCCCCCCCCCCCCCCCCCCCCCCCCCCCCCCCCCCCCCCCACTCCAAGGGATGAGGCCCGACCGGGCGACCGCCGGGCCGGGCCTCGTCGTCGAGAGGATGGACCGGTGAGGGCTCAGCTGCTGTCGGTGGCGCGACAGCCGGCCACCGGAGCCGTGCTCGGGCAGGTGACCCAGGCCCTCGCCGGACTGGTGCTCCAGGTCGCGGCGGCCCGGTACCTGGGTGCCGCCGGCCTCGCCACGTTCGCGCTCGGCTACGGGCTCGTCGTCCTGGCCACGGCGGTCTGCAGTGGGCTGGTCGGCGACTCGCTCACGGTGCTCGACCGCACCGACGCCGGGATCCGGGCCGGACTGCACGGCTGGGCGGCCCTGGTCTCGGTCGGCGCGGGCGCGCTGGGCGCCGGGGTGGCCCTGGTCAGTGGACTGCTCCCGCCGTGGGCGGGGCTCCTGCTCGGACTGGCCACCGCGGTCTTCATCGTGGAGGACACCCTGCGGCGACTGCTCATGGCGAGCCGGCGGTTCTGGTCGCTGCCGGCCGTGGACGGCACGAGCCTGCTGCTGGCGATCGCCACGCTGGCCACCCTCGGCATCCAGGGGGAGCTGACCCTGGGGTCGTTCATCGTGGCGCTCCTCATCGGTCAGACCGGCGCTGCGCTGGTGGCCTGGTGGCGAGTGCCCTCGCAGGAGCGGCCCCGAGGTCCGTGGCGGAACCCGGCACTGCGCGCCGTCGTGGACTTCGGCATCTGGCGGGCCGCCGCGCAGACGATCCGGCCGACGTTGCTCACGCTCCTCCGGGTCCTGGTCGTGGCTGTGGCCGGTGTGGCTGCCTACGGGCCGCTCGAGGCCGCGCGGATCTTCACCGCTCCGACGCTCGTGCTCGTCGCCGGCCTCGGCTCGTTCCTCCTGCCGCACTTCGTGTCCCGCCAGCAGCGGCCGGCCGCGGAATCGTTGCGGACTGCCGACCGGGTCGCACTCGGGCTGGCTGCTGCCGTCGCGGCCATCGGGGCCGCCGTCTGCGCGCTGCTGCCGTGGCTGGGCCCGGTGCTGAGCGGTGGCGAGTACGACGTGCCCCTGAGCGCGGTCGCGGGCTGGTCGGCCTACGCCGTGGCCAGCGCGGTCCTGCTGCCCTATTCGGCACTGGCCACGGTGCACCGCCGCCAGCGGCAGGTCCTGGCGCTGCGCTCGCTCGAGTTCGGGTCGCTGGGCCTGGTGCTGCTGCTGGTCCTGGGCGTTGACGGCGGAGAGGTCTGGGCGCCGCTCGCCCTCGGTGCCGGCCCGCTGCTCGCCGCAGCCGCTGTCCGAACGTGGGTCCTGGTGCCGGTGGTGCGGACACCGGCACCGCTGCTCCTGTCGGCAGGTCCGGCCGGCGGCTGAGCGGCCGAGCAACGGGTCAGGACCGGCGAGTCCGGCCGACCACGTCCGCGATGGCTGTGCGGTATCGATCGGTGGTGAACCGGCGTAGCGCCGAGGCGTGGCCGGCTCCGGCCATGGCCCGCGCCCGCTCGGGGTCGTCGAGCAGGCCGGCGATCGCCTCCGCGAGTGCGGTGGGGTCGTCCGGCGGGACGAGGAGTCCGGTCTCTCCGGAGGTGACGATCTCCTGCAGGCCCTGGACCGCCGATGCGACCACCGGCCGGGCGGCGAGCTGGGCCTCGACGGCGGCGTTGCCGAACGGCTCCGCCCGGGAGGGGACGAGCACCACCTCCGCCCGGGCCAGCGCCGGCCAGGTCGGCGAGGTGTAACCGGCGAAGTGGACGTGGCCGGCGAGGTCGGGCTCGGCGCTCCGTCCGCGCAGCTGCTCCTCGAACCACTCGTAGCCGGGGAAGGTGGTGCCGCACAGCTCGAGGACGACGTCGCGGCCCTCGGCCCGCAGTCGCGCCACGGCCTCGAGGGCGACGTCGGTCCCCTTCCGCGGGGAGAGCCGGCCCACGAGGACGATCTGCCGTGCCCCACTCCCTCCCGGAGCTGGTGGTAGCGGGGGCACCGCGGGCCCGGACACGCCGTTGTAGATCACCTCTGTGCGCCTCTTGAGGGCAGGGAGGGCTCGCAGGAGCGTCCGCTCCGCCGCCTGACTGTTCACCACGACGGTTCGAGCGAACAGCAACGGTGCGTTCAGCAGCACGGACACCAACCGGGGAGCGTCGTCCTCGGCCTCGTGCACGTGACCGAGCACCGGTCGACGGGTCAGGCGCGCGGCGATCGACCACAGCGGGATGGTCACGGTGTTGACGTAGACGACGTCGGGCCGGGTGGACCGCAGCCGACGGAGCATCGCGGGCAGGACCCGGAGGCTGTGCAGGGCCAGCCGGACGAGGCCGGTCGGGCTGAGCAGGGACTTGCGCAGGGCGGGCACGTCGAGGACGTGGACCGCGGCGCCGGCGGCCTCCAGTCGCTCGACCAGTGGGCCCGGCGCCGGGACGCACACCTCGACCCGCCAGCCCGCCTCGTGGAGCCCGCGGACACTCTCCACCAGTTGGAGGTCGGAGCCGTACAGGTCGGCCGAGGGATGGGCCACCAGGACTGCAGGGACCGGCATGAGGTCTCCCCTCTTCGGGTCAGGACGTGCCCGGACGGGCCCGGGTCATGCTCTCAGAGCACCTAGGGTCGTCACGGTGCGTTCCGGCGCCGGTGGCGTGTGAGAGGAGAGCCAGTGTCTCTGCCCTCCGTGCGCGTCGCGGCCATCTGCCTGCTGCTGGTGGGGAGCACCGTCGTGTGGCGGCGTGGGGAGATCTTCTCCGGCGGCCTCGACCCCGTCGTGGTCGGAAAGGGCCTGCTCAGCGTTCTCGCGCTGGGGCTGGCCTTCTTCTCGGCAGCGCAGGCCCGTGGTGGCCCGGAGCGCCGGCTGGGTACCGGCACGTGGTGGTTCCTGGCCACCATGCTGACCGCATCAGTGCTCGGCGCGCTGGGTCACGGCACCCTGACCGCCAGCGGCGTCATCGCTGTGCGGGTCGCCATCGTGGCTGCCACCGTCTTCTTCGCGCTCCGGGCGGTCGCCGCGTTCGAGCTGCTGACCGGGATGGTCTGGGCATGCGGGGTGATCGCTGCGGTGGCTGCGCTCACCGGGCTGGGGAGCCTCTCCGACGGACGACTGTTCGGGGGCGTCCCCCCGCTGAACCCCAACGACCTGGCGCTGCTGGCCGGCGCCGTGGTGCTCTGGACGGCGTGGCGCACGGTGCTCGGGGAGGCCCGGTGGCGCAACGCCCTGCTGGCGACCGGCTACCTGGGCGTGCTCTGGGTGACCGGTTCGCGGACCGGTCTGCTCATGCTGGTGCTGGCGATCGGGCTGATGACCGTGTATCTCCGCCGGGCCCGGGTCGGCCTCGTGGTCGGCGCTCTCCTGCTCGCGGCGGCCGGTTCGGTGGCCATCTTCTCGACCGGTGCCATCGAGGGCTTCGTCACTCGGGACGGCGCTGGGGCCAGCACGCTGGACTCCCGGTTCATCGCCTGGAGCGCGGCGCGGACCTGGGCGGAGGCATCCTGGCAGGTCGCCTTCGGCGGAGGACTGTCGGTGAAGCTCATCCCGGTGGACGGTCAGTGGTGGGACACCCAGCTGCTGGACAGCAGTTGGGTGTCCGCGCTGGTGCAGTCCGGAGTGGTCGGCCTGGGCGTGGTCCTGGGATGGGTGCTCTGGGTGGTGCGTGGGTCCCTTCGCGCCCCGCGGCCGCACCGGGTGCTCTTCATCGGCCTGGTCGCCTTCCTGGTCGGCCGCAGCATCCTGGAGAGCGGGCTGTTCGACGCCACCCCGGCCTTCATCCTCTTCGTCGCGGTCTCCTTCCTGGCCGAGGGTGGTTCCCGGCACCGGCTGGTGGACGAGGCGTGGGACGACCCGGTCAGCCGCTCGGAGCCGTCGGGGCCCCGGTCGGTCCGGGCTCCCGAACCGGCCTGACCGATCCGTTCGGCCCGGCGGCGGCCCACCATCGGTCCGGACCCGCCTGGCGCTCCGCCCGCGTGAATCACGGTGCCCACGGCATGCCGCGTGCGATGACGTGGGCGATCGTTCCGCTGCGGTCAGCGAGAGTGGCTGGAACAGCGCAGCGGTGGTCGACCGTTTCGCCGGCGCGGTTCTCACCCGGGGTGGTCCGCTGGGCCCACTCGGCTCAGCGGTGGGGCGGTGACGTCCATGCCGGCCTCGGTCGGACGCGCACGGGGCCGGAGCTCGTCGGTCCTACCGTGGTCCACCGAGGCTGCGGACGCCTGTGCGTCGGCCAGGGTCCCTAACCGCAGGGAGGGTCGAGGCGGTGGCCCGATGCCCCCACGGCCCGGCCCAGCGGCCGGGACGGCCGGGAGGGTGGACGGCTCAGCGGCTCCGCGCCAAGTTCGGTGCAGACATGGCGGTCGCCGACGTGTCGGCCCGCTCCCGCGGCCCCGATGGCCCGGTGACGGCCGCCGACGTCGGCGTCGCACGGTGGCGTCGGCGACCGCGTCTGCGGCTCCCGGACAGGACGACCGCCAGGGGCCGGAGCCCGGCGGCTGCCAGGATGGTGCGCATCTCGGCGATCTCGGTCCGGTCGACCGCGCCCGGAGCGACCGCGAGAACGATGTGGTCGTACCGCGCGGCGAGCTGTCGCCAGGCCCGCAGCGAAGCCAGCGGACTGCAGACGTCCAACCGCACGTCAGCCTCGTCCGGCGACCCCGGGTGTCCGGGGGCACGATCGACCGGGCTGTCGCCCTGGACGGAGGAGCTCTCGCCGACGGCGGTGACCACCTGCCGGCTGCGTAGCTGGGCAGCCACGTCCTCGATCAGGTCAGCCGGCTCTTGCGCCGGGTCAGGGGAGGCGGACAGGACGGCCACCCGGATCGGCTGATCCTCGGCCAACTGCTCGAGCCGCCGGGCGAGTGCTGCGGAGGGCCGGCCGGTGAGCGCACTGCGGGCGGCACGGCCGGTCGCCGTGGCATGGACGACGAGCTCGTCATCCACACCCCAGGCAGCCCGAACGTCATCCGCGTCGTACACGGCGGTGTCCATCCGACTGCGCACCACGGCGAGGGCGATCCCCGAAGCCAAGCCCACGACCAGGCCGAGAGCCAACAACAGATGGGGGACCGGGGACACCGGTGTGGTCGGCACGGTGGCAGGGTTCGTCACGGTGAGGTCCACCGGCGAGCTGCCCGACCCCGGCGTCTCCAGTCGCTCGACGACCTCGCCGAAGTGCACCGCCACGGCGTTGGCGATGTCTGCGGCGCGCTCCGGGGACCGGGAGGTGACCACCACCTCGAGCTGTGAGGTGTCCACCGGGTTGCGGGCGATGATGCTGCTCCGCAGTTCCGTGGAGGACTCCGTGAGGTCGAGTTCGTCGATGACCGGGTCGAGGACCTCGGAGCTGACGGCGACGTCCGGGTAGCTCTTGACGCGCTGGCTGACGAACTGCGAGCCGTTCGTACCACCGTCGACGCTCGCGACGAACACCTGGGCGGTTGCCTGGTAGGTCGGCGGGGTGACCAGCACGACGGCCAAGGCCAACAGCAGTCCGGTGAAGGCGATCGCCAGCCACGTGGTCCAGTACCGGCGCAGGGCCGCCCAGTAGTCCCGCAGTTCCATGTCGCCGTCTCCCCTGTTCACGCCTGCCGAGCGGCCGGGGTGCACAGCACGCACGACCCGGACGTTCCTGGTCCTCCGGCGAAGCTACGGCGCTCACCAGGTCGGATGGGGTCGTACGGCGGGGATCTCACCCGATGGGGAAAGTGCCTCGACAGGGGGTCCTCCCGCCCGCGGCGCGGGGAGCTCCGGGTCGCCGCCCACCGATCAGGTCGTCCTGAGCTCCCCAACGGGTGAACCTCCCCGTCTCGCATCACGCTCGGTCACCGCGTCTTCCTAACGTTCTTCCGAGAGCTCCAGCTGCGTCGGGTCATTCCGACCGAGCAGAGATGGAGCGTGTTCGAGAAGTCAGGGAGTGTGCGCGTGTCCAGTTCCATCGCCGGCGGTTCCCCCCGTTCCGTCGTCGGCTACGCGCCCGGCGCGTACGACCTCTTCCACGTCGGCCACCTGAACATCCTCAAGCACGCGGCGGAGCACTGTGACCGTCTCGTCGTCGGAGTGGTCTCCGACGAGATGCTGCTGCAGGCCAAGGGCCGTCTCCCGGTGATCCCGCTCGCCGAGCGGATGGAGATCGTCCGCAACCTGCGCTTCGTCGACGACGTGCACGCCGAGGTGGTGCCGGACAAGGTCGACACCTGGCGCGAGGTGGGGTTCGACGTGATCTTCAAGGGCGACGACTGGCGGGGCACCGCGAAGGGCGACAAGCTCGAGCGAGACTTCGCCGCCGTGGGGGTTCGGGTGCACTACTTCCCCTACACGATGCACACCTCCAGCACGATCCTGCGTAAGGCGCTGGCCGCGATCGACGCCGAGGAGCCGGTGGGCCGGGTGGCCCGCGCGCTGACCTCCTGAGCGGACCCGCAGGCATCCGCCACCGGTACTAACCTGGGTGCCGGCCCCCGCGCGCACCCGGCGCGCTCTGCTCTTCCGCGGACGTGGCGTGGCCCCAGAACCAGGAGTTGCCCCCGTGAGCTTGCGCGGCGTGCTCGACGTCGTCCTGACCGACTCCGGTGTCGCCTCCGTGGTGACCCGGGCCGGCTCCGCCGAGCTGGCGGTCACCGCCCCGCCGCCGGTGCAGCCGCTGGTCGCGGCGGCGCTGGCGGCCCCGGCGCCCGGCGCGGACGTGCCCGTGGTGGTGGTCACCGCGGGGGAGCGGGACGCCGACGCCGTCGCCGCCCAGCTCCGCTGCTTCGTCCCGGACCGCCGGGTCGAGGTGTTCCCCGCCTGGGAGACGCTGCCGCACGAGCGGCTCAGCCCGCGCGCGGACACCGTCGGCCGCCGGCTGGCCGTGCTGCGCGACCTGACCCACCCTGGCGAGAACGGCGCGATCGACGTGCTGGTCGCCCCGGTGCGCAGCGTGCTGCAGCCGCTGACCCCCGGCCTGGGCGAGCTCGTCCCGGTCGAGCTGCGGCCGGGGCAGAGCGCCGAGCTGGACGACGTCGCCCGGGCGCTGTCCGACGCCGCCTACACCCGGGTCGAGCTGGTCGAGAAGCGCGGCGAGTTCGCCGTCCGCGGTGGCCTGCTCGACGTCTTCCCGCCCACCGAGCCGCACCCGGTGCGGGTGGAGTTCTGGGGCGACGAGGTCGACGAGCTGCGGTACTTCTCCGCCGCCGACCAGCGCTCCCTCGACGAGCGCCCCGACCGGCTGTGGGCCCCGCCGTGCCGGGAGCTGCTGCTCACCCCCGAGGTCCGGGCCCGCGCCACCCAGCTGGGGATCGACCACCCCGAGCTGGCCGAGGTCACCGGCAAGCTCGCCGAGGGCATCGCCGTCGAGGGCATGGAGTCGCTCATCCCCGCGCTGATCGGGGGCGAGCAGATGCAGCTGCTCACCGACCTGGTCGCGCCCGGCACGCACGTGCTGGTCTGCGACCCCGAGCGGGTGCGCAGCCGCGCCGCGGACCTGGTGCGCACCGCCGAGGAGTTCCTCGCCGCGTCCTGGCAGACCGCGGCCGAGGCCGGCCAGGCACCGATCGACCTGGGCGCCTCATCCTTCCGCGACCTCGCCGACGTGCAGGACGGCGCCCGGGCCCGGGGCCTGCCCTGGTGGACGACGGGCGCCTTCACCCTCTCCCCGGACGACGACGACCAGCACGTCACCCTGGACGCCACCGGGGTCGAGCGCTTCCACGGTGACCAGGCCCGCGCCTTCGACCAGCTGCGCAGCTGGGGCCGCGACGGCTGGCGGGTCGCCCTGACCTTCGCCGGCCCCGGTCCGGCCCAGCGCGCGGCCGACCAGCTCACCGAGGCCGACCTCGGTGCCCGGCTGGTGCCCGGCATCGAGACCGCGCCCGCCGCCGGCCCGACGCTGATCACCCAGGGCAACCTGGAGGCCGGCTTCGCCTTCCCCGGCGTCGCGCTGGCCCTGGTCACCGAGGGCGACCTGACCGGCCAGCGCGGCACCAGCATGCGCGAGGCGGCGAAGATGCCCGCGCGCCGGCGCAACGCCGTGGACCTGGTGCAGCTGCAGCCCGGTGACCTGGTGGTGCACGAGCAGCACGGTGTCGGCCGCTACGTGGAGATGGTCAGCCGCACCGTGCACGGCGGGCAGCGCGACTACCTGATCGTCGAGTACGCGCCCGGCAAGCGGAACCAGCCGCCGGACCGGCTCTTCGTGCCCACCGACTCCCTGGACCAGCTGACCCGCTACGTCGGCGGCGAGGCGCCCGCGCTGTCCAAGCTCGGCGGCGCGGACTGGCAGAAGACGAAGAACCAGGCCCGCAAGGCGGTCAAGCAGATCGCCGCGGAGCTCATCCGGCTGTACTCGGCCCGGATGGCGACCAAGGGGCACGCCTTCGGGCCGGACACCGTCTGGCAGCGCGAGCTGGAGGACGCCTTCCCCTTCCAGGAGACGCCCGACCAGCTGGCCGCCATCGACGAGGTCAAGGCGGACATGTCCCAGCCGGTGCCGATGGACCGGATCATCTGCGGCGACGTCGGCTACGGGAAGACCGAGATCGCGGTGCGGGCGGCGTTCAAGGCGGTGCAGGACGGCAAGCAGGTCGGCGTCCTGGTGCCCACGACGCTGCTGGCCAACCAGCACTTCAAGACCTTCTCCGAGCGGTTCGCGCAGTTCCCGGTGACGGTGGCGGTGCTGTCCCGGTTCCAGTCCAAGACCGAGTCCGACGAGGTGCTGCGCAAGCTGGCCGACGGTGAGATCGACGTCCTGGTCGGCACCCACCGGCTGCTGCAGCCGACCACCCGGTTCAAGGACCTGGGGCTGGTCATCGTCGACGAGGAGCAGCGCTTCGGCGTCGAGCACAAGGAGTACCTGAAGAGCGTCCGGACGGCGGTCGACGTGCTGTCGATGTCGGCCACCCCGATCCCGCGCACCCTGGAGATGAGCCTCACCGGCATCCGGGAGATGTCCACGATCCTCACCCCGCCGGAGGAGCGGCACCCGGTGCTGACCTACGTCGGCGCCTGGGAGGACAAGCAGATGGCCGCCGCGATCCGCCGCGAGCTGCTGCGCGACGGCCAGGTGTTCGTGATCCACAACCGGGTGCAGTCGATCGACAAGGCGGCGGCGAAGATCCGCGCCCTGGTGCCCGAGGCCCGGGTGGCGGTCGGCCACGGCCAGATGAAGGAGCACGAGCTCGAACGGATCATGGTCGGCTTCTGGGAGAAGGAGTACGACGTCCTGGTCGCCACCACGATCGTCGAGTCCGGGCTGGACATCCCCAACGCCAACACCCTGATCGTCGACCGGGCGGACACCTTCGGTCTCTCCCAGCTGCACCAGATCCGCGGCCGGGTCGGTCGGGGCCGGGAGCGGGCGTACGCCTACTTCACCTACGACCCGTCCCGGCCGCTGACCGAGACGTCGGTCGACCGGCTGACCACGATCGCGCACAACACCGACCTCGGGGCCGGGATGGCGGTGGCGATGAAGGACCTGGAGATCCGCGGTTCGGGCAACCTGCTCGGCGGCGAGCAGTCCGGGCACATCGCCGGGGTCGGCTTCGACCTGTACGTGCGGCTGGTCGGCGAGGCGGTCAGTGACTACCGGGCGCAGGCGACCGGGGAGTCACCGGCGGTGGAGCCGGCCGAGGTCCGGGTCGACCTGCCGGTCGACGCCCACCTGCCGCACGACTACGTGCCCGGCGAGCGGCTGCGGATGGAGGCCTACCGCAAGGTCGCGTCGGTGCAGGACGACGAGCAGGCCCAGGCCGTGCTCGACGAGCTCACCGACCGGTACGGCGCGGCGCCGGCCCCGGTGCTCAACCTGCTGGCGGTGGCCCGGTTCCGCGCGGCGATGCGGGCGCTGGGCGTCACCGAGGTGTCGATGCAGGGGCGCAACGTCCGGGTCGGCCCGGTGGAGCTGCGCGAGTCCCAGGTGATGAAGCTGTCCCGGCTCGCCGAGGGGGCCACCTACAAGGAGGCGGTCCGCACCGTGTCGATCAAGGTGCCGGTGGGGCCGGACCGGCGGACCCCGCTGCGCGACGTCGCGCTGCTGGAGAAGCTGCACGCGCTGCTCTCCTCGGTCCTCGAACAACCCGTCGCCGTCGCCTCCTGACCGCGGCGTCGGCCCGCCGACACCCGCACGGACGGCGACGCAGGTCACACCGCTGTGGGACGCTGCCGGGCGTGACGTCCCGCAGAGCCCTCGCCCTGCTCGCTGCCGGCCTGGTCGCGGTCGCCCCGCTGGCCGGCTGCCGCACCGCACCGACGGTGGCCGCCTACGTGGGTGAGGACCAGATCGGCGTCGCGGAGCTGGACGACGCCGTCGACGCACGGCTGGCCGACCCGGCGATCGCCGACCACGTGGCGGGCGAGCGGGCCGACTACACGCGGCAGGTGCTGAGCCTGCGCATCGACGAGCGGGTGTACGACGAGGCGGCCGACCGGCTGGGCGTCGAGGTGACCGACGCCGAGGTGCGCGACCGCATCGCCGCGCTGCTCGGCGACTCCGACCCCGACGTGGTCTACGCCCAGGTGGCGCAGCAGCAGGGCGCGACCCGCGAGGACGTGTTCTCCAGCGTCCGGCACGAGCTGCTGCGCCAGCGGCTCGCCGACGCGGCTGGGCGGGTCGACCTCTCCGAGGCCGCGCTGCGGGCGCGCTACGAGGAGCTGCGCCCACAGCTGCAGCAGGTGGCCGTCGGCTTCGTGACCGTGCCCGACCAGGCCACCGCCGACGCGGTGCTCGCCCGGCTGACCGCCGACCCGGCCGGCTACCCGGCGGTGGCCGCGGAGTTCCCCGGCCAGGCCACGCTGCCGCAGGTGCAGACCACCAGCCCCGACCAGCTGGCCGGGCCGCTGGCCGAGGCCGTCGCTGCCACACCGGCCGGGCAGGGCTTCACCGTGCCGCTGCCGGCGGCCGGCGGGGTGGTGGTCGGGTTCGTCGCCGGCCGCACCGAGCCGTCCTTCGCCGAGGTCCGCGACCAGCTCGCCGAGCAGGCCGCGCAGCAGGCCGGCGAGCTCGGCGCGGAGATCGTCGCGGAGGTCCGGGAGGATCTCGACCCGGTGGTCAACCCCCGCTACGGCGTGCTCGAGGACGCCCGGGTCGTCACCCTCACCGACGGCGTCGTCCAGCCACCGGCCGACGCCGCGGCTGTGGCTGCCGGAGACTGAGCGGGTGCCGATCGCCCTGCTGGTCACCGTCAGCCCCCGTCTGCCCGGACTCCTCGCCCCCGCCGGCTGGCGGGCGGTCACCACCGCGCCGCTCGTCCTCGCCCTGCCCGGCGCCGCGGCCACCGCCGACGCGCTGCGCGCCGAGGGCGAGCCGGTCACCGACGTCGCCGATCCGGCCGAGGCCGCCACCGCCGCTGCCCCGGTGCCGGACACCGTGCTGCTGGCCACCCCGGAGGAGGCCGCCGGCTGGACCGTGGTGCCCCGGGTCGCCGGGGCGCCCGAGCCGCCCGGCGCCCGGCTGCTGGACGTGGTCACCGTGATGGACCGGCTGCGCTCGCCCGGCGGCTGCCCGTGGGACGCCGAGCAGACCCACGCCTCGCTGCGCGGCTACCTGCTGGAGGAGGCGCACGAGGCCTACGACGCGATCGTCGAGGAGGACCCGGTCGCCATGCGCGAGGAGCTCGGTGACGTGCTGCTCCAGGTCGCCTTCCACGCCCGGGTCGCCGCGGAGGCGCCGGAGGGCCGGCGCTTCGACGTCGACGACGTCGCCGCCGAGCTGGTCGACAAGCTGGTGCGCCGCCACCCGCACGTGTTCGCCGATGCCGGGCCCCGGGACGTCGCGGCGGTCGAGCGCGGCTGGGACGAGATCAAGAAGGCCGAGAAGCAGCGGCGCTCGCCCACCGAGGGGGTCTCCCGCTCGCAGCCGGCGACCTCCTGGGGGGCGGCGCTGACCGGCCGGGCCGAGCGCGCCGGGCTGCCCACACCGCCGGCCGGGGAGCTGGCCGCCCGGGACGCCGAGGAGCTCGGCACCCTGCTGCTCGGGCTGGTGGTCGCCGCCCGCCGGCGCGGCTGGGACGCCGAGGACGCGCTGCGCGCCGCCGTCCGCCGGTACGCCGACGAGCTGGACACCGCTGCGGAGGCGGGCGCGGCGGGGCACCCGGGCGGGTGACGTGGGGCGGCGTGCCGGTGGGCGGACGCCCTAGCGTGGAGGGCCGGCCGAGTTCCCTGCTGCAGAGGAGTCGTCCCGCGTGACCATGACCCTGCTCGCCGCCGACGACGGCACGGTGACCGAGGCGCTGCCGACCAGCACCTGGCTGCTGCTGGTCGTCGTCGCCGGTGCCGCCCTGGTCGCCTGGCTGCTCGCCCTCGTCGTCGGGGTGGTGATCACCCGGTTCGCCCGCCGCTCGCCGGCGCTGGCCGACCTGTCCCGCCGGGGCCGCCGGCCGTTCCGGCTGTTCTGCGTGCTGCTCGCGGTCACCGTGGTGCTCGACGCGGCGCCCGGGGTGGGCGGCTGGCGGGACGTCGTCGTCCGGGTGCTCGGCCTCGGGCTGATCGCCGTCGCCGCCTGGCTGGTCGCCGTCGGCGCGTTCGTGGTCGAGGACATGGCGCTGGCCCGCTACGACGTCGACGTCGTGGACAACCGGCACGCCCGCCGCGTCCGCACCCAGGTCACCCTCGTCCGCCGGCTCACCGTGGCGGTGATCGCCGTGCTCGCGATCGCCGGGATGCTGCTGACCTTCCCCTCGGCGCGCGCCGCCGGCACCAGCATCCTGGCCAGCGCCGGCCTGCTGTCCGTCGTCGCCGGCCTGGCCGCGCAGACCTCGCTGGCCAACGTCTTCGCCGGCATGCAGCTGGCGTTCACCGACGCGATCCGGGTCGACGACGTGGTGGTCATCGAGGACGAGTGGGGGCGGATCGAGGAGATCACGCTGACCTATGTCGTCGTGCACATCTGGGACGACCGGCGGCTGGTGCTGCCCTCGACCTACTTCACCACCACGCCGTTCCAGAACTGGACCCGCAAGGAGTCCGCGGTCCTGGGGTCGGTGGAGCTCGACGTCGACTGGACCGTGCCGTTCGAGCAGATGCGCACCGAGCTGGTCGGGCTGGTGGAGCACAACGAGCTGTGGGACGGCCGGGTGCAGGTGCTGCAGGTGACCGACGCCGTCGGCTCGGTGGTGCGGGTGCGGGTGCTGGTCAGCGCCAAGGACGGTCCCACCCTGTTCGACCTGCGCTGCCACGTGCGCGAGGGCCTGGTCGGGTGGCTGCAGCGGGAGCACCCCGACGGCCTGCCCCGGGTCCGCTACGAGGGTGTCGCCGCCCCGCCGGATGCTGCGCCCCACCCGGCGCCGGCCCAGCCGACGCCCACCCGGCCGGCCCCGACCCGGCCGACGCCGCTGCCGCGGGACGGCGGGGAGCGGCCCACGCCCGCCCCCGGGCCGCAGGCCGGCCTGTTCACCGGCAGCGTCGAGGCACTCGAGCGGTCGCGGGCGTTCACCGGGCCCAGCGAGGAGGAGCTGGCCGAGCGCGCCCGCGAGGACACCGAGCGGCGGCCGACCGGGGAGTGACCGGGTCGTGAGCCCTCTCGGGCCTCAGCCGGCCCGGGTGGCGCGCGGGTCCGAGCCGAGCAGCTGGGGCAGCCAGAACAGCACGGCCGCCGACACCGCCGTCGCCAGCACGAAGCCGCCGACGCCGCTGCCCATCACGTAGGCCCAGAGCAGGCCCACGCCGGGGGCGCCGAAGGGCAGCACGGCGTCGGCCCGCGCCTGCCGCAGCAGGCCGACGTCGCCGGCCGCCGGATCGACCGGGGCCGGCCGCAGCTCACCGCGCGGCGGTCGGCGGCGCAGCCGCCCCGAGGGCCACAGCTCGGCGCCGTCGAGGACCGGCAGCACCAGCCGGTCACGGGACGGGTCACCGCGCACCTCGACAGCGGTGTCCGGGACGTGCCGGTCCAGCTCCGGCGCCCAGTGCACCGGCAGCCAGCGCAGGCCGGCCGGGGTGGACAGCTCCAGCCAGCTGCGCACCAGCAGGCCCTGCCGCAGGACCAGGTGCGCGGCCGGCACCCGGGTGGCCGGGCGCCGGCGCAACCGGGGCCGGCCGAGCAGCCGGGCGGCGGTCAGCGCGGCGGCCACCAGGACCACGACGGCGACCACGACCAGCCCGAAAACGACGTCGGCCAGCTCGGCGGAGGTGGCGTCGCCGTCGGCGTGCACCGGCACCGGACCGTCGTCGGCCGCCCGGTCCAGCGCACCGGCGTCGTACCGGACGGTGACCTGGGCACCCACCGGCACGTCCTGCGCCTGCGGCAGCTCCAGCAGGCCGGTCCGCTCGGTGCCGTCGGGACCGGGGAACCGCACCAGCAGACCGCGCCCCTCGGGCGGCGCGCCGGCGCCGGTGACCGTGGCGACCGCCGTCGTGTCGGCCGCGGCCAGCGGCGCGCGCAGCTCGGGCAGCCGCACCGCCAGCAGCACCAGCACCGCGGCGCCGACGACGAGCACCGGCGCCAGGCCCAGCAGCAGCTGGCGGCCCGCCCGCCGGTGCGGGCGCGGCGTCGGGGGAGCGCTCATCGCCGCCATGCTCCCAGGCACCCGGGTGGCTGCGGCGCGGGTGTGCACCACCGTGGGAGCGGCTGGCTAGGCTGCTCTCCGTGGCCAGCATCGATGCAGTAGGCGCGCGGGAGATCCTCGACTCGCGCGGTAACCCGACCGTGGAGGTCGAGGTCGCCCTCGACGACGGCACGATCACCCGTGCCGCGGTCCCGAGCGGCGCCTCCACCGGCGCCTTCGAGGCGGTGGAGCTCCGCGACGGCGGCGACCGCTACAACGGCAAGGGCGTGACCAAGGCCGTCGACAACGTGCTCGACGTCATCGGCCCCGAGCTCGTCGGTTTCGACGCCGCCGAGCAGCGGCTGGTCGACCAGCGCCTGCTCGACCTCGACGGCACCCCCAACAAGGAGCGGCTGGGGGCCAACGCCATCCTCGGCGTGAGCCTCGCGGTGGCCAAGGCCGCGGCCGAGTCCGCCGGTCTGCCGCTGTTCCGCTACGTCGGCGGCCCCTCGGCGCACCTGCTGCCGGTGCCGATGATGAACATCCTCAACGGTGGCGCCCACGCCGACAGCAACGTCGACGTCCAGGAGTTCATGATCGCACCCGTAGGGGCGGCGACCTTCGCCGAGGCGCTCGCCGTCGGCACCGAGACCTACCACGCGCTGAAGTCCGTGCTCAAGAAGCGCGGCCTGGCGACCGGGCTGGGCGACGAGGGCGGCTTCGCCCCCGACCTGCCGAGCAACCGGGACGCCCTCGACCTGATCGCCGAGGCGGTGGAGAAGGCCGGCTACACCGTCGGCACCGACATCGCCTTCGCCCTCGACGTCGCCGCGACCGAGTTCCACAGCGACGCCGGGTACGCCTTCGAGGGCAAGACCCTCGCGGCCGACCAGCTCGTCGAGTACTACCGCGGCCTGGTCGACGCCTACCCGGTCGTCTCGATCGAGGACCCGCTGGACGAGGAGGACTGGGCCGGCTGGGTCGCCATGACCGAGGCCCTCGGTGACCGCGTGCAGATCGTCGGCGACGACCTGTTCGTCACCAACCCGAAGCGGCTGGCCGACGGGATCGAGAAGGGCGCGGCGAACGCGCTGCTGGTCAAGGTCAACCAGATCGGCACGCTCACCGAGACCCTCGACGCGGTCAACCTCGCCCACCGCAACGGCTACCGCTCGATGATGAGCCACCGCTCCGGCGAGACCGAGGACACCACGATCGCCGACCTCGCCGTCGCGACCGACTGCGGGCAGATCAAGACCGGTGCCCCGGCCCGCAGCGAGCGGGTGGCGAAGTACAACCAGCTGCTCCGGATCGAGGAGGAGCTGGACGACGCCGCCCGGTACGCCGGCGCCGCCGCCTTCCCGCGGCTGGCCCGCGGCTGACGACGCCGTGAACACCGCCCGCACCCGCCGCGGGAGGTCCGGTGGCGCCCGCCGCCGGGCCTCCTCGCGGCCGGTGCGGGCGGCGGCGCGTGGCCACGGCGGCAGCCGGCCCGGGCGGCGCAGCACGCGCAGCCCGGCCCGCGCAGCCACCGGGCGCCGTGGGCCGCGGGTCACCGGCCGCGCCCTGCTGCTCGGTGCCCTGGTGCTGCTGCTCGCGCTGACCCTGGCCGGGCCGCTGCGCCAGTACGTCGCCGGCCGCCAGGAGCTGGCGGAGCTCGCCGCCGAGGGCGACGCGCTCGCCGCCCGGGCCGAGCAGCTGCAGGCCCAGCTCGACCGGCAGGCCGACCCCGCCTACATCTCGCAGCGGGCCCGCGAGCGGCTCACCTACGTGCTGCCCGGCGACCGGCTGGTGATCGTCGGCGACGCCGGAGACCCGGGCGACACCGCCGACGCCCCTGCGCAGGCGCCCCGCTCGGGCGCCCCGGTGCCCTGGTACGAGGGCCTGCTCGGCTCGGTGGCCGCGGCCGACGCCGACCCCGCAGCACCGGGGAACTGACGAAGGACCCTGCTGCCCCCCACGCCTCGCAGGCTCGGCGCGGGCCCCTGCAGCACGGCCGGACAGGGGGCCGTGACGGGATGGTCGAGGCGCTGCCGCAGACTCGTGGGGTGCACAGTCCCGACCCCGCGCCGGTCTCCCCGCCCGTGACGGCCGAGGACCGCGCCGTCGTCGCGCGCCAGCTCGGCCGCCCGCCCCGCGCCCTGGTCGGCGTCGCCCACCGCTGCCCCTGCGGGCAGCCCGACGTGGTGGAGACCTCGCCGCGGCTGGAGGACGGCACCCCGTTCCCGACGCTGTACTACCTGACCTGCCCGCGGGCCAGCGCCGCCGCGAGCCGGCTGGAGTCGGCCGGCCGGATGAAGGAGTGGCAGGCCGAGCTCGGCACCGACCCGGAGCTGGCCGCCGGCTACCAGGCCGCGCACCAGTCCTACCTGGCCACCCGCGACGCCCGTGACGTGCTGCCCACCCGGGCCACCGCCGGCGGGATGCCCGACCGGGTCAAGTGCCTGCACGCCCTGGCCGGCCACGCGCTGGCCGCCGGCCCGGGAGTCAACCCGATCGGCGACCGCGCGGTGGCCGAGATGGGGGAGTGGTGGGCCGCCGGTCGCTGCGCCCAGCCCAGCCTCAGCGACCCGGAGGACGTGCGATGACCCGGGTGGCCGCCATCGACTGCGGTACCAACTCCATCCGGCTGCTCGTCGCCGACGTGCCGCCGGAGGGCGCGCACACCGACCTGCTCCGGCGGATGGAGGTCGTCCGCCTCGGCCAGGGCGTGGACGCGACCGGCCGGCTGGCGCCGGAGGCGATCGAGCGCACCCGCCGGGTGCTGGCCGAGTACGCCGCACAGGCCCGTGAGCTGGGCGCGGAGCGGGTGCGGATGGTCGCCACCAGCGCCACCCGGGACGCCGCCAACCGGGCCGACTTCGAGCAGATGGTGCTGGCGACCCTCGGGCAGCTGCCCGACGTCGTCCCCGGCATCGAGGAGGCGGAGCTCTCCTACCTCGGGGCCACCGCGTCGCTGGCCGCCGCGGCCGCCGCGCACGGATCGGCGGCACCGCACCCGCCGTTCCTGGTCGTCGACATCGGCGGTGGGTCGACCGAGTTCGTGCTCGGCGACGCCGGTGGGGTGCGGGCGGCCCGGTCGGTGGACGTCGGCTGCGTGCGGCTCACCGAGCGGCACCTGCACAGCGACCCGCCCCCGCCGGACGAGGTGCAGGGCGCCGAGGCCGACGTCCGGGCGGCGCTGGAGCTGGTGCAGGAGTCGGTGCCGGTGCGGGAGGCGGTCACCCTGGTGGGGCTGGCCGGGTCGGTGACGACGGTGGCGGCGCTGGCCCTGGAGCTGCCCGGCTACGACCCGGACGCGATCCACGGCTCGCGGATCCCGGTCGGCGACGTCCGTTGGGTCACCGCCGGGCTGCTGTCGGCCACCCGCGCCCGCCGGGCCGCCTACCCGGTGATGCACCCCGGCCGGGTCGACGTCATCGGCGCCGGCTCGCTGGTGCTGCGGGTGATCATGGACGCGCTGGACTTCGACGAGGTCGTCGTCAGCGAGCACGACATCCTCGACGGCATCGCCCTGCGCCTGGCCCGCTCCACCCAGGCATAGGAGGCCTTGCACCCGGTCTCCGCGCGAGAACCGGGTGCAAGGCCTCCTGTGCCCCGCTCAGGGGCGGCGGGGTCCTTCCTCAGGCGCTGCCGGCGTTGATGCCCGGCGGCAGCTCGCCGGTCAGCTTCTGGTAGAGGGCGGTGGCGCCGCGGTTGCCCAGCAGCCGGCCGAGAGCCACCATCACCCCGGAGACCGCGGCCCAGCCCAGCGCGTCGCCCCAGCTGACGCCCGGTGCGGCCGGGTTCTTCGGCGGGGGGCCGCCCCGGGTCTTGCTCCAGGCCGCGGTGATCAGCTTCCGGGACAGGATCCCCGCGGGGATGGCCAGGCTCGCGCCGAGCAGCTTGTACAGCAGCGGCGGCTTGGGTGGCTTGGGGGCTTTCTGCTTCTTCGCCATGGGTGGATCATCCCGCCGGGCCCGGTGATCCGCGCCTCCGGGCGTCGGTGGTGGACTGTCCGGGTGGCACGCGACCTCGACGGCTACCCGGTCACCCGCACCCCCGCCGGGGTGCGCCGCGGCGCGGCGGCGACCCGTGAGCTCCCCGTGCTGGACGAGCGGATCTCCGGCTGCCGCGCCTGCCCCCGGCTGGTCGCCTGGCGCGAGGAGGTCGCGGTGACCAAGCGGGCCTCCTTCCGGCACGAGGACTACTGGGGCCGGCCGGTCCCCGGGCTCGGCCCGGACGATGCCCGGATCGCCGTGGTCGGGCTGGCCCCCGCCGCGCACGGGGGCAACCGCACCGGCCGGGTCTTCACCGGCGACCGCAGCGGCGACTGGATCTTCGCCGCGCTCTGGCGGGCGGGGCTGGCCAACCAGCCGACGTCCACGCACCTCGGCGACGGGCTGGAGCTCACCGACGTGCGGGTGGCGGCCGCCGTCCGCTGCGCCCCGCCGGCCAACGCCCCGACGCCGGAGGAGCGGGACACCTGCTCCCCGTGGCTGGCCCGCGAGCTGGCCCTGCTGCCCCGGCTGCGGGTGGTCGTGGTGCTGGGCGGGTTCGGCTGGACGGCGCTGTGGCCGGTGCTCGCCGAGGCCGGCTACGTGATCCCGCGCCCCCGCCCCGCCTTCGGGCACGGGGTGGAGGTGACCCTCACCGGCCCGCGCGGACCGCTCACCCTGCTGGGCAGCTACCACGTCAGCCAGCAGAACACCTTCACCGGCAGGCTCACCGAGCCGATGCTCGACGCCGTGCTGCTCCGCGCCACCGACCTGGCCGCGGGCTAGGGTCCGCCCAGCTCGGCAGGTGCAGCCCCCGTAGCCCAATCGGCAGAGGCAGGCCCCTTAAAAGGGTCCCAGTGTCGGTTCGAACCCGACCGGGGGCACCGCGGTGGCGGGTGGGAACTACCAGGTCACCGATGGCGTTGGAACCAGCAGTGTGGGGTGCGAAACTGCACCTCACGGCCCGACCAGTCACCTCGAGGAGATGACGATGCCCAGCAGCAACCCGGCCTTCCGGGGATTCCCGGCGGCCGGCACCGGCCAGAACGCCGGCTGGGGTGCAGCGCCGCAGCAGACGTACGGCGGGGCACCCACCCAGCACGACCCCTACTCCGCGCCGTCGCCGTACGCGGCCACCGGCCGCGCCTACATGACGATGGACGACGTCGTCAGCAAGACCGGCATCAGCTTCCTGGTGACGGTGGTCTCCGCCGCCCTCACCTGGGCCCTGGTCCCGGACGACCTGGCCATGGGCCTGGCCCTGCCGGCCGTGCTCATCGCGCTCGTCCTCGGCCTGGTGATCGCGTTCAAGCAGATCGCCAGCCCGGTCGCGACGCTGTCCTACGGCGCGCTCTACGGCGTCGCGCTCGGCGCGATCAGCGAGGTCTTCAACAACCTCTACCCGGGCATCGTGGTGCAGGCGCTGGTCGGCACCTTCGGTGTGTTCGCCGGGATGCTGTTCGCCTACAAGACCGGCGCCATCCGGGTCACCCCGAAGCTCACCCGCTGGATCGTCGGCGCCCTGTTCGGCGTCCTGGCGCTGATCATCGTCAACCTGGTCGCCGGCTTCTTCACCCCCGGCGGTCTGGGGCTGCGTGACGGTGGCCCGGTCGCCATCATCTTCAGCCTGGTCGTGATCGGTGTGGCGGCGTTCACGCTGCTGCTCGACTTCGACATGGCCGACGAGGCGATCCGCCGCGGCGTGGAGCCCAAGTTCGCCTGGTACATCGCCTTCGGCCTGCTCATCACGGTCATCTGGCTGTACCTGGAGATCCTGCGTCTGCTGAGCTACTTCCGGGAGTGACGCTCCCCGGGGTCGGCTGACCCCGAGCTCGAACCGACCGTGGGCCGGGGGCCCCCCGGGGGGGGGGGGCCGGGGGGGTGGTGGGGGGCGGGGGCGCCCCGCTGGGGTGTTTAAATGCCTTTTTGGTGGGGGGGCGGG
>NZ_JBJHAQ010000051.1:0-21143 GCF_054051115.1 Modestobacter sp. SYSU DS0904 | reverse complement strand
CTGGGCAGCGGCCGGAGAGACCGCGCCAGCGACAACGCCGACCGACAGACCGGCGGTCAGGATGCCGACCGAGATTGAACGCTTGCTCATGGATCCTCCATCAGTCGCGCCCCGTGTTGGGCGACTGGGGAAAAGCTAACAGCGGGAGACCCCCGCACAAGCGAACTTCTTCGGCGTCTTGTGTCCGTGTCGACCCAAATTGCGGGCGGATGTTGTGACTGTCCGGTGCGTTGACAGGGGGCGCGCACCAGCTAGTGCCAAACGGGCATGCCGCACTTGTGGTTGCATGCCAAGTTGCTGGACGAATCCGGCCCGTGACGTTCTGTAGAGGACGAGTCCACGGGAGCCGAAGTTTTTCGGCGCGTCGTCCCAGTCGTCACACCCGACGCAGCGGTCACCGCCGACCGTGTCGAACGGCGCCGGAGAGCAGGCTCCAACGACCCCAGTCGCCCTCCGAGCAGCCCGAATCGGGCGCCTAGGGTGGTCCCGCGCGCCGCCGGCGCATCGAGGGGGAACACCAGTGGCTCGGCAACTGCCCGCCGCCGTCCGGCAGATCGGTCCGGTCGCCGCCGGCCTCGGCGTCCTGGGCCTGGCCTCCTTCGCCTTCCTGGCCGTGAGCGGCCGAGCCCTCGGCCCCGCCGAGCTGGCACCCCTGGTCACGCTCTGGGTGCTCATCAACGCCCTGGGCCCGGCGCTGTTCCAGCCACTGGAGCAGGAGATCGGCCGCACCGTCGCGCACCGCGCCGCCCTGGGCGACGGCGCCCGCCCGGTCTTCCTGCGCGCCTGCCTGCTCGCCGTCGGTGTGGTCGCGGTGGTGGGCGTGGTGCTGCTGGCCGCCCGCCGCCCGCTCGCCGACGGCGTCTTCCACGGTGAGCAGGTGATGGTGCTCGGCCTGTTCCTCGGGCTCGCCGGCCTGTGCGCCGAGCACCTCACCCGGGGCGCCTTCGCCGGCGGGGGCGCCTTCCCCCGCTACGGTGCCCAGCTGGCCATCGACGGCGCCCTGCGGATCGGCAGCGCCGCCGCGCTCACGGTCCTCGGGGTCGCCACCGCCGGCTGGTACGGGCTCTGCCTGGGCCTGGCCCCCGCCCTGGCCGTGGCGCTCACCGCCCGCCGGCTCGGCCCCGCCCTGGAACCCGGCCCGCGCGACTCGTGGTCGGCCCTGGGCGGTGCGGTCGGCTGGTTGACCGTCGGCGCGCTCGCCAGTCAGTTCGTCGTGAACGCCGCCCCCGTCGCGGCCAACCTGCTCGCCGGGCCGGGCGACCAGGCGCGGGCCGGCATCTTCGCCAGCGTGCTGGTGCTCGCCCGGGTACCGCTGTTCCTCTTCGCCGCCATCCAGGCCTCCTTCCTCCCCGGCATGGCCGCGCTCGCCGCGGCGGGCGACGTCGCCGGCTTCCGCCGCCGGCTGACACTGGTCAGCGGCGGGGTCGGCGCTCTGGGCCTGGCCGGGCTGCTGGTGATCCTGGCCGCCGGCCCCGAACTCGTCCGCTTGGTCTACGGCTCGGAATTCGTCACAACACGAAACGACCTGTGGCCGCTGGCCGCCGCGAGCGGGCTGTTCATGGTCGGCTCGGCCGTGGCACAGGCACTCATCTCCGTCCGGGGGTACCGCGCCTCCGTCGCCGGCTGGGGGGCCGGGGCCGCGGCCTTCGTCGTCGTCCTGCTCATCCCGCTGCGCCTGGAGCTGCGGGTCGGCTACGCGTTCCTGGCCGGGAGCGCCGTCGCCGCGGCCGTCCTGCTGCTGGCGATGCACCTGCGACTGCGGCACCCCCTCACCCCGGCCGACGTGGAGCCCGCACTCCCCGCCCCACCGGCATGACCCCCGAGAGAGGACGCCCGATGGACGTCACCGCCGTCGTGCTCGCCTACGGCGACCAGCCCTACCTGCTGGACGCCGTCGACCGGCTGCTCGCCTCGACCGGCGTCGACGTGCAGGTGGTCCTGGTCGACAACGGCTGCACCAGCCCCTCCCTGGAGCCGCTGCGTGCCCGCGCCGGGGTCACGCTGCTCGAGCCGGGCACGAACACCGGCTTCACCGGGGGCTGCAACCTCGGCGCCGCGGCCACCGGCACGGAGTTCCTCGCGTTCATCAACTCCGACGCCCTGGTCGAACCCGACGCGCTCGCCGAGCTGGTCGCCGTGGCGGCGCGTCCGGAGGTCGGGCTCGCCTCGGCCAGCCTGCGGCTGGCCGCCACCCCGGAGCTGCTCAACACCGACGGCAACCCGGTGCACGTGCTCGGCCTCTCCTGGGCCGGGCACCTCGGCGAGCCGGCCGACCGGTACGCGGTGGAGAAGCCGGTGCCCAGCGCCACCGGCGGCGCGTTCGCCTGCCGGCGCGAGGTCTGGGACGCCCTCGGCGGGTTCACCGAGGAGTTCTTCGCCTACTGCGAGGACGCCGACCTCTCGCTGCGCTGCTGGCAGCAGGGCTGGGAGGTCGTCTACGTGCCCGGCGCGGTCGTCGCCCACCACTACGAGTTCAGCCGCAACCCGGCGAAGTGGTACCTGCTGGAGCGCAACCGGCTGACCATGGTGCTCAGCGTCTACTCCGCCCGCACCCTGCTGCTGCTCGCTCCGCCGCTGCTCGCCTTCGAGGTGGCGATGTGCGCGGTCGCGGCGGCCGGGGGCTGGCTGCCGGACAAGCTCCGCGGCTACCGCTGGCTGGCCGCACACCGCCGCTGGCTGTCCGGGCACCGACGCGCGGTGCAGGGCGCCCGACGTCGGAGCGACCGGGAGCTCGCGCACCTGCTGACCGCGCACTTCGACGCCAGCGTGCTGCCGCTCCCGGTGGGCGGCGGCCTGCTCAACCGGCTGATGGGTGCCTACTGGGCGGTCGTCCGCCGGTTGCTGTGAGCTGAGGTCAGCCGGCTTCGCGGACCTCGGTCTCGGACTTCGCCGCCATCGCCTCGACGTGCCGCAGCGCCGCCTCCGACAGGGCCACCTGGCGGGCCAGCAGCGTCAGCCGGGCCTCCTGCTCGCGGAACCGCACGCTGGTGCTGCCCACCAGGTAGATGATCACCAGGGCCAGGACGTAGAGCAGCAGGTCGGTGCCGCGGGTGACGCCGGTGGCGTCGGCCAGCTCCTGCAGCAGGTCCGGGAAGATCACCGCCAGGACGCCGGCGACCACGGTCAGCGCGGCGACGATCTTCCGCCGGGCCTGCCCCCGCAGCGACGCGCGCGAGCGCAGCGAGAGGACGACGGCCAGCACGAGCGCCGGCACGAGGAGGAGCTGGATGATCACTTGCTGCCCCAGTGGGTGACTCGGTGGGCCGCCACCTCGGCGAGGATGTTGATGCTGTTGAGCAGCGGCTGACCCTTGGACCGGGAGTAGTCGGTGTAGAGGATGTGCACCGGGTGCTCCACGATCCGGTACTCCGGCCGGGTCAGGTGCTGCTCCAGCTGCGAGGCGTAGGCCATCCCCGAGTAGGTGAGCCGCACGTCGGCGGCCACGTGCCGGGCCACGATCCGCAGCCCGTTGTGCGCATCGGTCAGCTTGACCCCGCCGCCGCGGTTGAGCAGCTTGGCCGCCGTCCGCAGGATGACCCGGCGCAGCGCGCTCATCTCGGTCGCCCCGTTCCCGTCCAGGAAGCGGGAGCCCATCACCACGTCGTAGCCCTCGCGGATCTTGGCGATCATCCCGAGCAGGTCGGTGAGCTGGTGCTGCCCGTCGGCGTCGAAGCAGGCGATGTAGCGGGCGTCGGTGAGCAGCAGCGCCGCCTCGAACCCGGTCTGTAGCGCACCGCCGGCGCCCAGGTTGATCGGGTGGCTCACCCGGAACGCGCCGGCCTTGTCGATCTCCGTCGCCGAGGCGTCGGTGCTGGCGTCGTCGACCGCGATCACCGACAGCCCGGCAGCGACCAGCTCGCTGATCACGCCCCCGACGACCGGCGCCTCGTTGTAGACCCGGACGACGACGACAGTGTCGTCCCACTCCCCTGCCGGCGCGTTCGGCTGGGGCAGCGGTGAGCGCCCGTCGTCCTGCACGTCGACCGATACTAGGTGCCGCAGCTGCGGCCACGGCGCGTCGTCGGCCGGGAACGGGTCCGTCAGCAGCGCCGCCGGGCTCCCGCCGGCCGACCGTGCGCGAGCTCCTGCCGTGCGCTGTGCCAGATCCACGGCGTCCAGGATGGAGTGTGACCGGTCCGTAACGTCCGGACACGCCGCGCCCGTACCCGGAGACCGGCCCGGGAGTCGACACCCGTCACACGCGTCTCACGACCAGCGGCCCGGCACCCTCCGGTCGACCTCGGCCAGCAGCTGCTTGACCCGCTCGGCGTCGCCCATCGGGCAGACCATCGTGACGTCGGCGGTGTGCACCACCACGCTGTCCCGCACGCCGACCAGGGCCACCAGGTGGTCGGGGTCGTCGCTGAGCACGACGTTGCCCGAGCTGTCCAGCAGCACGGCCAGCCCGCGGACGGCGTTGCCCGCCCCGTCGGCCACCAGGGTCTGCGCCAGCGCCGGCCACGAACCGACGTCCAGCCAGTCGACGTCCAGGTCGACCACCAGCACCCGGCCCGGCTGCGTCGCGGCCGGCTCCAGGACGGCGTAGTCGACGCTGATCTTCGGCAGCGTCGGGAACACCTCCGCCAGCACCGTTTCCCGCGCGGCACCGGCCGGTGCGGCCACCACCTGCGCCAGGCCGGCCGCGGTCGCCGGCAGGTGCTCGGCCAGCGCGTCGAGCACCGTGCGCGCCCGCCACACGAACATCCCGGAGTTCCACAGGTAGCCGCCCGACGCGAGGTACTCCTCCGCGGTGGCCAGGTCCGGCTTCTCCCGGAAGGAGGCCACCTCGGCCACCCCCGGCGTACCGGTCGGCCGGCCGCGCTGCACGTAGCCGAAGCCGGTGGCCGGTGAGGTCGGCGTGATGCCCAGCGTGACCAGCGCCTCGGGGCGGGTGGCGAGCGCGTCGTAGGCGCTGGTCAGCGCGGCGGCGAACCGGTCGACCGGGCGGATCACGTGGTCGGCGCTCACCACGGCGAGCTCCGCGTCCGGGTCGACGTCGGCGACCAGGGCCGCGGCCAGCCCCACGGCGTTGGCGGTGTCCCGGGCCACCGGCTCCAGGATCAACCGGTCCGGCGACAGCGCGGGCAGCGCGGCGGCCACCTGCTCGCCGTAGCGGGCGGCGGTGCACACCCAGATGCGGTCGTCGGGCAGCACCGTCTGCAGCCGGGCGAAGGCCTCGGCCAGCAGGCTGTGCGCCCCGTCGTCCGGGGACTCCCCCGCGACCGACTCCCCGGTGACGATGTCGAGCAGCTGCTTGGGGCGGGCGGCGCGGGACAGCGGCCACAGCCGCGTGCCCGACCCCCCGGCCATGATGACGGCGTGACGCACGCTCACGACTCCGTTCGGATGGTGTGCAGGTCACCGGCGCCGCGCTGGAACGGCGCACCGGCGGCGACCCGGCCGCTGACGTAGGACAGCAGCATCCGAGCACCCAGCCCGGCCCGCAGCACCCCCCGCAGCGGCGCGTTCCTCCATCCGGGGTACTGCCCGGACAGGTAGCGCAGCGCGCTGGTGTGGTGCACCCGGGCCATCCGGTGCGGCTGGCGGCGGGTGGCGTGCCCGCCCTCGTGGGTGACCACCGCCGAGGGCGCGTAGACGTGCAGGTAGCCCTGCCGGCCCAGCCGCTCGGCGAGGTCGACGTCCTCGAAGTACATGAAGTAGCCCGGGTCGAACCCGCCCACCGACCAGAACGCGGCCAGGTCGACCAGCAGGCAGGAGCCGGACAGCCAGCCGGCCGGCCGCTCGCGCGGCGCCTCCCGCTCCCGCCGGTACGCCGCCGTCCAGGGGTTGGCCGGCCACACCCAGCCCAGCAGCGCGTGGCCGGCGCCGGTCGACAGCCGGGGCAGGTCGCGGGCCGAGGGGTACAGCTCGCCCTCGGGCGTGCGGATGGCCGGCCCCACGGTGGCGGCGCGCGGCCAGCGGGCCGCCACCGCCAGCAGCTCGTCGACCGAACCCGGCTCGAACCGGACGTCGGGGTTGGCCACCACCGCGTACCCCTCGGTGAGCCCGGCCAGGCCGGCGTTCACCGCGGCGCCGTACCCGACGTTGCCGCCGGTGCGCAGCACCCGCACGTGCGGGTACCGTTGCGCGGCCTCCTCCGGCGCGCCGTCGGTGGAACCGTTGTCGGCGAGCACCACGTCGACCGGGCGTTCCGTGGCCTTCCCCAGCGACTCGAGGAAGACCGGCAGCGAATCACCCGGCGAGTAGGTGACGGCGACGACCCGCAGAGGGGCGACCGAGGCAGCATCCGACACCCGGCGAGCCTAGAGGCCCGCGTCCGCGCGCCCACGGAGGCGGTGGCGGCGCCGACCGGCGAGGATGTCCGGGGCCGTGCCCCAGCGGCGAGGCACCACCCCTGCGCGACCGACGTCCAGCCGAGGAGCAACCGTCCATGCAGCACACAGGGAGCAGCGCCGCCGTCGCGGAGGCCCCCGGGCCGGAGCCGTCCGCGCGCCGTCGCCCGGTGACCACGCTGGTGAGCATCGCCGTTGCTGCCGTCGTCTCGGCGCTGATCTTCCTCGTCGTGCACCGCAGCCTGATCGACGACGCCTACATCACCCTCTCCTACGCCCGGAACCTGGCCGAGCACTTCCACTGGGGGCTCACCGAGTACCGGACGGCGAACAGCGCCACCTCGCCGCTGAACGTGGTCCTGCTGGCCCTGGGCGCCTTCATCCTCCGGGACCCGATCTGGGGCCTCGGCCTGGTGTTCGTGGTGCTCAACGTGCTGCAGGTCTGGGGGCTCACCCGGCTGGCCGCCCACCTGCGGCTGGCCCGGGGCACCGGGCTGCTGGCCTGGCTGGTGGTCGCGCTGAGCCCGCTGATGCTGGCCATCGTCGGCATGGAGATGACCCTGGCGGTGACGCTCGTCGTCTGGCTGGCGCTGGCCGCCGTCACCCACCGGGCGGTGGCCTTCGGGCTGCTGACCGCCGCCCTGCTGCTCACCCGGGTCGACCTGCTGGTCTTCCCGGTCGTGCTGCTGCTGGCCACCCGCGGGCTGTGGCGGCGGGCGCCCGTCGCGATCGGGACCGCCGTCCTGGCGGCGCTGCCCTGGTACCTGTTCAGCTGGCTGGCGCTGGGCGCGTTCGTCCCCGACACCCTGGTCATCAAGACCGGCGAGAACGTCTCCTGGGGACCGTGGTCGTTCTGGAACGGCCCGCTGCTCTACCTGCGCACCTACGAGGCCGCGACGGCGATCACCCTGATCCCCGCGGCGATCGGCGGGCTGGTGCTGCTGGCCTGGTTCGCCACCCTGGCGTGGCGCCGGCCGGGGTGGTCCGGGACGGGCACGATCGCCGCCGTCGGGGTCGCCGGGGTGCTGCACTACGCGGCCTACTGGCTGCTCGCCCCGCCCCCGTTCCACTGGTACTACGCGCCGTCGGCCACCGCGGTGATGCTGGCCGGCGTCCTGCTGCTGGGCCGGGCCGCCGCGCTGTGGTCCACCCCGGCCGACGGCGCTGCCGCCTCCCCCCGCCCCCGGGTGGTCACCGCGGTCGCCGCCGTCGCCGCGCTGGCCCTGGTGGCCACCGACGTCGGCTTCGTGCTCAGCCGCCCGCTGCCGTGGGTGCAGGCGCCGATCAGCACCAACTGGGCCACCGCCGAGCAGTACCAGCGCATCGGCGAGGACCTGCAGGAGGCGGCCCGCGGCGAGGTCGTCGCCAGCCCCGGGGAGATCGGCACCCTGGCCTACTACTGCGAGTGCGACATCGTCGACGTCTTCTCCGACCGGGGCGCCATCGTGCCGCTGGTCGCCCGGCGCGAGCGGGAGGCCTCCCCGGTGATGCGGGCCCTCCTCGAGCTGAACTTCAGCCGGCTCGACCGCGACCAGGACCCGGCCGAGCCGACCCTCGGGGTGGCGTACGAGCCCGGTCCGCCCACCTCCGACGAGGGCTGGCCGGTCGACTCCACCTGGCTCGGGCCGGGCCGCTTCTTCCTGGAGGAACTGGTGGACGGCGAACCCGTGTGAGCGACGCGACCCGTCACATCCGCCCCACGAGGCGGCAGGTGTCCATCGGCGACACGCGCGCGGGAGCCGCCGTCCGGCGGCCAAGGTAGCGTCGCGACGGTGAGTTCCCGTACGCCAGACCTCGTCGTCGTCGGCTCCGGCTTCTTCGGCCTGACGGTCGCCGAGCGCGCGGCCACCCAGCTGGACAAGCAGGTGCTGGTCATCGACCGGCGCGACCACATCGGTGGCAACGCCTACAGCGAGCCCGAGCCCGAGACCGGCATCGAGATCCACCGGTACGGCGCGCACCTGTTCCACACCTCGAACAAGCGGGTGTGGGACTACGTGAACCAGTTCACCGAGTTCACGAAGTACCAGCACAAGGTGTTCAGCGTCTACTCCGGCCAGACGTACTCGCTGCCGATGAACCTGGCCACCCTCTGCCAGTTCTTCGGGCGCAGCTTCTCCCCCGAGGAGGCCCGGGCCCTCGTCGCCGAGCAGGCCGGGGAGTTCGACACCGCCGAGGCGGCGAACCTCGAGGAGAAGGCGATCTCGCTGATCGGCCGCCCGCTCTACGAGGCGTTCATCCGCGGCTACACGAAGAAGCAGTGGCAGACCGAGCCGACCGAGCTGCCCGCCGCCGTCATCGCCCGGCTCCCGGTGCGCTACACCTTCGACAACCGGTACTTCAACGACGCCTACGAGGGCCTGCCGGTCGACGGGTACACCGCCTGGCTGACCCGGATGGCCGACCACCCCAACATCGAGGTGCGACTGTCGACGGACTTCTTCGACGTCCGCGACTCCCTCCCCGCCGACGTGCCGACGGTCTTCACCGGGCCCATCGACAAGTACTTCGACTACTCCGCCGGCGAGCTCGGCTGGCGGACGCTGGACTTCGAGACCGAGGTCCTGCCGATCGGCGACTTCCAGGGCACCTCGGTGATGAACTACGCCGACGAGGACGTGCCGTTCACCCGGATCCACGAGTTCCGGCACTTCCACCCCGAGCGCGACTACCCGGCCGACAAGACCGTCGTCGTCCGCGAGTACTCGCGGTTCGCCGAGTCCGGCGACGAGCCGTACTACCCGATCAACACCCCCGAGGACCGGGCCAAGCTCGAGACCTACCGGGAGCTCGCCGCCAAGGAGGCAGCCGAGAAGCGGGTGCTGTTCGGCGGCCGCCTGGGCACCTACAAGTACCTGGACATGCACATGGCGATCGGTTCGGCGCTGAGCATGTTCGACAACCGCATCCGACCGTTCTTCGACCAGGGCGGGGCGCTCGACGGCCGCCTCGACGACTGAGCACTGAGGGCTGAGGACTGACCGCAGCATGACTTCCACCACCGAGATCGACACCACCGGGATCGACCCGGACGCCCCCGTCTCCCCCGAGGTCGTCAGCGAACCGGCTCCCGAGGAGCTCGTCCCCGGCAAGGCCGTGCAGCTGCTGCAGCGGGTCCTCATGCCGCGACCGGCCGACCAGATCAAGGTGCGCAGCCTCTACGTCGACGAGGTGAACACGGCCGGCCGGGTCCGCGCCCGCGACCGGTTCACCGCCGAGATCGGGCCGACGTCGGAGCTCTCCTTCGCCACGTACTTCAACGCCTTCCCGGCCAGCTACTGGCGCCGGTGGAGCGTGCTGAAGAGCGTCGTCCTGCAGGTCACCGTGGCCGGCACCTGCCGGATCGACATCTACCGCTCCAAGGCCGACGGCGAGTCGATGCACGTCACCGGCGCGACCCACGAGGGCGGCGACGAGCAGACGCTGGAGTTCGAGCTCGACCTCGGGCCGTTCATCGACGGCGGCTGGTACTGGTTCGACATCACGACCGAGGACACCACCACCGTCCGCAACGCCGGCTGGTACGCCCCGCAGGAGCCGGCCGAGCAGCCGCGGCTGGGCATCGGCATCTGCACCTACAACCGGCCGGTCGACGCCGTCGCCGCGCTCACCGCGCTGGTCGAGGACGAGACCGTCCTCGACCAGCTGCACCTGGTGACCGTCGCCGACCAGGGCAACAACCACGTGCGCGACGCCGCCCAGTACCCCGCGGTGGCCGAGGCGCTCGGCGACCGGCTGCGCATCATCCAGCAGCCGAACCTGGGTGGCAGCGGTGGCTTCGCCCGCACGATGCACGAGTCGTTCACCAACAGCGACGTGACCCACCACATCCTCCTGGACGACGACATCCAGCTGGAGCCCGACAGCATCCTGCGCGCCCGTGCCTTCGCCGCCTACGCGGAGAAGCCGATGCTGGTCGGCGGGCAGATGCTCGCGCTGCAGGACCGCTCGGTGCTGCACACCATGGGCGAGATCGTCGACCGGTCGAACTTCTTCTGGCGCAACGCCCCGAACACCGAGTACTTCCACGACTTCGGTGAGAAGTCGCTGCGCGAGTCGCCGGACCTGCACCGGCGCATCGACGTCGACTACAACGGCTGGTGGATGTGCCTCATCCCCCGCGCCGTGTTCGAGGAGATCGGCATGCCGCTGCCGGTCTTCATCAAGTGGGACGACGCCGAGTACGGCCTGCGTGCGTTCGCCGCCGGCTTCCCCACCGCCTCGCTGCCCGGTACCGCCATCTGGCACCTCTCGTGGGGCGACAAGGACGACGCCAGCGACTGGCAGGCCTACTTCCACATCCGCAACCGGCTCATCGCCGCCGCGCTGCACTCCCCGTACAAGCACGGCGGGAAGCTGTTCCGCGAGATGCTCAAGGCCGACCTGCGGTTCCTGATCAACCTGCAGTACTCCACCGCCGAGCTGCACCAGATGGCCTACCGCGACTTCCTGGCCGGTCCCGACCGGTTGTTCGAGGAGATGCCCCGTTCGGTGGTCAAGGCCCGGGAGACCCGCGGCCTGCACCCCGACGGCCGGGTGCTCGGCAACTCCGGTGACCTGCCGCTGCCCTCGATGAGTACGGCCGAGGCGCTGAAGTTCCGGACCATCCCGGTGAGCCCGGTGCAGATCGGCAAGACCCTGGTCAAGGCGATCGCGCACAACGCCACCAAGGTCGACGCCGGCAGCCGCGAGGTGCCCCAGCTGAACCTGGCCTTCCAGGACGCGCAGTGGTTCCTGCTGGCCCGGCTCGACAGCGCGACCGTCGGCACCGCCGACGGCCGCGGGGTGACCTTCCGCCAGCGTGACCCGGAGGCGTTCCGCCGGCTGTTCGGGAAGTCCAGCCAGCTGCTGCGCCAGCTCTACACCGAGTGGCCCGAGCTGCAGCGCCGCTACCGCGAGGCGGCGGGCGAGCTCACCTCGGTCGAGCGCTGGGGCACGGCGTTCGACTCCTGGGGCTCCACCCGGGTCTGACCCGCTCGTAGATCACCGAAGTGGCCACTTCGGCGAGGGACCTCCTTCGCCGAAGTGGCCACATTGGTTTTCGGGTTGCGCCCACCTTTTGACCGAAGTGGCCACTTGGGCGTCCGGGTTGCGCCCCACCTTCTCGCCGAAGTGGCCACTTCGGCGCTGGCTGTGGACAACGGGACCGGCGCCCGACGCGCGTCGGCCAGGCTGGCCCGGTGCCCGTCGACCGCCGCCTGCTCCCCGGCATCTTCATCGGCAGCCACGCCATCGCCGAAGGGCTGCTCACCCGCAACCAGCTGCGCCGCCGCAGCTACGTCCGGCTCGTCCAGGGGGTCTACGCCGATCCCGGGCTGCCGTACGACCACCAGCTCCGCGCCCGAGGGGTCGCGTTGCTCCTCCCCCCGGGCACCGCGATCGGCGGGCTCTCCGCGGCGGCCTGGTACGGCGCCCCGGTCGCCGGTCCGCGAGACCCGGTCACCGTGCTCCGGCCGGCCGCCGTGCTCTGGAAGGGGCCGCGAGGCGTCCGGGTGCACCGCAGCGATCTGCGGCCCGGGGACATCGAGGACGTCGACGGCGTCCCGGTGACCGGCGTCGTCCGCACCGCCTGGGACGTCGCGGCCCTGGAGCCGCTCGGCACCGCTGTCGCCGCGCTGGACGCCATGGTCCGCGGTGAGGCGCTGGACCTGTCGGCGCTGGCCGCCGCCGCCGACGCCGGGACCCGGCGCTGGGGCGTGCAGCGGGTGCGCCGGGCCATCCCGCTGGTCGACCCGAGCGCCGACTCGCCACCGGAGTCACGCATCCGGGTGGCGCTCACGCTGGCGGGGCTGGCGCCGGAGACGCAGTTCCGGGCCTGGGACGGCGACCGGTGGCTGGGCCAGCTCGACTTCGCCTGGCCGGAGGCGAAGGTGGCGCTGGAGTACGAGGGTGCGTACCACTTCGACGCGGAGCAGATCGACCGCGACGACGACCGCTACGCCGCTCTGGTCGCGGCCGGCTGGGTCGTCATCCGCGTCGCGCTGAACGAGCTGCACGACCTGGACGCCGTCGTCCGGCAGGTCCAGCAGGCCCTCGACGCCCGTTGAGCGGCGCCGAAGTGGCCACTTGGGCGAGAAGGTCGCGCCCCGCCGGTTCGCCGAAGTGGCCACTTCGGCGAGAAGGTTGCGCCCCAGCCAGTCGCCCGAGTGGCCACTTCGGCGACAAGAGGGGTCAGGGGCGGGTGAAGTGCTCGCGCCGGCCGGCGCGGGTCAGCCGCAGCCACTCGCGCAGGCCGGCCGGGTCGCGGCGGGAGACCAGGAAGAACCAGCCGAACCGGACCGTCTCCAGCGGCCGCAGCCAGCGCATGCCCGGCTGGGCCATCAGGTACCCGCGGTTGCGGTAGGTGAAGTACCGCTTGACGTCGTTGGCCGGGTACTGCGCGGAGAGCCGGCCGCCGAGGATCGGCTCGAACTCCGTCGTCCCCTCGGGGTGCAGGTAGGCCGCGGCGGTGCAGGTGCCGAACGGCAGCCCGGAGCGGACCAGCCGCCGGTGCACCTCGGTCTCGTCGCCCCGGAAGAACAGCCGCAGGTCCGGCACCCCGACGGCGTCGAGGGCCTCGGCCCGGAAGAGGGCCCCGTTGAACAGCGAGGCGTAGCCCGGCAGCAGCTCCAGCCCGGCGAAGTCGCTGCGTCGACGGCGCCAGCGCAGCCCACGCCGCAGCGGGAAGGCCAGCCGGTCGGGGTCGGCCAGGTCGGTCACCAGCGGCGACACCTCGGCCAGCCCGTGCCGCGCCGCGCAGTCCAGCAGCGTCGCGAGGGTCGTGCCGTCGGCCGGGCGCCCGTCGTCGTCGGCGCACCAGACCCAGTCGGCGCCCTGCGCCAGCGCGGTGAGCATCCCGAGGGCGAACCCGCCGGCACCGCCGAGGTTCCGCTCGCTGGGCAGGTAGGTGGCCGGCAGGCCGCTGGCCTGGACCACGCCCTCGGCGGAGTCGTCGGGACCGTTGTCCACCACCACGACCGCGTCGACGGGGCGGGTCTGCGCGGCCAGCGCGGCCAGGCTCTGCGCCAGCAACTCCCGGCGGTGCCGGGTGACGACGACGGCGACGACGCGCTCGGCGCCGGACTCGGCGCTCTCGCCGAAGTGGCCACTTCGGCGAGCAGGGGCAGGCCCGGTCACGCGCCCGAGCCCTTGTAGGCCCGCAGGACCTCCTCCAGCTCGCCCTGCTGCCGGATCTGGCCGTGCTCCATCCAGATCGCGGTGTCGCACAGCTCGCGCAGGAACTCGTCGGAGTGCGAGGCGAAGACCAGCAGCCCGGACCGCTCCACCAGCTCGGCCAGCCGCTTCTTCGACTTCTCCAGGAAGGAGGCGTCGACGGCGCCGATGCCCTCGTCCAGCAGCAGGATCTCCGGGTCGATGCTCGTGACCACCCCGAGGGCCAACCGCACCCGCATGCCGGTGGAGTAGGTGCGCAGCGGCATCCGCAGGAAGTCACCGAGCTCGGTGAAGTCGGCGATGTCGTCGACCCGCTTCTCCATCTCCTTGCGGGTCATGCCGAGGAAGAGCCCGCGGATCATGATGTTGTCCAGCCCGGAGATCTCCGGGTCCATCCCGACCCCCAGGTCGAACACCGGCGCGACCCGGCCGCGCACCTCGGCGAAGCCGCGGGTGGGCTCGTAGATGCCCGACAGCAACCGCAACAGCGTCGACTTGCCGGCGCCGTTGTGGCCGACCAGGCCGATCCGGGCCCCGTGCTCGAGGTTCAGCGTCACGTCCCGGAGCGCCTCGATCACGGGCACCTTCGAGTCGCTGGCGATGTTGCCGCCGACGACGCCCATCACGGTCTTCTTCAGCGACCTGCTCTTCGCATCGAAGATCGGGAAGTCGACGCAGGCGTCCTTGGTCGTGATGCCGATCTGGCTGGAGGACACGGTCACACCCAATACGTGACGCGAGACCGGTACCGACGCAGAACCACGAGGGTGAGCGCCCAACCCACCAGGGTGATGCCCAGCACGATGAACCACTGCCGGGGCAGCTGGTCCTGGCCGAGCAGCGGCCGGCGGACGATCTCGACGAAGTGGAGGAAGGGGTTGAACTCGGCCAGCCGCGCACGGTCGGCGATGGCGGGATTCTCGCTGTTGAGCAGGTCCTCGTAGATCCAGACGATCGGCGTCAGGAAGAACATCAGCTGGACGATGCTCTGGGTGATCGGCGCCAGGTCGCGGAACCGCGCGGTCGCCATCCCGAACAGCAGCGCCACCCAGGCGCCGTTGAGCGCGAGCAGAGCGAAGGCCGGGATCGCGGCGAAGGCCGTCCAGTGCAGCGGCTGGGGGAAGATCACCAGCATGATCACGTAGACGATGAGGTTGTGCGCGAACAGCAGGATCTGCCGCCAGATCAACCGGTAGACGTGCACGCTCAGCGGCGCCGGCAGGTGCTTCATCAGCCCCTCGTTGGAGGTGAAGACCTCCGCCCCCTCGAGGATGCAGCCGCTGATGAAGGCCCAGACGATGAAGCCGACCAGGATGTAGGGCAGCTGCACGGCCAGGTCGTTGCCGAACAGCCCCGCGTAGAGCACGCCCAGTGCGATGGCGGTGACGGCCATGCTGATGGTGATCCAGATGGGGCCGAGCACCGAGCGGCGGTACCGCTGCTTGATGTCCTGCCACCCCAGGTGGCCCCACAGCTCCCGTTGCCCCCAGCCGCCGGTCAGGTCGGCCATGGCGCGCGGCCACGACCGGGCCGGGGAGGAGGCGGCTGGGCTGGACACGCTGACCGACGTTACCCGCAGCCGCGGCCGGTCCCGCGCCCAGCGGCGGCCTGAGCCGCGAGATCACACCTCTGCTCCCCCAGCCGCCCCAGGGGCCACGGCGGCCGCTGCGGCCGCTGCGGCCGCTGCGGCACGGTGCCGGCGCTCAGCCAGGCCGACTACTGTGCGTGCGTCCGCCGTCCCTCTCCGCCCGGCCTGGTGCGCCGTCGGCCGGAGTGACCGGTGGCGGAGACCTGCCGTCCGTGAGCGGCCCCCCATGAGACGGGATCCTCTGTCTTGGCTCTAGCAGCAGTCGGGCTTCTGCTCGTCACCACCCTGGTGCTCTTCCTGCCCGGAGCGCTGGTCGCGTCCGCCGGCGGATTGCCCGTCCCGGTGGCGCTCGCCGCTGCCCCGCTGCTGACCTACGGGCTGGCCACGGCCAGCAGCACGGTCGCCGGCCTCGTCGACCTGCCGTGGAGCCCCTGGCTGCTGCTCGCCGAGGCCGCCGTCCTCGCCGCCGTGCTGTGGTTCGTTCGTCGTCGGCGCGCCACGACGACGCCCTGGGCCGGGGCCCACTGGGCGGCCCTGCGCCGGCCGCGCCGGGCCGACCTGGCCATCGCCGCCGGCGTGCTCGGTGGCGCCCTGGTCTCCATGGCGGTGGCGCAGCGCGCCTACGGCGGGCTCGGCCGGCCGAACCAGGACTGGGACTACACCTTCCACGCCAACGCGGTGCGGGTGATCAGCGACACCGGTGACGTCTCCCCCGGCGCGCTGCAGATCATCAACGACTGGGAGTCGGCGGAGTTCTTCTACCCGAACGCCTACCACGCGATCGCGGCCGTGGTCCGCGACCTGACCGGTGGCTCGGTGTTCGAGGTGCTCAACGCGCAGAGCCTGTTCATCGGCGCGCTGGCCGGCCTGGGGCTGGCCGTGCTGCTGCGCGAGCTGCGCGCGCCGGTGATGGTGACGGCGACGACCCCGGTCCTCCTGTCGGCGTTCACCGCCTTCCCCTACGACCTGCTCTGGCGTGGCCCGCTGCTGCCCTACGCCACCGGGCTGGCGCTGCTCCCGGCGTTCGTCCTGCTGGTGCGGGCGGCCGTGGAGCGGCGGCTCCCCGTGCTGGTGTTCCTCGCCGGGCTGGGCGGGGCGGCCCTGCTCGGGCTGCAGCCCGCCGCCGCGCTCGCCGGCGCGGTGATGGCGCTGTGCCTCGTCGTCCAGCGGTGGACGACGATGCGCCGGGTCCCCGGCCGGGAGGCCGGCCTGCTGGCCGCCGCTGGGCTGGTGGCCGCGGTGGTCGGTGCGCCCAGCGTGCTCGGCTCGCTGCGCACCGGCGCCGGGGCCGCCACCCAGGTGGACTGGGAGGCGGTGCAGACCATCGGCCAGTCGATCGGTGACCTGCTGGTGCTCAACCACGCCGCGGCGCGGCCGCAGCTGGTGCTCGCCGCCCTGCTGCTCATCGGTCTGGCGATGATCCGCTCGGCCGGGTACATGGGCTTCTGGCTGGCCGGCACCGTCGTCGCGGGCTTCCTGTTCGTGCTGGCGTCGGCCTCCGACGCCGAGCTGGCCGAGACGCTGACCCGCCCGTGGTGGAACGACCGGTGGCGCTTCGTGGCCTGGGCGGTGCTCGGGTTCGCCCCGCTGGCCGCCCACGGGCTGTGGCGGGTCACCGAGTGGGTGCGCGGGCTGCTGGCCCGGCGACGCCCGCCGGGGGCCGGACGACGGCGGGCACCGACCCGCTCGGCCGGCGCACTGATCGCCGTCGGCGCCACGCTGCTGGCCACCGTCGTGCTGTACGCACCGCGCAACGTCGACCGGGTCGCCCAGTACTACGACGACGAGCACTACCTCAGCACCGCCGAGACCGTGGCGATGGACTGGCTCGCCGACCGGATCGAGCCGGGCCAGACGGTGATGAACGACCCCGGCGACGGATCGGCGTACCTGCTGGCGCTGCAGGGGATCCGGCCGCTGTTCGGGCACCAGGTGCCCGCCATCACCTACGACGAGGCCGGCCCGACCCGGCAGGCGCTGCTCGAGCGCTTCCGCTGCCTGGACACCGACCCCACCATCCGCGACGCCATCGACCGGCTGGACATCGGCTACGTCTTCGTCAGCACCGGGTACGTCCGCGAGGAGGCGGAGCGGGTCCCCGGGCTGCTCGGGCTCGACCTCTCGCCGTCGCTGCCCCGGGTGTACTCCCGGGACGGGGTCGACATCTACCGGGTCGACCTGCAGCCGCCGGCGGAGACGCCGCTGCCCGGCTGCGGCGCCACGGCGTAGCCGCCGGGCGGCTCGGCGGCACGCCGCACCGCAACGCCCACCGAGAGAGAATCGACCTCCGTGTCCCTCGCCGTCCTCGGCCTGCTGATCGTCCAGGCCGCCGTGCTGCTCCTCCCCGGGGGCGTGGTCGCGGTCGCCGCCGGCGTGCGCGGGGGCGTCGCCCTGGCCGTCGCCCCGCTGCTCACCTACGGCCTGGCCACCGCGGCCAGC
The DNA here is from genome assembly GCF_054051115.1 of Modestobacter sp. SYSU DS0904. Lineage (NCBI taxonomy): Bacteria > Bacillati > Actinomycetota > Actinomycetes > Geodermatophilales > Geodermatophilaceae > Modestobacter > Modestobacter sp. SYSU DS0904. The sequence continues at coordinate 3,671 of NZ_JBJHAQ010000051.1, read as the reverse complement.
ACGGCCGCCGGGGTCCTCGACCTGCCCTGGGGGGCGGGGCTGCTCGCCGCCGAGGCGGTCGGGCTGGCCCTGCTGCTCCGGCTGGCCCGGGGACGGCGCACGGAGCAGGCCGCGCCGCGTCGGCCCATCCCCCGGCGGGACGTCGCAGCTGCGGTCGGGGTGCTCGCCGGCGGGCTGTTCGCGATGGGGGTGCTGGTCGCGGGGATGGGCGACCTCTCCCGGCCCAGCCAGTACTGGGACTACACCTTCCACGCGAACGCGACCCGGGTGATCGCCGACACCGGCGACGTCGCCCCGTCGGCCCTGCGGGTGGTCAACGACTGGGAGGCGGGGTCCTTCTACTACCCGAACGCGTACCACGCGGTGGCCGCGGTGGTCCGCGACCTCACCGGGGCCTCGGTGTTCGAGGTCCTCAACACCCAGGTGCTGCTGATCCCGCTGCTCGCCGGCCTGGGGCTCGCCGTCCTGCTGCGGCAGCTGGGCGCGTCCGCCGTCGTCACCGCCGCCGCACCGGTCCTGCTGGCCGGCTTCACCAGCTTCCCGTACGACATGCTGTGGCGGGGGCCGCTGCTGCCCTGGGCCACCGGCCTGGCCCTGCTGCCGGCCTTCCTGCTCCTGGTCCGTCGGCTCCTGGTCCGTCGGCTCGTGGTGCGCCGGCTGCGCCGGCCCGTCGAGGCCGTGGTGACCGGTCTGGCTGGGGCGGCGCTGATCGGGCTGCACCCCAGCGTGGCCCTCTCCGGGGGGCTGCTGGCGGGGCTGCTCCTGCTGCAGCCGTCGGCCCGTGCGGCCCGGCTGGACCGCCGCACCTGGGCGCTGCTCGGCGGGGCCGCGGTGCTCAGCGGACTGCTCGCCGCGACCGGGATCCTCGGCGCGGTCCGCACCGGGAGCGGTGTCGCGTCGGTGATCGACTGGCGCGCGGTCGAGACACCCGGGCAGGCCGTCGGTGACCTGCTGACCCTCAACCACGGGCTGGACGCGCCCCAGTTCGGGCTCGCCGCCCTGCTGCTGCTCGGCCTGCTCACCCTGCGGTCCGCCCGGCCGCTGTGGTGGCTCGCCGCGGGCAGCGGGGTCGCAGGCACGCTGTTCGTCCTCGCCGCCGCCGCCGACCACCCGCTGACCGAGGCGCTGACCCGCCCCTGGTGGAACGACCGGTGGCGGTTCGCGGCCCTGGCCGTGCTCGGCTTCGCCCCGATCGCCGCGCACGGCCTGGAGCGGGCGGCGCTCGCGCTCAGCCGCTGGGCCGGGCAGCTCTCCCCGCGGCTGCGGGCCGGCCGTCCCGCCCCGCGGCCGGCGGCCACCGCGGTGGGGCTGCTCATCCTGCTCGCGATCGCCTCCCAGGGCCTGTACGCCGGGCACAACGCGCAGCGGCTGGCGTCGTCCTACCAGTCCGACCGGTACGTCGACGCCGCGGAGCTGGCCGCGATGTCGTGGCTGGGCCCGCGGGTCGGCCCCGGCGAGACGGTGATGAACGACCCGTCGGACGGCTCGGCGTACCTGCTCGCGGTGGCCGGCGCCCGCCCGCTGTTCGGTCACCAGGTGCCGACCGATGCGCTGGCCACGGTGGGCCCCACCCAGCGGCTCCTGCTGACCCGGTTCCGCTGCCTGGACACCGATCCGCAGGTGCGCGCCGCGATCGAGCGGCTGGACATCCGGTACGTGCTGCTCGGCGCGGGCTTCGTCCGCGACGGCCGGCAGCGCACCCCCGGGCTCGAGGCGCCGCTGCCGTCCCGCTCGCTGGAGCTCGTGCACACGGTGGACGACGTCCGGGTCTACCGGGTCGACCTGCAGGCCCCGGCCGCCACCCCCGCCCCCGGCTGCGGCCCCGGGACGGGCGAGGCCCCACCGGACTGACCGGGTTCCGGCCCGGAGCCGCGGGTACCGTCCCCGCGCGGCGTCCCCCCTCGGCGTCCCCCTCGGTGTCAAGGAGGAGACGACGTGCGGACCCCTGACGCGACCGCCGTCCCCCCGGTGGACGGCGGGCAGCCGGTGGCGGCCGGCCGTCGTGCGCTGCTGCGCCGTGCGGTGGCCGCCGCGACCGGGTTGCTGGTGCTGTGCGGCCTCGTCGCGGTCACCGGCCTGCTCGGCACCCCGACCGGGGCGGCGGACAACGGCGACGGCGACCGGCTGTTCTGCGGCGCGGGGCTGGTGCCGCGGACCCCGGACCAGGTGGCCGAGTGGCGGGGCGGGGTCGTCCTCGACTTCGGGCGCACCGATGCCTGCGCCGACCCGTCACCGTCCTCGGCGCTGCTGCTGCTCCGCCTGGCCACGGTCGGCACGGCGGGCGACTGGTCGCTGACCCGGCTGGGGTGGACCTACGTCGTCCTGTTCACGGTGGTCGCCGCGGCCGCCGCCTGGGCGGCCGGCGCCCGTGGCCCGGCCCGCGTGCTGGTGCTCGCGCCGGCGGTGCTGCCGCTGCTGCAGGCCGACGTCGCCCGGTTCCTGCTCTCCACCTACGCCGAGCCCGCCGGGCTGCTCGGGGCGTTCACCCTGGTCGCCGGGGTCGGGGTGGTCGCCGTGACCCGGCCGGAGCACCGGGCGGAACGGGTCATCGGCCTCGTCCTGGTGGCGGGCGGCGGGCTGGTCGCGGGCACGGCGAAGGCCGCCTACCTGCCGCTGCTCGCCGTCGCGGTGGCGCTCTGCGCGGTCACCGCGGTGGGCCGGGGGCGACGCCGCCTCGTCGGGCCGGGCGCCGCCGTCGTCGTCGCGCTGGCCGCGCTCGGCCCGGTCTCCGCCGCCCTGGCCTGGCAGGCCGAGGGCTACGGCCGGGTCAACGTGCACAACCTCGTCTACACCACGGTGCTCACCGAGGTGCCGGGATCGGCGGCCGACCTCGGCCTCCCCGACGCGGCGGCCGCGAGCGCCGGCACCGCGTACTTCCCGGAGGGGCGGGACGGTGCGGCCGGCGCCGAGGTGGTCGCCGCGGACCCCGCCGCGGTCCGCGAGCGGGCCTGGCGGGTGCTGTTCGACCACCCCACGGCCCTCGCCCGTGCGGTGGGCGTCGGGCTGCAGGCGACCCGGGGCCAGGCGCTGGAGTACCTGCCCTCGGCGCCGTGGACCCCGCAGACCCGGCCGCCGGCCCTGGGCACCGCGGTGGGCGCGCAGGGGGCCGACGCCGGGCAGCTGCGCGCCTGGCTGGACGGGATGGCGCTCCCCTGGTGGCCGTCGCTGCTCACCGGGCTGGGCATCGCCGCCGGGATCGCCGGGCTGCGGTGGCGCGCGTCGCTGGGCTCGGCCCTCGCCCGCACCGCCGGGGTCGCGGCCGGGAGCGCGCTGGGCCTGGCCGCGGTGGCCGTGCTCGGGGACGGCTACTTCGAGGTGGCCAAGCACGTGTGGCTCGCCGCGTACCTGCTCGACGTCACGGTGGTCGCGCTGGCCGGTGCCGCGCTGGCCGTCGTCGTCGCCGTCGTCCGGCGCCGGACCAGCTGACCCCGCGTCGCCGAAGTGGCCACTTCGGCGAGAGGGTTGCGCCCCACCTTCTCGCCCGAGTGGCCACTTCGGCGAGAGGGTTGCGCCCCACCTTGTCGCCCGAGTGGCCACTTCGGCGAAGACAGCGGCGGGGGGGGGGGGGGGGGGGGGGGGGGGGGGGGGGGGGGGGGGGGGGGGGGGGGGGGGGGGGGGGGTGGGGGGTGGCCCCCCCGGGGGCGGGGGGGGGGGGGGCTGCGCTCCTGTTT